>NZ_AYTE01000012.1:0-274719 GCF_000506245.1 Williamsia sp. D3 | reverse complement strand
CAAAAGGCCGTCGACCGGGCCGTAACGACCGCCGACCGGGCCGAAATGTCCGTCGAACGGGCCGTTGCCGGCGTCGAGTTTCCCGAATTGGGTTGCTACGGGCTGGCCGGACACTCTGCGAGCCCGCGCGATCTCGTCGACGAGGTTCAGCAGGCGGAAAAGCTGGGTCTCGGCTCGGTCTTCCTGTCCGAACGGTTCAACGTCAAAGATGCTGCGGTGCTGGCCGGCGCCGCGGGTGCGGTGAGCCGGCACATCGGGATCGCCACCGCGGCAACAAATCACAACACCCGGCATCCGCTGGTGACGGCGACGATGGCAACGTCGATGCACAGGCTCACCGGCGGTCGCTATGCGCTCGGACTCGGGCGGGGTTTCAATCTCCTGTTCGATGTGATGGGTGTTCCCCGGGTGACCTCCGCACAGATGGAAGACGCGGCCGGCATCTACCGCACCCTCTGGAAGGGCGAGGCGGTTGTCGGACACGATGGCCCGGCGGGGAAGTATCCGTTCCTGATGCAGGATGCGTCGTTCGACGAAGACATCCCGTTGATGTTGATGGCGATCGGTGATCAGACCCTCAAACTGGCGGGTCGGATTGCGGACGGCGTTGTGCTGCATACGTTTTTCAGCGATGAGACACTCGAACGTTCGGTGGCGATCATCCGCGAGTCGGCGGCCGAGAGCGGCCGGGATCCAGCGGCGATCCGGATTTGGTCGGTGCTCGCCACCGTCGAGGAATCAATTCCTGAGGAGCTGCGTCTTCGCAAACTCGTCGGTCGGCTGGCAACCTATCTGCAGGGTTACGGGGAGGTACTGGTCAGGTCGAACGGTTGGGATCTGGCCGACCTGGAGCGGTTCCGGAATGATCCTTTTGTTCAGGGCTTTTCGGGAGCATTCGACGCCGTGGGCACAGTCGACGACCTGACCAGGATCAGCGCCCTGCTTCCCGATCATTGGCTTGCGGCCTCGGCCACCGGCGATGCGGCCCAGTGCGCCAACCGAATCGCAGACCAGTTCAACGCCGGCGCCGACAGTGTGATCCTGCACGGGGCCACCCCGACCGAGCTCGCGCCGGTACTCGATGCCTGGCGCTCCATCCGCCCGGGTGATCGATTCGACCGCCTGCCCGCCAACCCCGGAAGGGCCTTTCCGTGATCACCGAGATCGTGACGTCCGCCGATGATCTGACCGCCGGCTGGGTGTCGGCAGCGCTGGGCCGGGAGGTCGAGTCGGTAGACGCCACAGCGGTCGGGACGGGCCAGATCGGTACGTGTTACCGGTTGAGCCTCACCGGAAATGATGTGCCGGAACGGCTTCTCGCGAAGTTGCCGGCGTCAGACCCGGCGACCCGAGAGATGCTCGCGGGCGTCTACCGTTCTGAGGTCAGGTTCTACACTCTGATCGCCGACACCGTCGCGATCCGGGTACCGCGTTGCTTCTACTCGGCGTCATCGGAAACCGGTGCGGACTTCACGCTGCTGCTCGAAGACATGAGCCCGGCCGAGCAGGGCGATCAGCTGGCAGGCTGCACTGTGGATCAGGCGCGCGATGCCGTGATCAATCTCGCCGGCCTCCACGGCCCCCGGTGGTGCGACCCGATTCTGCTCGACATCGATGGGATGTCCATCAACGGCCCCGACGATGCCAAGATGATGGCCGAACTCTACGGTCCTGCGACGGAGATCTTCGTCGAGGCGCTCGGTGACCTGATCGCCGAGGAGGATCGCCGGACGTTGTGGGAATGCGTGGACGTCTGCGAGGCCTGGACGCTGGGACGAGCCGAGCGCTTCGGTCTGGTGCACGGCGACTATCGGCTCGACAATCTGCTCTTTCCTCCGGACGGCGGGCCGGGGGTGTCGGCAATCGATTGGCAGACATTGAGTTTGGCGCTGCCGGCACGCGATCTCGCATACTTTCTGGGCACCAGCCTCTCACCGCAGCAGCGGGGCGCGCACGAATCGGCACTGGTCGCCGACTACCACCAAGCGCTTGTGACTCAGGGTGTGACCGACTACGACCTCGATACGTGCTGGGACGACTATCGGTTCGCGATGGTCCAGGGCCCACTGGTGTCGGTGTTCGGGTGCGCATACGGAAGTCGCACCGATCGTGGCGACCGGATGTTTGCGGCGATGGTGGCGCGATCGTGCGCTGCGATTCGCGATCTCGGCACCATCGCGTTGGCAGCCGGATCCCCGACAAGCTGAAGGTCGGCTGATGCCAGGCGCAGCCGAGGGAAAGACGCGCGTGATCCAATGGGCCACCGGGGCAGTGGGTGTCGAGGCCTTGCGCGGCATCCTCGACCATCCCGATCTCGAACTGGCCGGTGTCAGGGTGTACTCGAGCGACAAGCATGGTGTCGATGCCGGTGTGTTGGCCGGCCGATCGGCCGTGGGCGTCACCGCTACCACCAGCCTCGACGAAGTGGTGCAGTCGGACGCCGATTGTGTCCTCTACACACCCCGTAGTCCGTCAATCGATGACGTGTGCGCCCTTTTGGCGTCCGGGAAGAACGTCGTGACAACATCATTAGGCTTTCACACCGCGCGTGCTGATGGTCCCGACAAAGATCGCCTGCGCGAGGCCCGTGAGGCGGGCGGAACGTCATTTCACGGCACGGGCCTCAACCCCGGCAACCTCGGTGTTGTGATGCCTTTGGCGTTGTCCGGGCTGACGCGCGACATCACGAACGTGAAAATTCAGGAGCGCGCCGATTGGTCGGTGTACGAAAGTCTGGAGATCACGTTCGACCAGATGAGGTTCGGAAGTCCGGTCGGGGAGGTGACACCGAAATGCGAAAGCCTGAAGTTCACCAGTGATCTGTTCCGGGAACAGGTGTGGCTTGTGGGCGACGCTCTGGGCCTCGACCTGGACGAGGTGGTGACCGACCTGCAGGTGATCCCGGCGTCCGTCGACCACGAGGTCTTCGGTCGTACGCTCAAGGCCGGCACGGTGGCGGGTCAGTGGTGGCGGTGGATCGGTCGCTCAGCGGGACACATCCGCGTCGAGGTGGAGGCCGTGTGGACGGTGGGGGAGCGCCCGCCTTCGAATTGGCCCGCGCCTCAGCATGGTTGGACGATCACACTCGAGGGCACCCCATCGGCTCAGGCCCACATCGTCACACTGGCCAGTTTCGTTCGTGATGTCTCCCTGGCAGAACACGTGAACGCGGCCAGCGTCGCCACGGCCAGCCAGGCCGTCAACTCGGTGGCTGCAGTGGTCGCCGCACCACCGGGATTTGTCACCATCGCGGACCTGCCCCTGATCCGGAACCGTCACGCGGCGGCCAGCGCGAGCTGAGCTGATTCGGCGGGGAGCTTGTCAATATAATTGCGTAAGAACGCCACTCCTGCTTCATCTTTGCGTTTCTGTTCGTCAGTTTGGGTAGGGTTTGATGTGTTCTGAGTAGGCCATCGCGAGTGCCCAAGGGACTGCTTTATGCCGCGTTCTTGGAGTTGTTGGGACGCTCGTTTGTCCTCGATGTCGCGAATGGTCAGCCACAGCAGTTTGCGGACTGCCGCGTCGTTCGGAAAGTGGCCGCGGTTCTTGATGATCTTGCGCAATCGATAGTTGAGTGACTCGATCGAGGTGGTGGTGTGGATGACTTGCCGGAGCTCGGGAGGGGACTCCAGGAATGGGTGTGAATCGTTACCAGGATCGGTTGAAGCAAGTGCGGCACTCGGGTGTTGTTGCCCAGCGCGGAGTCGCGGAACGCTTCTCACCCACCCCGGGCGGCCTCTGCGTTCATCGCGGTGTGGATCGGTGTGATCGCCCCGGGCGACCTGTTTGCGGTCCATGTAGTTCACGCGCTTGGCGGGAGTTGGGTCCGCATTGTGCGGTTGCCGATCCTATCGCCGGATTGCAACTGCGGTAACCCGGAGACCGGCAACCGCTGTGCAACAACGAAATCGATCCGCGCAGAATGTCAGACCCTGTCGCTAAGCTGGTCGTATGTTGTTGGTCGAGGGGGGAACTCGAGTCACGCAGTTGGCCGAGGGATTGAGAACTGTTCCACGCGAGGAGAACCGCCGGTTCGCGCAGACGATCGCCGACGTCGTCGAGCTGGCTTCGCTGCGGGTGAATGAAGAACTGGCCGTATCAGGCGACCTGGACAAGGCCGCACGCATCCCAGTCATCGAAGTGTCGATGCTGCTGAATGTTTCACGCACGATGGCCGGCGTCTACATCGACAACGGCTTACAACTGCGCGACCGATTCCACCAAACACGTGCAGCGTTCGAAGCCGGCGACATCGGATTCACCCACGTCCGCGAGATCGTCACCGCACTCCAAGCCCTGAGTGACGAACTGGTGTCACAACTCGAACCCGAAGCCATACTGATTGCCCAGCAGGGACTCTCACGATCCGCACTCCGCAACGAACTCGACCGCATGGTCATCGCTGCCGACCCCGACGGAGCAGCGGAACGACGCAAAGCGATGCAACCGCACCGCGACTACCGCTCCTCCCGCGACCTCAACGGCCTTGCCCATATCTCCGCGACCATCACCGCAGCCGAAGCCGCCGAACTCGACGCACAAATCACCGCAGTCACCGGCACCGTGTGCAGTCGCGACCGCCGCCAACCCAACCAGCAACGCGCCGACGCCTTCGTTGCCGTTATGCGCGGACACACGCACCTCGACTGCACCTGCAAAACGCGACCAATGCCCCGAAAAGCACCGCGAACCCCTACCCGCCCCACCCAAGCCGATGGTCAAAATCCACACCGACGCAGCCACCTTGGCCGGCCTGACCGGACAAGTCCCCACCATCGACGGATACGGCGTCATCGACCCCGCCCTCGCACGCGAACTCGCCGCCGACGCCACCTGGCAAGGCTCTACAAAGAAGCCCACCAATTCGCCCGCGGCCGACACCGACAACCCGGCATCACCGCCCCGCCACCGGGACTACTTCCACCCGACGGCCACGGCGGACTCCCCGAACCACCACCAGGCGCACTCACCTACCAACCATCACAAGCCTTACGCGAGGCGATCATCGCGCGCGACGGCACCTGCCGCACCCCAGGATGTTCCACACCGGCATCCGAATGCGAAATCGACCACATCATCCCGTTCAACCATGCCGACCCCCGGTCAGGCGGCTGGACCATCGAACAAAACCTCGGCGCCATCTGCCGCCCCGACCACAAACGCAAAACACTCGGCTACTGGATGGCGCGTATGCACGCTGACGGAACCATCACCTGGACAACCCAATACGGGCAAACATTCACCACACGGCCCCACGGATGGACAGACTGAGTCGACGGTCGCCGGGCGCAGATCTCTCGACCGGAGTATCTACCCCAACAACAATTCGCCACTCTTGACCCCGGCGACAACGCCTCCGTCGACGAGGATGTCGGTACCGGTGATGAAGCCGGCCTTCGCCGGGTCGAGCAGGAACTCGGCAGCGGCAGCCACGTCTTCGGCGGTGCCGAAACGGCCGGCCGCAGATTGATTCACCATCGCCTCGTACGCCTGATGTGCAAACGAGGCGTTGAACTCGGCCCAGCCCATGGCGGTCGCGATGACGCCGGGGCTGATGCAATTCACCCTGGCACCGCGCCGAGCCCATGCCGGCGCGGCGTACTGGACCCGTAGTTGATTGCCGCGTTTGCAGTAGCCGTAGGTCAGGGCCCGGGTCAGATCGTCCGGCAGGCCCGTGATGTCGAGGATTGTGGCTGCGGACAATTCGTCGACGGGCGCTGTCGCAAGTATCTTTGCTGCTTCTTCGTCGACCGCGGCACCGAGGATATGGCCGGCGACGCTGGCGATGTAGACGCCGGCGCCACCTTCCTCGATCACACTGCCGAACACATCCAGCGACAGCGCAGTTCCGACGAGATCGACCTCGATGATCCGATTGGCCGGGGCTTGAGCGGGGGAGAGGCCGGCGGTGTGAACGAGCGCGGTGATCGAGCCGAAGCCGAGGGCGAAGTCGGCAAGGCGACTCAGTGACTCGCGGTCGCTGACATCAACCTGTTGGGTGTGCACGTCGTACCCATTGTGTCGCAGAGATTCTCCGAGCGATTCGAGTCTGTCGACGTCGAAGTCGGCCAGGACAACCGGACGGCCGGTGCCCAGGCGCCTCGCTATCGCTTCACCCATGCCGCCCACGCCGATGACAACCAGGACAGATTTCGACATGAAGAACTCCTCGTTTTGTCCGGTCGCAGCGGAGGCGCCGGGATTGTCTCAGGTCGGGCCGGACTGCAAGCCGGGCAGCACGTACCGGCGGATGTACCTCAGCACGGCCGCGTCGTCGTCGGGGTCGAGTGTGTCGCCGGGAACGGTCGCGATGCTGATGAGCGAACGCGCCACCCATTCAGAGGCCTCGACGATGTCGATGTCGGGATGGAGTTCGTTCTTCTCCTGGGCGATCTCCAGGTAGGGCCGCCAGAACGCGGCGAGGTCGGGAACCAGACCCTGCACGCCCGCGCCCGCACAGGCGGCGAACTCCTCGGGCTCATTGACCCGCAACTTCATCAACAAGGCTCCGGGAGCGTCGTATGCGCTGCGGCCGATGCGCACGCCGGCGGCCACCCGTTGGTCGAAACCCTCCACCTCGGCCAGTGTGGAGTGCGAATCCGCCCAGAAGGTCTCGTTCAATCGGACGATTGCGCCGCCCAGCAACGCCGATTTATCCGGGAAGTGGCGATAGAGCCACGCCCGCGACACACCGGCCACCTCGGCGACCTCGAGCACGGTGGTCGCGCGAATGCCTTTGGCAGCCAGGCACTGTTCGGCGGCATCGAGAAGCCGGTCGTGCACACTGCGGGTATCGGCGGTGTCGGTCACGGGCGATGGGTCCTCGCTGTTGTCGGCCGGGCAGGGGCAAACGTACCAAAACGCGTAGACAGATTCTCGATTCTGTGTACTCTCCGTGTGAACAGGTTCTAGTTTCTGTCTACTTCGCTCGCTAGGAGCCGCTATGCCAGGACCCACCACCGCCATCATCGGCGCCGGAATCAGCGGTCTGACCGCCGGCAAGATGCTGGCCGACTACGGCGTGCCGTACACGTGCTTCGAAATGTCCGACCGGATCGGTGGCAACTGGGCGTTCGGAAACCCCAACGGGCACAGTAGCGCTTACCGCTCGCTGCACATCGACACTTCGAAACACCGGCTGTCTTTCCGTGACTTCCCGATGCCGGAGCACTACCCGGACTTTCCGCACCACACGCAGATCAAGTCGTATCTCGAGAACTATGCCGAGGCGTTCGACCTCAAGGACAACATCGAGTTCGAGAACGGCGTCAAGCATGCCCGGCGTCTGGACTCCGGGGGCTGGGAACTGCAGACGCAGGACGGGCAGACGCGGCTGTTCGACTTCCTGGTGGTTGCCAATGGGCACCACTGGGACCCGCGCATGGCGGATTTCCCCGGCGAGTTCACCGGTGAGTCGATCCACGCCCACCACTACGTCGATCCGCAGACCCCGCTCTCGTTCACTGGCAAACGGATCCTGGTGGTGGGTATCGGCAACAGCGCGGCCGACATCGCGGTGGAACTGTCGTCGAAGGCATTGAGCAACCATGTGACACTCTCCACCCGGTCCGGTGCCTGGATCGTTCCCAAGTACATCGCGGGCCGACCTGCGGACAAGTACTTCAAAACCAGTCCCCACATCCCGCTGTCATGGCAGCGAAAGCTGGTGCAGCTCGGCCAGCCGCTCAGTGCGGGGCGACCGGAGAACTTCGGGCTGCCCACTCCCAATCACAAGTTCTTCGAGGCGCATCCGACGCAGTCGGTGGAACTGCCGCTGCGGCTCGGGTCGGGCGATGTCATCCCCAAGCCCAACGTCAGTCGCCTCGACGGGGCCACAGTGCATTTCGACGACAACACACAGTCCGACTTCGACATCATCGTCTACGCCACGGGGTACAACATCACCTTCCCGTTCTTCGACGAGGACTTCGTGAGTGCTCCCGACAACCACATCCCGCTGTACAAGCGAATGTTCAAGCCCGGCATCGATGATCTGGCGTTTGTCGGATTCGCCCAGTCGACACCCACGTTGTTCCCGTTTGTCGAGTGCCAGTCCCGCCTCGTCGCGGCGTACGCGGCCGGTCGCTACCGGCTGCCGCCGGTGGCCGAAATGGAAGAGGTCATCATCAGCGACCAGCAGAAGTACACCGGCCACATGCTCGATCGTCCGCGGCACACGCAGCAGGTCGATTTCTTCATCTACGAGCACGACATGAGGGTGAAGGAATTGCCGACGGGGTTGCGCCGCGCCCGAGAATTGGGTGCGCCGGCATGGGCGGGGGTGGCCTCCAGATGAGCTCAGCTGAGAACACCTTCACCGACGTCAGCTTCGAGTCGGGCGGAACCCGTTGCGCTGCGTGGCACTTCACCGCGACCGCTGACGCGCTCGATGGTCCGGCCGGCCGGCCGGTGGTGGTGATGGCGCACGGTCTGGGCGGCACGAAGGATTCCGGGCTGGCGCCATTCGCCGAGAAGATCGCCGCGGCAGGCATGGACGTCTTGGCGTTCGACTACCGCGGGTTCGGCGACTCCGACGGCTCACCGCGGCAGACGGTGTCGATCAGCGGCCAGATCGACGATTACCGCGCCGCGATGACAACCGCGGCCGCCCTCCCCGGTGTGGATCCGAACCGGATTGTGCTGTGGGGGGTCTCGCTGTCCGGGGGGCACGTGTTGACCGCGGCCGCGGGCCGCGACGACGTTTGTGCGGTCGTCTCGCTCACGCCGCTGGTGAACGGCGCTGCCGCCGGCCGGCTCGCCTTCGCACACCATCCCGTGTCGGCCATCGCGAAATCCACTGCGGCAGGCGTGCGCAGTCGCATGTCAGGTCTGCGAGGCGGCGCCGGGGTCATGATGCCGATCGTGGGCAGCCCGGGCGAGGTCGCAGCTCTGACACTGGACGGTTCTTACGCGGACTACATGACCATCGCGGGGCCCACCTGGCGCAACGAGATCGACGCGAGCATCGGGCTCGAGCTGGGTCGCCTCCGGGCCGACAAGTCCGCCAAGGATGTGCGGTGCCCGGTGCTTGTGCAGGTGGCGGACTTCGACCGCAGTGCACCGCCGCACGCCGCGGGCAAGGCGGCGTTCACGGCGCGAGCCGAGGTGCGCCACTATCCGTGCGACCACTTCGGTGTGTGGCCCGGTCAGGACTGCTTCGAATCGGCCGTGGCCCATCAGATCTCGTTTCTCCGCCGACACCTTGCGACACCGGCGAACGACGAACCCCGGCAAAAGTCCTCCGTTGCCGCCGAACCCGTGGCCGCCGGCTGACGCCGCAGCCGAGTCCGACAAACGACCAGTTCCGAACAGATCGAGGTAACGATGGCCGACACGATTCAGCAACTTCTCCGCCAACGCGCTGACGACACGAATGTTGCGGTGAAGTACGGCGACCAGACGTGGACCTGGAGCGAACACATCGCCGACGCCGAAGCGCAGGCATCGGCGCTGATCGGCGTCGCCGACAAGGAGCGCCCCCTGCACGTGGGTGTGCTGCTGGCCAACACCCCGGACATGCTCAGCGCCATGGCGGCTGCAGGTCTGGGCGGCTACGTCCTGTGCGGTATCAACAACACCCGGCGGGGTCCGGGACTGGTTGCCGACATCGTGCGTGCGGACTGCCAGATCCTGATCACCGACGCCGAACACCTGCCACTCCTGGACGGTCTGTCACTGCCGGGCGTGCGGGTGTTCACCACGGACGCGGCGGAGTGGACCCAGCTCAAGCGTGACGCGGGACCTCTTGTCCCGCACCACGAGGCGCAGGTCACCGACACCTTCATGATGATCTTCACCTCGGGAACCAGCGGTGATCCCAAAGCGGTTCAAGTGGCTCACATGATGGTGCTGTTCGCCGGTCAGATGCTCACGGAGAAGTACGAACTGGGTCCGGCCGACACGTGTTACCTCTCTATGCCGCTGTTCCATTCCAATGCTGTGCTCGCCGGCTGGAGTGTGGCCGTCAACGCCGGGGCCGCCATGGCTCCGGCCACGTTCTCGGCGTCGCGGTTCGTCGACGACATCCGGCGGTACGGCGCAACGTACATGAACTACGTCGGCAAGCCATTGGCGTACGTGCTGGCCACCGAAGAGCGGCCTGACGATGCAGACAATCAACTCCGGGTGGCCTTTGGCAACGAGGCGACCGACCGCGACATCATCGAGTTCGGCCGGCGTTTCGGCTGCACCGTCTGGGACGGTTTCGGCTCCACCGAGAGTGCTGTCATCATCACCCGCGAAGAGGGCACCCCCCTGGGGTCGATCGGCAAGGGCTTTCCGGGGGTCGCGATCTACAACTCCACCACCATCGAAGAATGTGCCGTGGCGCAGTTCGACGAATCGGGTGCGCTGGCCAATGCCGATGAGGCGGTCGGTGAACTGGTCAACCTCGAAGGGGCAGGGTTCTTCTCGGGCTACTACAACGACCCCGGCGCCACGGAGGACCGGATGCGTCACGGAATGTTCTGGTCCGGAGATCTGGCCTACCGCGATGCCGATGGGTGGATTTACCTCGCCGGCCGCACCGCTGACTGGATGCGCGTCGACGGAGAGAACATGGCTGCCGCACCGATCGAGCGGATCTTACTGCGGCTCCCAGAACTCAATCGGGTTGCCGTGTACGCGGTTCCCGACGTCGCGGTCGGCGACCAGGTGATGGCCGCCATCGTGTTGCAGGACGACGCCACGCTCACCCCGGAGCGGTTCGAGGAGTTCTTGGCGGCCCAGCCCGACCTGTCGCCCAAAGCGTGGCCTCGTTACGTGCGCGTGGCAGACGATCTGCCGTCCACCGCGACGAACAAGGTGCTCAAGCGTGCACTGGTGGCCGAGGGGCCGACCCCGGGCACCGGCGAACTGTGGATCCGGGAGGCGCGCGGCACCTCCTACGACATCGCCAGCACGGCGGTGCACTAGAGGGCAGAAGGGATCGGCGGGCCCAAGAACAGTAGGGCCCAGGACAGTCTGGCCCAGAAAGTCAGACCCCGTACACGTCCGGGCCCACCCTGCGGGTCATCCGCCGGTATCGCGACATGGACCAGGGCCAGTTGTGGGTGTCGAGCCCGTCCGCTTGCTTGTACCAGCTGTCGCATCCCGACGCCCACACCGTGCCCGGTTGCCTCGTGCGCACCGCGGTCATGAAGTCGGCGAACACTTTTCGGCGCACTTCGAGGACGCGGACGGCGCCGCGCCGCAGACGCTTGACCGCAGCGACGACGTGGTCGGCTTGGGCCTCCATCAGGTAGATCACCGACCCCGAGCCGAGATTGGTGTTGGGACCGTACATGAAGAACAGGTTGGGAAAGTCGGGCACCGACAGTCCCAGGTAGGCCTCGGGGGCGCCGGCCCACTTGTCGTGCAGCGCCAATCCGTCACGCCCGATGATCGTCACGCCGCCGGCAAAACCGGACGTGGCAAAGCCCGTGGCGAAGACCAGAACGTCGATCGGACATGGTCCGGCATCGGTCTCGACCCGACCGGGCCGGACACCGACGATCCTGTCGGTGGACACGGTGACATTCGGACGCTGCAGGCTCTCGTGGTAACCGTCCGCGATCAGGATTCGTTTGCATCCGATCCGGTGGTCCGGAGTGAGCGCTGTACGCAAGTCCGGATCACGCACTGTGTGCCGCAACATGATCCGGTGGATCAGTGCCAGAGAGGTGAGCATTCGGGGCCAGCGCCAGAACAACATTCCGAAGAACTCGAGGTAGAGCCACATCAGTTGTCGGGCGGCGCTCCTGAGCAGCGGATAGCGCCGGTACACCGCGCTGATGCCGGGACCGTACGAACCGTCCGGTTTGGGGAACACGAACGGCGCGGAGCGCTGGAAGACGGTGAGGTGTCCGACCTCCTCTGCGATGGCCGGGATCACCTGGACGGCGCTGGCGCCGGTGCCGATGACGGCGACCCGCTTGCCGGTGAGATCGACATCGTGCCGCCATCGCGCAGTGTGAAAGGCCGGTCCGGAGAACGTCTCCAGGCCGTCGATGTCTGGAACGGCCGGGATGTCGAGTTGGCCCGTCGCACAGACCACAACCTGCGCGTCCACCCGGGAACCGTCGGTCAGCTCGAGTTCCCACCGATTGTCGCGCCACGTTGCCGACGTGACGCCCACGCCCAGACGGAACCGTTCGGTGATCCCGGCCTCGTCGACGCAGCGCTGTAGATAATCGCGAATCTCCGGACCGGGCGCGAAGCGCCGGGACCAGTCGACCTGCTGGGCAAAGGAAAAGCTGTAGACATGGGAAGGTGCGTCGCAGGCGGCACCCGGGTACGTGTTGGCCTGCCATCGTACCCCCGACGGCGTCGGCCTTGTCGTAGACCACGAAATCGCCCTCACCGGCGGCCTGCAGCTTCAGAGCCACTGCAATGCCGGAGAATCCGGCTCCGATGACGGCAGTCCCGACCGTTGTATGCGCCTGCGGATCGCGAGCAGTGCTCACCCCGGTACCACTCCGCCCAGCTCGGCGGTGATGTCGTCTGCGGTGTCCCGGAGCCGATGTCCGATGTCGCGGAGTTCGCCACCGGTGATCGCCTCCGGCACGTCGAGCAGGCACAGCGACCCGACGACCGTTCCCTCGCGGTCGAAGACAGGCGAATTGACCGAGAGCGGTCGGTAGAGCTGGGCGTCGTCGATCTCACCGACGAGCATCTCGACGTTGAGTCGTTCCTCCTGGCCGCGGGTGAACCGGGACGCGCGCCCGGACCCGTAGGCGATGGAGGTCGCCGACACCGCCATGTCTCGGAAAGCTGCGGGCTCGGGCGGATACTGCTCCACCGCGAAACGCCGGTTGCGGATGAGGTCGAGCACCGCCCGATACCGGCTAGAGTCCTCGGCGACAACGGGATTGCGGTCCAACCACGCGGTGATGGCGAAGTCGTCGGCCCACGCCACCAAGACCGAACCCAGCGGCGGCCGATGGGTGATCTTGTCGCCGGCTCGCACACCGAGGAGCGGGCGGTCGTCCGGTTCGGGATGAGCGACCTCGGCGACCACGAGGTCGCCACCAGACGGCACGATCAGGCAGCACACATTGCCCGACTCGATGGCCAACAGCGACATGGGTTTACGGGCCGGCGCAATCGCGTTGACGGCGATCCGCGCCGAGTCACCCACGGGTGCGAGCCGGGGTCCGAGCCGGTAGGTCTTCTTGGTCGGGTGCTTGACCACCCAGCCCACCCGCGTCAGCTCGGTCAGCATCGGGAACAGTGTCGCCTTGTCGGCCCCCAGGGTTCGCGAGATGTCGGCCAGGCTGCGCCCGTCAGTGGGGCGGTCGGCCAGGTACTCGACGATCTCCACCAATCGCTCGGTCTGGGGTGAACGCCTGACCATCAAACACCCATTGCTGCCACGTGTTTGAGGATGTCGGGATACCTGCGGGTGTGCGCGCCGCCGTTGAGGTCGAAGGCGGCTCCGCTCACCCACGACGCACGGTCTGAGGCCAGGAATGCAACCATCTCCGCCACTTCCTCTGGTTGTCCACTGCGGCCGAGGGGTGTGTTCTCGATGTAGTCCTCGGTGAGACCAGGAACCAGGGCCAGGCCCGCGACGAGTGGGGTGTCGACCAGGCCGGGAGAGATCGCGTTGACCCGGATCTTTCGCTCGCCCAGCTCGAGGGCCGCGACCTCGGTCAGCATCAGCACGCCGGCTTTCGCGGCGCAGTACGCTGCCATGCCGGTTCCCGGCTGCCGGCCGTTCAGCGATGCGATGGTGATCAGGCTCCCACCGTCCGCGAGGTGTCTGGCCGAGTGTTTGGTCACCAGGAACGCCCCGGTGAGGCAGACATCGATAGTGGTCTGCCAATCGGCCAGGGCCAGGTCGGTTATGGCGCCGGGGATCGTGAGTCCGGCGCAGTTGACGACGCTGTGGAGCTGCCCGTGTTCGGCCACGATCTCGGTGAAGGCGCGGTCGACGGATTCCTCGTCCGTCACGTCGAGCCGCTTGGACGTGACCGATTGGCCGATCTCGGTTGCCCGCTGTGCGGCCTGCTCGGCGTTGACGTCGGCCAGGACAACGGTGTCGCCGCCTTCGGCCAGCAGTCGAGAGGTCGCGAGTCCGATTCCGGAGGCGCCGCCGATGACAAGCGAGACCTTGCTGTGGGTGCTGATGATGGCTCCTGTGTTCTCGCTGGTGCCGGTCAGCCGACCAGCACCTGCTGCGGTTCGATGAGTACTTTCTGCTGATTCGACGGCGACCCCAGTTCGGCGATCAGCCGTCCGAGGTCGTCGAGCCCGCCGCGCCCGGTGATGAAGTCGGAGACGTCGATCCTGCTTTGCTGCAACAGTTTTGCGGCGAGTGTGAACTCCTGCCTGGTGTAGTACGAGACGAAGCTCATGTCGATGTCCTTCACCACGCCGGCGACGGGCATGAAGCCGTCCTCTTCGAGGCACACTCCGGCCACCACGATCCGGCCGCGGGGTGCGACGGATTCGAGGCAGGCGGCGATCATCCCGCGCGACCCCACACATTCGAAGACGACGTCGAACCCCTCACCTGGGTGATCAGCGGTGGGATCAACAACAGAGGACGCGCCATAGACAAGCGCTGAGGTACGCCGGGAGGCGACCGGATCGGACACCACGATCTCGTCGACGCCTTGACGGACCGCCCAGAGCAGAATGGCGACACCGACCGGCCCCGCGCCGACGATCAGCACACGATGGCCGGGCTTGATGGCCCCGCGGGCAACGGCGTGCAACCCCACGGCAAGAGGCTCGGTGACCGCTCCGACCGCGGTGGGTGCGCCGTCGAATCGAACCGTCTCGCGGGCGCTGACCCGGATGTACTCCGCGAATCCGCCGGCACGTCCACCCAGGCCGAACGCCTCGACCCGCGTGCATCGGGCCACGTCCCCGCACACGCAGGAAAGGCATGTGCCGCAACCGCTCACGGGCATCGCGGTCGCCGGTGTGCCGATTTGCCACCCAGCGGCGACATCGCGCCCGGCAGCGACAACGGTGCCGGCGAACTCGTGTCCCATGATCGTGCCGGCGGGCAGAAAGGGGGCGGTCTTGATGTCTGATCCACAGATGCCACACGCGCTCACCGCGAGGATCAGATCGTCGGGGCCGGGCGTGGGATCGTCGACCTCGCACACCGAGAACGTTCCGGTGTCGACCACAGCTGCCCGCATGTTCGCTCCCCGATCACGGCCGGTGCACGCACCGTCCATCGATGCGACCCACGTCACATTTGTTCCGTCATTAGTTCACAGCAGCGCGGCACTGTCAACGAGAATCCCGCGTCTGAGTATCAAGTGGCGCAACCGCTTTCGCAGAGTGTTTGCACTGTGCAAATCATTGGTGGGACGGAGCGTGCTCAGTAGACTGCCGCAGGTGACCAATGGGGCAGACGGAGTCGGGACCACGCCGGAGCAGGTGACCGTCGGTGATCTGACGTTCGACATCTCGGTGTCGCGGCCGGAGTCACCGCCGGCCGGGACTGTGCTGATGCTGCACGGGTTCCCTGAATCGCGAGCATCCTGGAGCGCTGTTGCCGACCTGCTGCGGGACGCCGGTTACGCGGCAATCGCACCTGATCAGCGCGGCTACTCGGCCGGCGCCCGCCCTGTGGGGGTCGACGCTTACCAGCTCGACGAACTCGTCGCGGACGTCATCGCGATCTGTGACGCACTCGGGCTGGACACCGTGCATCTCGTGGGACACGACTGGGGAGCTGCCGTCGCATGGACCGTGGCCGCGCGGCATCCCGAACGGATCTCGTCGCTGACCGCTGTATCCGTGCCGCACCCCGCAGCTTTCGCGTGGGCCAAGAGCGAAGACCCCGAGCAGCGAGAGCGTTCGGGATACATGGAGTACTTCCAGATACCGGACGAGCCCGAGTTCAATCTGCTGGCCGACGATGCCGCTGCGCTGCGGATGGGTTTCGGGGATGCGGTTCCCAGTGATGTGGCCGACCAACATGTGCGGGTCCTCAGCGCGCCGGGGGCGATGACCGCCGCTCTGAACTGGTACCGCGCTCAGACCCCGGCGAGCGATGACGTTCCCGTCGTCGACGTACCGACCACGTTCGTGTGGAGTTCGGGCGACATCGCGATCGCGAGGGCCGGAGCCGAGCGTTGCGGCGAGTTCGTGCGCGGCGACTATCAGTTCATCGAGATCCCAGATGCCTCGCACTGGCTGCCCGACGAGCATCCGGAGGCCATCGCCGACGCGATACTCTCGCGCATCGGCCGGTCGCCGGCCACCACGGCACGAGGGGATGGGGAGACATGACACCAGCAATGAGGATGACTCCCGGTCGCTACAGGAAGGTCGCCTGATGGGCGCCGAGTTCGCGGTGCTCAGCGGAGGTGCCGGCCTGTCGCTGATGTCGGCGGTGCCCGGTCCCGACCTGGCCGGCGCCGGGTATGACGAGGGTGAATACGCGGTGTCGGGGGTGGCGACGAGGTACTCCGCCGCCGACCTCCCGGCCGATGGCCGTTTCGACATCGAGCCGGTCGACGACGCCGAGTTCATCACCCGCGTGGTCACGCGAGCGCCCGCCGACGCCGAGCGCTTCAACGGCACGCTGGTGGTGGAGTGGCTGAACGTCAGCAGCGGACAGGACGCGGCCCCCGACTACACCTACCTGAGCGAGGAGATCGTCCGGGGCGGATACGCCTGGGTGGGGGTGTCGGCGCAATTCTCCGGCGTTCAGGGTGGTTCGGCGACGGTGGCCGTCGGCGATGGCGCGCCGAAGGGCCTGGTCGGTGCCGACCCGGAGCGGTACGGCGGCCTGCATCACCCCGGCGACGGGTACAGCTATTCGATCTTCTCCAGGATCATCGACACCTTGCGAAACGGCTCTGCGACCCCGCTGGCCCACCTCGACATCCAGCGGGTGCTGGCGGTCGGTGAGTCCCAGTCCGCGCTCGCCATGACCACGTATGCGAACGGCGTCCAGCCGCACGACCGTCTCGTCGACGGGTTTGTCATCCACAGCCGGGCAGGTGCCCCCATGCCGCTCGGGGAACCTGGCCGGGCCATCGATCTCGTCGCCGCTCTGGGGGCACCAGCCGTGCGAATCCGCGACGATCTCGACGTCCCGGTGATCCTCGTGCAAACCGAGACCGACATCTTGGGGCATCTCTGGTACCACCCTGCCCGACAAGCTGATTCGGCCCGACTGCGACTGTGGGAAGTCGCAGGCAGTGCGCACGCCGACCGATTCCAGATCGGCGATTTCGAGTCGTTCCTCGGATGTCCCACCGCGGTCAACGACGGCCAGCAACGTTTTGTCGTGCGGGCCGCCCTGAGTCATCTCGACGCCTGGGTGAGCGACGGGCGCGAGCCGCCTGCCGCCGAGCAGATGGCGGTGGACGACACCGGACCCACTCCGCGGTTCGTCACCGATGCGGTGGGCAACGTCGTCGGGGGAGTGCGCACTCCGAGCGTGGAGGTCCCGACGTCGGTCCTCAGCGGATTCAGCACGGCCACGGCATCTCGGATCTGCCAGCTGTTCGGGTCCACCGTCCCGTTGTCCCCGTCTGAACTCACCACGATGTACGGCTCACCCGAGGCCTATCTCGAGCAGTACACGGCTGCCGCCGACGAGGCGATCGCGCGCGGTTTTGTCCTCGAGGAGGATCGCGCGGAGATCCTGCGCGACGCGAATGAGGCGGCTGCGGCCTGGCGCCTCGACCGGTAGAACTGTGGTCGTGAAACTGTTGCTGCTGGCCGACACCCACATCCCCAAACGCGCGAAAGACCTTCCGGCGCTGGTGTGGGACGAGGTCGACCGGGCCGATGTGGTGATCCACGCCGGTGACTGGGTCGACCTGGCAAGCTTCGAAGCACTCGAGCGCCGGGCGAAACGACTGATCGCGTGCTGGGGGAACAACGACGGCCCTGATCTGCGGTCGCGCATGCCCGAGCGGGCCGATGTGACCCTCAGCGGGCTGCGTTTCACCGTCACTCATGAGACCGGCGCGTCAGGGGGTCGGGAAAAACGGATGTCGGTCGCGTACCCCGACACCGATGTCCTGGTGTTCGGTCACAGCCACATCCCGTGGGACACCACCACGGGCACGGGTCTGCGTCTACTCAATCCCGGTTCGCCCACCGACCGGCGCAGGCAGCCGTATTGCACGTACATGACTGCTCGCGTGGTCGATGGCGACCTCGGCGATGTCGTTCTGCATCGGATCGAGAGGTGAACCGCTGACGCCCGGCCCGTGGCCAGACGTCAGCGATCTAGGGTCAGGCCGGTAGCGGCTGACCCGGTGTTCCGCTGTCGCGACGCAGCACCCGGAGCGACCCCTGCGCGCCGACCTCCGTGAACTGCCCTGTCTGCAGGGCCTTCTCGTAGATCTCGAACGGTGGCCGGCCACCGTCCTCGGGGTTCGGGAAGACGTCGTGGATGAGCAGGGCGCCGCCCACCCGCACCCACGGTGCCCACCCCGCAAGATCGTTCTGGGCTGCTTCGCTGCTGTGGCCACCGTCGATGAACACGAAGTCCGCGGCCCGGCCCCACACCTTTGCCGCCGCCGTCGAGGTGGCAAGCAGTCCGATCACCGTCGCTTCGAGACCGGCGTCCCACATGGTGCGCCGGAACCGGGCCGAGGTGTCCAGTGTTCCCGTGTGCGGGTCCACCAGCGAGGTGTCGTGGTACTCCCAGCCGGGCTGATGCTCTTCGGAGCCGCGATGGTGGTCGATGGTGACGATGGTGGCGCCGGTCGGTTCTGCGGCGGCCCCGAGGAAAACGGTCGACTTGCCGCAGTAGGTTCCGATCTCCACCCCGATGCCCACCGCGTCGGGAGCCGACAGGTATTGCTGCGCAACCCGATACAGCGCGACGGCCTCGTCGATCGGCATGAAGCCGGGAGCCTCGGCCGCGGCGTGCAGGTGCCGTTCGCTCGGCTGGTCGTTTCGGGTTTCGGATACAGATGTCATACCGGTGATCCTATCGGCGCCGCCGCGTAGGGTTGTGCGTTATGAAGGCGCAGATACTCACCGAAGAATCCGGCCCGAGCGGATTGTCCCTGAACGAGGTCCCGGACCCGGAGCCCGCCGACACCCAGGTGCTGGTCGACATCAAGTCCTGTGGCGTCTGCTTCCCCGACCTCCTGATGAGCCAGGGCAAGTACCAGCTCAAGGTGCCGACTCCGTTCACGCCGGGCACCGAGGTGGCGGGTGTCGTGTCGTGGGTGCCCGAGGGATCCGACCTGTCGGTGGGCGACCGGGTTCTTGTCATGTCGGTGGTGGGCGGTTTTGCCGAGAAGGTGGCTGCGGCGCCCGAGCAATTGCTGCCCATCCCGGACGGCCTCACATTCGACGAGGGTGCCGCCATGGGCATCAACTTCCAGACCGCGCTGTTCGCGCTGAAGACACGTGCCCATCTCGAACCGGGTGAGACCGTCGGCGTGCTCGGTAGCGCCGGGGGTGTGGGCGTGGCAACCATTCGCGTCGCAAAGGCGATGGGCGCCAGGGTGATCGCCATCGTGCATCGCACCGGTGCCGAAGAGATGCTGCGGGAGATGGGCGCCGACGAGGTGGTCCAACTCGAGGAGGGCTGGGGCTCGCGGATCAAGGAACTCACCGGCAACGGTGTCGACGTCCTGATCGACCCGGTGGGGGGCGAGGTATTCGACGAGGCGCTGCGTCAGGTGGCCCCTGACGGCCGGTTCGTGGTCATCGGGTTCGCGGCAGGCGGTATCCCCACGGTCAAGTTGAACCGCGTGCTGTTCCGGAACATCTCGGTGGTCGGCGCTGCCTGGGGCGAGTACGTCCGCACCCACCCCGGACTCCCGGCGCAGATCCACCAGGAGCTGACCACCATGATCGCCGACGGCATGCGGCCACCGGTGAACGTGACCTACGAACTGGCCGATCTGCCCCAGGCTCTCGACGACCTGGCGGCAGGCAAGGTCCTCGGCAAGGCGGTAGTCAAGATATCGGAATAGTGGGAGTGGAAAACAATGTGTCGCAACATAACTGAGCTTCGTGGACTCGAACCCCCGGCCACCGACGTTGAGATCGAGGCCGCGGCCCGCCAGTACGTCCGTAAGGTCAGCGGCGTGCAGAAGCCGTCGGAGGCGAACCAGCAGGCCTTCGAACTGGCGGTCCTGCGGGTGACCGCTGCGACGCAGGAGTTGCTCCAGTCATTGCCGCCCCGGCGACAGCCCCCCCAAAACCGTTCCGCCCCTGCGTCGTCCAGAGGTGCAGGCGCGGATCGCGGCGCGAGCGGCGCGAGGAGCCTAACCGAGTCCGAACAACTCCGACGCGTTGTGGTGCAGCACCCGGCGTAACCACTCGTCGCCCATGTCGAGTCGGGTGACCGCACGAAGTGCCGTTGCGTAGCCGTAGGGGATGTTGGGGAAGTCGCTGCCCCACAGGACGCGGTGGCCCAGATCGGCCAGCTGTGCCCTGCGATCGTCGGGAAACGGTGCCATCTCTTCGGCGAAGTCGGTGAATGCCATCGTCGTGTCGAGATGAATCCGTTCGTGGCGGCTCGCGATATCGAGGAAGTCCGCGTATTCCGGCATGCCCATGTGCGCGATGATCAACGTCAGCGTCGGAAACCGCTGCAACAGTTCGGCGATGGGCACCGGACCGGTGAAGGTCCCCGGCGCCGGGCCCGATCCGCAATGGATGACAACCGGTGTCCCCGCATCGGCGATGGCACCCCACACCGGATCGAGCAGTGGGTCGAGCGGACTGTAGTCGCCGACCTGAATATGCGCTTTGAACACCGATGTGCCCGATTCAATCGCTGAGGCGACGTATGCCGGTGCAGAGGGCTCCGGGTAAAAGGTGGCAGTTCGCAGACAGTCGGGGGTGTGTGACGCGAACTCTGCGGCCCAGCTGTTGAGCCAGGCGGCCATGTCGGGTTTGTGCGGGTAGATCATCGACGTGAACGTCGTGACCCCGAAATCGCGCAGTGTCTGTACTCGCTGTTGTTCGTCGGTGCGGTAGGTGATCGGCCACTGCCTTCCGACGAGCGGGCCGGCGGCGTCGAAATAGGCCCAGACCTTGTCCATCACCGACTTCGGCATGAAATGGGTGTGGACGTCGATCATTCCGGGGAGGTCCAGGTCGCTCCAGATCCTGCGAACGGCGTGCACCTCGGCCGGGGACGAGGGGGAAGGCTCGGACACCTCGCCCACGCTACCGACTGCTTGCTCACCCTTTGGCAAAGCGTGCGTCTGGACGGCTGTCCAGACATGTGTATGTTTTAATGGTCGAAGTCCGGCGGGGAGCTGCTCCGCAAGTCCGGAACCGAAGGCGTGCCGATGACAACTGATCGCATACTCGTGACAGGAGCGTTCGGCCTGGTGGGGGCCGAATTGGTCCGCACCCTGCTGTCCGGTGGCCACGATGTGGTGGCCACCGACCTCGACATCGAGCCCAATCTCAAGAAGGCCGCTCGGCTCAGCGGCAAGAACGGGCTCAGCGGCAGCAAAGGGCTCGCCGGCAGGAACGGGCTCGACGTCAGATGGGCCGACCTAACCAATCCCGCTGCGCTGAATGCGCTTGTGTCCGCGGTTCGTCCGACGGTCATCGTGCACTTGGCCGCAGTCATCCCGCCCGCTTGCTACGCGCGCCCTGACCTCGCCCGCAAGGTCAACGTGACGGCCACGCAGTCCCTGGTCGATGCCGCTGTTGCCCAACCCTCGCCGCCGCGATTCATCCAGGCATCCAGCGTGGCCGTGTACGGGCCGCGGAACCCACACCGCGTGGACGATGTCCTCACCCCGGACATGGCGCCGGCACCGTCGGACCTGTACGGCGCACACAAGGCCGAAGCCGAAAAGATCGTCACCGCTTCGCATCTCGATTGGGTGATCCTACGGTTGGGCGGGGTATGACAGCTGAACCGCGCTGGGACATCGACAAGGATCTGGTGTACTTCGAAGGGTTGCTGCCCACGGACGGCCGCATCCAGACCGTGGACGTGCGCGATGTCGCCCATGCGTTCGCCGCAGCCGCCACCGGCCAGATGTGCAACGAGATCTACCTGATCGGCGGTGACGAGTCGCACCGCATCACACAGGGTTTCCTCGCTCCGGCCGTCTCGGAGGCGATGGGTCTCACCGGTGGACTCCCCATCGGCAGGCCGGGAAATCCGGACAGCGACCGCGACTGGTTCGCCACGGATTGGATGGACACCAGCTCCGCGCAGGCGGCCCTGGGTTTCCAGCGGCACACGCTTGCAGACCTCATCGCCGAGACCCGCGATCGGGTGGGTGTCAGGCGTTACCCGCTGCGGGTGATCGCCCCGGCGATGCGCAGATACCTGCGCGCTCAGTCGCCGTATCGCCACACGCCGGGTCGGTTCGCCGATCCGTGGGGAGCGATCGCCTCCAGGTGGGGCGATCCTTCGCCCGACGGCCTCGATGGCCGGCAAGCACGGAACAGCGGGGTGACGTAGTCCGATGGAGCGCATGACCGGACCGGACGCGTTGATGCTCAACATGGAGACCTCGACGACTCCGATGCACACCCTGAAGGTCGCGATTCTGGACTCGTCGAACCGTGGCACACCGGTGACCCTCGCCGAACTGCGCGCGTTGGTACCCCGCTATCTCGGCCACTTCCCCCGGGCGACCCAGCGGATCGAAGCGCTGCGTGGCCATCGCGGGCGTCCTTTCTGGGTGTCCGACATGAGCTTTCGGATCGCCCACCACATCGATGAGCACACCCTTCCGGCTCCTGGCGATCAATCGCAGCTTGATGAATTGTTGGCCGCCCTGGCCACGAAACAGCTCTCGCGCGACCGGCCCCTCTGGGCCATGACGCTGGTGCACGGGCTCAGCGGCGGCCGTCAGGCGGTGGTCATCCGGGTGCATCACGCAGTGGTGGACGGTCTGGCCGCGCTGAACTGTTTCCGCACGGTGACCAGCGACAGCCCGGGAGCGACTGCGGCTGAACCGAATCCCTGGTCCTTCGAAGACGCCACACCTCCTGAACGCGCCGAGATGCGTGCGATGGCCCGGCGAGAATCGGTTCGCCTGATGCGCGACCTACCGCATGTGGTGGCAGATGTGTATCGGACCGGGGTGGCGGCCCGTCGTTTCGAACAGCGCCGAGCCGTACCCCACTTCATGGGCGCCGACCGCACGAGCTTCAACACCCCGAGTTCACATCGGCGGCGCTGTGCCAGTGCGTCGATTCCGCTCGCTGACGTGCGGCGGGTGGCGGATGCCACGGGAACAACCGTCAACGGCGCGTTTCACGGGATCGTGGCAGGCGCGATCCGCGCGGAGCGTCTGGCCCGCCGAGAGCGGACCGATCGCCCCGCCGTCGGCATGTTCGGGGTGTGCCGCGACCTCTCTTCGCCCCGCCGCCAGGGCAACGAGCTGGCGACGGCGACGGTCTACCTCCACACCGAGATCGTCGACCCTGTCGAGCGGGTGCGCGCCACCGCATCGAGTTGCGCTGCGGCCGTGTCCCTTCGCCGGCAGCTGGGTTTCGACCTCACCGAGCATCTCGCGACCTACACCGGTCGCCTGGGACCCTGGGCGCGTCCGATCGCAGCGCCCATCGCGCCTCTGGTGATGAACCACATCACCACGGCGAACATGCCAGGACCGAAAGAACATCGATGGATCGGCGACGTGAAAGTGGAGCAATGGACGTCTTTTGCACTGGCGATAGCCCCGGCAGATGTCAACCTGACCGCGTACAGCTACGCAGGGCAACTGTCGATGGGCCTGATCACCACACCAGAGTCCATGGCTGACCCGGCGGCATTCCTTGGCCGGGTCCAGTCGTCTCTGGACGAATTGACCTCGGCACTGCGCACGGCTGAGATGCTGGATCGATGACGGCCACACCCGGGCCGGATCGTGGCCGCTGGCAGAACAGATTCGACTCGTCGCTCACACGGATGTCGCTGCTGGCCGAAGTCCTGCCCCGGGCGGTGCTGAGCTCGCGCAGCGCCAGCCATCGCGCCGCGGCCACGGGCATCCCGTCGTCGGCCTTCGGCGTCCGCCAGGTGGGTGAAACAGCGCTCGACGAGTTCTTCATCGCCGGCTTTTCCCTGCTGCGCGCCGTGCCCGATGAAGACGACATCAGAGCGAACGTGGACAGGTGTGCGTTGGTGGGCAGCAGGCTCAGGGCGCTGCCGATGACCGAGGCGAACCCGGATCCTCCCGAGCTCCGAATCCAGCGGTCGATCCGCCGGAAACTGGGGCCGGTGGCGTACGAGCGGCTGGACTACGCGAGTCCGGACCCCCACCCTTTGTTGCTCACGGGCGACAAGACCAAGACGGCGGCAACCGTGCGTGTTCTCGAACACCGCGAGCGGGGGCACCCGTGGCTGCTCTGGATCCATGGCGCCGGGCAGGGTCGGATCGACGACCTGTTGTCGTTGCGCGCGGCGTTCCTGCATGAGGAACTCGGCTACAACGTCGTGTTCCCGGTCCTGCCGGGGCATGGGATGCGACGCAGCAAAGGCGTGACCTTCCCCGGCTTCGATCCGATGGCCAACGTCGCGCTCACCGCTCGTGGGATCGCGGAGGTCCGTGCCCTGGTCCGGTGGATGCATGCGCAGGATCCGACCCCCATCACCGTCGGTGGCATCTCGCTGGGTGGTCCGGTCGCCGCAATCGTGGCCGGCCTCGAACCGCAGGTGCAATCGGTGATCGCAGTGGTTCCGATGCTGGACCTGCACGCAACCATGGCCCATCATCTGCTCCGCGGCGGTGACCGGGGTCGTGCGATCGCAGACCTGTTGCGGTCGGATCCGGTCCAGGACGTGACGAGCGTGGTGGACCCCCTGAGGGTGGTACCTCATGCGCAGGCGGACCGCCGTCTGGTGGTGGCCGCCCTGAACGACAGGGTGACCTCGGTTGCCGCCGCGGAACGTCTGCACGCCCATTGGTCGGGGCCGGTGCACTGGTACCCGGGTGGACACATCGGCGGGGTGATGTCGTCAGCCGTACGTGCGGCGATCACCGACTTCGCATCGGCGCAGACCTAGAACGGCCCGCGCCTGAGGCGCCCTGTGCCGAGGTGGTCGGCCGGAGCAGGTTGGTGGCCCACGTGGCGGTCGGGGTACCGTTGCCAGCTGTGCCTGATCAGTCCCCGGTTGAAGCCACTCGTCGACGACTGACGGGCAAACGTGCCGACACGGTGTTGAAACTGGGTGCGGCCACCGTCGAGGTACTCGGCGAAGTGGGCTACTCGGAGCTGACGGTGCCTCTGGTCGCGGCCAAGGCGGGCCTGGCCCGCGCGACCGCGTACATCTATTTCTCCTCGAAGGAACACCTCGTCGCTGAGGTGTACTGGCGTCGGCTGACCACGGCCACACCTCCGGCCAACGACTCTCCGGAGATGATCGAGCGCGTCGTGAGTGTGCTGCGGTACCTGGCCCTCAACGTTGCCGACGAGCCCGAGTTCGCCGCGGCGGTGACGCAGGCATTGCTCAGCAATGACTCCGACGTCGAACAGCTCCGCTTCCAGATCAGCCGCGAGATCCATCGGCTCTTGGTGGCAGCCGTCGGGTCGGAGGGAAGCTCCAGAGATGTGGGACTGCTGGAATTGGTCTACACCGGTGCCATGGTTCGCGCGGGGATGGGTCACCTGTCCTACGGTGAGGTCGCGGACCAGCTCGAGGCTGCCGCGCGCCAAATTCTGGCCTGAACGCTCGCGCCTTCAATAGTCAAGTCGTCTAATAGCTTTCGCCAGTTCCCGGCGCTGAATGCGCGCTGGGTCCGGTGCCTGTGACCGCTGTCGAGAACTTCACTCAATCACACAACTGGACACCCGTCTATACGGTTGACGATACGTATGTCTGTGCGTAATGTCTGACTGGCTTCGAACAAAGTGATCTGCATCACCAGCCGCCCCATCTCCCGCTCCTCGCGAGCCCACTGAGAAACCAGTCCTCCGTCGTGGATGGCCGGGCGATGGCGTCTGGCGCTCGATCGCCCCATCCATGGCTCGTGAAGGGTATGAAATATGAAGTCACGCAGGACAAGTCGCAGCCGCGGTCAAGTCATCTTCGGCGTCGGTGCCTCGGTGTTGTTGACAGTTCTCGGCGTCAGCGCGTGCAGCGACGGTTCCGACAGTGACTCTCAGGATTCGTCGCTGCCCACAACATCCCTGCCGGCGGACGCGGCCACCGGCGCCCCGATCAAGGTGGGCTTCATCAACAGCGAAGGCGGCTCGTTCGCCTCTTTCCCGGCCAACCGGGAAACCGCTCAGGCCGCAGCCGAATACATCAACGCCAACGCGGGTGGGGTGGACGGACGGCCCATCGAACTCGTCATCTGCAAGCAGCAGGAAGAACCGGCTTCGGCGACGAACTGTGCCAACCAGATGGTCGAGCAAGGTGTTGTCGCAGTGGTGGTTCCCGGTGGAGCCCAAGGGCCGGCGATGTTGCCGATCCTCTCCGGCGCAGGTATCCCGTACGTCGGCCCGGTCGGCGTCACCCCCGTCGAGCTGACCTCGCCGGACTCCTTCATGTTCACCGCCGGACTGCCAGGCGTGCTCGCCGGTATGGCTCAGTACTCGGCGCAGAACGGCATCAAGAAGCTGGCCCTCATGTCGGGTGACGGCGGAGGCACCCCCGCGGCGATCTCCGCGATCGGCAACCCGATCTTCCAGGCGGCAGGTATCGAACTCAAGGTCGTACCCATTCCGACCGCCGTGCCCGACCCCACGCCGCAGCTCACCGCAGGGCTGTCCGACAACCCCGATGCCGTCGCCATCGTCGGCGACGCCAACATGTGCATCTCGGTGCTGAAGACCATGCAGACCGTCGCTCCGGGCAAAGACCGACTGGTCGTGCCACGTGCGTCGCCCCTGACGTGGTGAAAGCCGTTGGCGGATCGGTCATGGAAGGCATCAAGGACTTCACCACCGTCGACATCTACTCAGACGATCCCGACTCGGTCCTCTACCGCTCCGTGATGGCGCAGTACGCGCCGGAGACCGACATCGGCGGCTACGGCTACACCGGATACCAGGGCGTTCTCGGCCTGTACCGGGTGATCGAGAACCTGACCGGCGACATCTCGCCCGCAACGGTGACCGGAGCGCTCAAGGCAGCCAAGGACATCCCGCTCCCGATCGGGGCCGGACTGAAGTTCACCTGCAACGGCACCGCGATCCCGCAGCTGCCGTCGATCTGCAGCAAGACGTTGCTCGTCGGTCCGGTCGACAGCGAGGGCAAGCCCTCGAACCTGACGAGCGTCGGCTAGATCCAGCGCGAGAAGACCCACCTGAATAATCGAAAGAAGTTGGAACAGTAGATGACCGAGCACTTTGCCTACCTCTTTCTCGGCCTGGGCAACGGAGCGGTCTACGCCGCCCTCGGACTCGCGTTGGTGATGACCTTCAAGAGTTCGGGGGTGGTGAACTTCGCGACGGGAGCTGTCGCGCTGTACACCACGTACACGTATGGGTTACTGCGTGAGGGAGAACTCCTCATCCCGGTACCCGGCTTCCCGTCGACGATCGAATTGGGTGGCGAACTCGACCTCGTTCCCGCCGTCGCGATCTCGCTGGTGATCGCGGCGGCGCTGGGAGCGCTGCTGTACCTGGTGGTCTTCCGCCCGATGCGGTCGGCGCCGGTGGTCGCCAAAGCCGTTGCGTCGATCGGTCTCATGCTGGCCATCCAGGCGCTCCTCGCGCTTCGGGTCGGCACCACAGCGGTTCCGGTGGCACCGATCTTCGAACCGGGAGTCCTCTCCATCGGTGAGAGTCAGGTGCCCACCGACCGCATCTGGCTCGCCGTGGTGATCGTGGCCCTGGCGACAGTGGTCGCGCTGGTGTACCACTTCACGCGGTTCGGCGTGGCCACCGAAGCCGCCGCGGAATCGGAGAAAGGTGCGTTTGTCACCGGGCTTTCGCCCGATCGCATCGCAGTGAGCAACTGGGCTCTGTCGTCGGTGATCGCCGGACTCGGCGGTATTCTCATCGCCCCGATCGTGCCGCTGAGCCCGATCGCGTACACGATGTTCATCGTGCCCGCGCTGGCTGCGGCGCTGGTGGGCAACTTCTCGTCCATGGCTTTGGCCGTCGCGGCCGGGCTGGGCATCGGCATACTGCAGGCAGAGGGAACGCACCTGCAGAGTCTCTACAGCTGGATTCCGAAATCTGGTGTATCCGAGGCGATCCCGCTGCTCTTGATTCTGGTGTTCTTGGTGGTCAAAGGTCGGCCATTGCCCAGTCGCGGCGGTATCGTGCACCAGAACCTCGGACGGGCTCCCCGTCCGAGACGGATCTGGACGCCGGCAGTTGTCGCCACCGTGGTTGCGGTCATCGCCCTGTCGGCGACGTCGGGCAGCTACCGCGGGGCGATCATCGCCACATTCATCTTCGCCATCCTCGGACTCTCGCAGGTGGTGGTGACCGGGTTCGCCGGACAGGTCTCGCTCGCCCAGCTGACCCTCGCGGGTGTCGGTGCCTTCGGGTTGAGTGTGGTGAACACCGAACTGGGGATACCGTTCCCGTTCGCGCCGATCCTGGCTGCACTGATGGCCACGGTCATCGGGGTGGTGGTCGGGTTGCCCGCCCTCCGGATCCGGGGGCTCCCGTTCATGGTGGTCACGCTTGCGCTCGCGGTGTTCCTGGAGACCTTCTGGTTCCGCAACCCGTCGTTCAACGGCGGACTCAAGGGCTCGAACTTCGACGCACCGAGCATCTTCGGGATCGATCTGGGTATCGGCGCCGGAGAGAACTACCCGAGGATCTCGTTCGGGATCCTGTGCCTGATCATCGTGGTGATCGCTGCGGTCGGCGTCGGTCTGCTGCGGCGCAGTCGGCTCGGCTCGGCCATGCTGGCCGTCCGTGCCAACGAGAGGTCCGCGGCCGCCGCGGGTATCAACGTGTCGCGAACCAAGTTGGCCGCGTTCGCAATCGGCTCGTTTCTCGCCGGGCTCAGCGGCACATTGCTCGCATACCAACAAACTCTCGCAACCGCTGATCCGTTCAGTGTGTTCGCCGGCATCGCGATCTTCGCCATCATCTACACAGCCGGGATCACGTCCGTGTCGGGCGCCCTGCTCGCAGGTGTCCTCGCTCCCGGTGCGTTGCTGTACATCGTGCTCGACCGGGCCTTCGACTTCGGTGACTACTACGCGCTGGCCAGTGGGGTGCTCCTCATCCTGACGGTGATGATCAACCCGGACGGCATCGCCGGACGCATCACCCCTCTGGTGCAACGGTTTTCGCGCCCTGAGACACCCCGAGCCCCGGCAGGGGAGCCTGATGCCTCGACGGCGCCGACGACGGCGTCCGGTCGGCTCGACGCCGGTACACCGGTGATCGATCGTGACCGGACGCTGCTGAAGGTCGACTCCGTGTCGGTGCAGTACGGCGCGGTCACCGCCGTGAGTGAGGTGTCGTTCGAGGTGTTCGACGGCGAGATTGTCGGGCTGATCGGGCCGAACGGTGCCGGAAAGACCACTCTGATCGACGCCATCAGTGGGTTCGCGTCGGCGTCGGGACACATCACTCTCGACGGAACCGACGTGACCGATCTGGCTCCGCACCGACGCAGCCGACGTGGATTGGGTCGCACGTTCCAGGATGTCGAGCTGTACGACGACCTGTCCGTGCGGGAGAACGTCACCGTCGGCGCGCGTGGCGGTAAGGCTTCCACGAGCGACGATAGCGTCGACGATGTTCTCGGCTTGCTCGATCTGCATTCGGTCGCCGATGTCACCGTTGCCTCACTGTCACAAGGACAACGGCAATTGGTGTCGATGGCGCGGGTGCTCGCGGGCAATCCCTCGGTGGCACTGCTCGACGAGCCCGCCGCCGGCCTCGACAGCAACGAGAGTCGGTGGCTCGGTGAACGGCTACGCGCCGTCCGCAACAACGGCATGACGATGCTCCTCGTCGACCACGATATGGAACTCGTTCTGTCCGTGTGCGATCGAATCATCGTTCTCGATCTCGGCAAGGTCATCGCCAGTGGGACACCCGACGCCATCCGGGCCGACGAGCACGTCATCCGTGCCTATCTGGGTGTGCCTGCGGGTGGTCGGGACACCGCCGAGGCCACATCGGCGACCGGGCTCACGGAACAGAAGGTGATCTCATGAGCGTGCTGGAATGCAAGGGCCTGGAGGCCGGGTACTTCAAGCGCAGCCCGTGTGTGCGCAACGTCGACCTGAACATCGGCGCGGGCGAGGTGGTGTCGCTGCTGGGGCCGAATGGTGCGGGCAAGACCACCTTGTTGCTCACCTTGGCCGGGTTGTTGCCGAGTTTCGGCGGGGACGTCTTGGTGGGTGGGCAGACCCTTCGTCGCGGAAGTCCGCGCGCGGCAGTGGGATCGGGCCTTGTGCTGGTGCCCGACGACCGCGCGCTCTTCCGCGGGCTGAGCGTGCGCAAGAACCTTCAGCTCGCGACCCGCGGACGTGACCGCGGAAAGCAGGCTCTGAACGAGGTGCTCGAGTACTTCCCGGCGCTCGGTGCTCGCCTCAAAGTCGACGCCGGCCAGCTGTCTGGGGGCGAGCAGCAGATGCTGGCCATCGGCCGCGCACTCATCCAGCGGCCGAAGGTACTGCTCATCGACGAGCTGAGCATGGGGCTCGCACCCGTTGTGGTGGAGTCGATCCTGCCGATCATCCGCGCGGTCGCGGACCGGGGCGACACCGCAGTCGTGCTGGTGGAACAGCACGTCCACCTCGCCCTCGGGATCGCGGACCGGGCCGTGATCATGGTGCACGGTGAAGTGGTCCTCGACCAGCCCTCGTCGGTGCTGTCGGACGATCCATCGTTGGTCGAGCGGGCGTACATGGGTGCGCGCAAAGGTGACTCGGAGAGCGTTGCGGGCTGAGTTGGGCTCTTTCTGGTCGAAAGAACTGTCAGACCCCGCGGTTAGACTGGGTGGTTCCCCAGTGTTTGCCGCCTCGAAATGGGTTGCGGCGCAGCGAAATAAATTGATTCGAACACTTGTGCGAGCGGTGATCTTGTTCTAAAGTTGAGGCATGGATATCGGGGGAATCCGCACAGCGTTGGCTGTGGTTGCGCAGGGGTCACCGCCTGAAGCTGATGCCGTTCTGGCCGAGCAGGTGGTGGCGTTGATCAAGGTTCGTCATCTTGTTGATCACGTGTTGTCGGTGTGGGCGGGGGCGCTCGATCGGCGTGGTGTGGCCAAGCGGCTCGGAGCGGCGTCCACTGCTGCTCTGTTGATGAGCGGGGGACTTGCGCCGGGGTGTTCCCACCGCACGGTGCGGGTAGGTCGTGCCTTGGCGTTGTTACCGCGGGTCGAGGATCATGCTCGCGACGGTGACTTCTCCGGCGAGCAGGTCGACGCGATCGTGCGGGGCATAGCGCATGTCGAGCGAGCTGTGCCCGAATTGCCGGACGCAGCCCGCGACGCTGTGTGAACCGCCTGCTGGGGCAGGCGTGGTCGGGTGCCACACCCACTGAGATCGGTGAACGGGCTCGTGGTGATGCGTGCGCGCTCGCGCCAACAACCGGTGCGGTGCCGGTGTCGGAAAACGCTGCGCTGAACGGCTTCACGGTCACTCCCGGTGGTGACGGGCGGGTGCGCGGAAAGTTCGACGTCGACGCGATTCTCGGGGAGAAATTGTTGACCGGGCTGGATCCACTGACCAGGCCGATGCCGGCCGACGACGGCACGCCCGACCCACGCTCGACCGAACAACGAATGGCCGAAGGCCTCGAGCGCTTGATCGACGCCTACTTGCAGGCCGAAGACCGGCCGACGGTGGGTGGGGTGCGCCCGCATCTGACGATGACCGTTGATGCGCGTGAGCTGGCCGAGGAAGGGGCGGCACTGCCGGGGTCAGGGGCGTCGACGGATGAGTACGCGCAGTTCCTCGATGATCGGGGTTATACGAGCGCGTTCCACTTGCAGTGGATGGGTCCGATCAGTGGTGAAGCCGCACGGTTACTGGCCTGCGATGCCACGTTGACGTCGATGATCCTCAACGGTGAACGTGTACCTCTCGACGTCGGTCGAGAACATCGCACGGTCACCCCGGCGATACGGAAAGCGTTGTTGGCGCGCGATTGTGGATGCGCGTTCCCAGGATGTGGTCGCCCTGCGGGATGGACCGATGCCCATCACATCGAGCACTGGTCCAAAGGCGGCAAGACCAGCCTGAGCAACACCGTCCTGTTGTGTCGGCACCATCACCGAATGATTCACCACCAGGGGTGGGCAGTCGCGATAGGTGGCGATGGGCATCCGTGGTTCACGCCACCGAAGAGTGTCGATCGACGACAGAAACCGATACCGGCCCACCGGCGGTCGCAGATCGTCCTGCCGGCCGCCGCCTAGAACTCGAGATCTCGAACTGCAGACCATGTAACCGATCGACCAGCTCCTTGACAACTACACAGTGTGAGGCCGACTCAGTCCCAGTCTCTGGGGCGTCAGTTCCTCAGTGCGGGGAGCACCTTCTCGCCGATGAGGTGCACGCTGTCCCAGGATGGTTGCTCAGGCATCCCGCCGCACAGGGGGTGACTTGTCACCAGGCGTACTTCGCGACTTCGGCACTTCTCGACCAGGTCGTCCGGGGTGCAGACCAGATAGCCCGTGCCGCTACGAAGTTCGTCCACGGTGGTGGAGCTGTCTCGAACATGCGAGGCGTGATCGCCGTGCCATGCCTCGTACGCCTGGGCGTCGGCGAGAAGGTACGAACCGTAGTGGTGCCAGAACCGGTCCGGGTCTTCGGAGCAGAACACCGTCGACGGCCCTGGCGGCGGCATCATCACAAAACCCGGTTCGCGGCCGTGCGCACGGCATTCGGACTCGTACAGGTCGCGCAACGCGGTGTCGGCGACTTGGGGTTGGAAGCCGAGGTCGAGCCGGGCGGCGCGCAGAGCAGCAGCCCTGGAGCCGCCGCCGTAGAACAACATCGGATGGGGCTTGGACAACGGCGCCGGAGTCACCTGCGCTGTCCGTCCTTCGAACTCGAACGGTTCTCCACTCCACGCGGCCCGAAGAACGCCGATCAGTCGTTCGATATCGGCGCCCCGACTGCCCCACGGCCGACCGAGTTGGGCGTACTCGTGGGGCAGGTACCCGAGTCCCAGTGTGTACGACACCCGGCCCCCGCTGAGGTGGTCGAGGACGGCGATGTCCTCGGCCAGCCGCAGCGGGTCGTACAAATTCGCGACAAGCGCGGACACTGTGATCGCGATCCGAGACGTTCGCGCGGCGAACGCCGACGCCACCAGCATCGGACTCGGGAGGTAGCCGTCGGGCGAACCGTGGTGCTCCGACAACATCAGGGCGTCCTGGCCGTGCGTGTCGAGGTACTTCGCCTGCTCCACCGACCGCGCGAACAGTTCGCCGCGGGCGGCGGGGGGTGGCGCCGGGAGCGCGGAAGTCGAATCGAGTCGCGAAGAATGTCACCGGACGACTCTCAGTCCGTTGCCCGCGTCGCCTTCTTGTGGTTCTTGATGACCTCGCCGAACATCATGTTGAGCCGGGTACCTTGCGGCCAGCCGATGTAATAGCAGAGGAACAAAGCGATTTCGAGTAGCTGATCGCCATCGAGTTCGCCGTTCCCGAGTGCGGCGCCGGCCTGGATCTCGGCGACATCGGTCTGCCCGGTTGCGGCCAGCGCGCCCAGCAGCAGCAGTCTCCGATCCCGCACGGTGAGACCCTCACGGGTCCACACCTCGGCGAACAGCTGATCGGCGGTGTGAGCGAAGAAGTCGCCCGGGCCGTCCTGCATGTCCCACCCGTACACCTTGGACATCATGTCCAGGCCCCGTTGACGTCGCTCTGACGTGCCCTCAGTTGTCATTGTTTGCCTTTCCCACACCCAAGCCGTCAGCGAAACGATCCAAAGAGATATGCCCGAGCGGCAGATCGACCCCGAGTTCGGCGCCGAGCTGCAAGGCGAGTGCAAGGTCCTTCTCGCCGAGATCCCGCACGTGCGTGAAGATCCCGTACCAGAAGTCGTCGGGATCGATGGGCGCCGTGGTGTCCCGCAGCATGATCGCACCCGGTCCACCCGTTATCGCATCGGTGTGCCGGACCACCTTGCCGAGCTTGGCGATGTCGATGCCCGCCGCCTCCGCCAGCCGCGCCGCCTCGGTGGTCGCGGTGAAAGCGATGAAGTGAAGCAGATTGCGGGCCAACTTCATCCGGGTACCAGCACCCACCGGTCCGGCGTGCACCATCATGTCCGAGACGGATGAGTACGGCTCTTTCAGCTGTAGATAGGCCGACCGCTCACCGCCGACCATGATGGCGAGCTTGCCTTGTTGCGCTCCGGGGGCGCCCCCGGAGACCGGTGCATCCACCAACTCCACGCGGGACTTCGCGCACACCGCGGCGAGATCGATCGCGGTCTGCGGACCGATCGTGGAGTGGATCGCGATGACCGTGCCGGGCGCCGCGGTCTGCAGGATGCCGTCGGGGCCGGAGACCACCGACTTGACCTGCTCGTCGTTGAGGACGGTGATGCCGATGACCCCTGCGGTCTTGGCGACCTCGGCAGGCGAATCAGCCAGCGTGGCTCCGGCTTCGACCAGCTTGTCGGCCGCCTCGGGCCGGGTGTCGCAGACAACCAGGCCGCCGGGCCAGGCGAGTAGGCGCTCGGCCATGGGGGCACCCATGTTGCCCAGGCCGATGAAGCCGACTGCTTTCTGATCTGTCATGACCGGATGATCTGTCCGCCATCGACATTGAAGATCTGACCGGTGATCCAGCCGGCTTCGTCCGACAGCAGGAACAGGAGCATGCCGACCAGATCGTCGGGTGTACCCATGCGAGACAGCGGCAGCTTGCTGACCATGTCCTTGACCATGCTGCCCGGCGTCGTCGACTTGGTCGCCTCGGTGTCGATGGGCCCCGGTGCGATCGCGTTGACGCGGATGCCGGAACCGCCGAGTTCGGTGGCGAGCTGCTGGGTCAGGCCGTTCACTCCCACCTTGGCCAAGCCGTAGAAGCCGCTGTACAGCCATGCCGCGGTGGAGGACTGGTTGACGATCGCGCTACCGGGCTTCATGTGACCGTAGACCGCACGGGTCACGTTAAGGGCGCCGTCGAGGTTCACGCTCATGAACTTCTTGTAGTAATCCCAGGGGACGGTGATGAGGAAGTCGAGCTTCATCCCGCCGTAGATCGCGGCGTTGTTCACGAGATAGTCGATCTGCCCGTACGCATCGAGGGTGGCGGTGGCCAGGGCCTGCGCCGACTCGGGATCGGAGACGTCGGTGTTGACGTAGAGTCCACCGAGGTCGCCAGCGACCTGCTTGCCTGCCTCGTCGTTGAGGTCGGCGACCACAACGTTGGCGCCCTCGGCGGCCAGACGGCGTGCATAGATTTCGCCGATACCACCGGCGGCGCCGGTGACGATGGCGGTTTTGCCTTCAAATCGGTTGTTGCTCATACATGCTCCTTATGCTGGTGCCGCGATGGCCTTGAGTTCCAGGTATTCTTCGAATCCGGCAACGCCCATCTCGCGTCCGATGCCGGATTGCTTGTAGCCGCCGAACGGTACGTCGGCGCCGTACCAGATACCACCGTTGATGCTCATCGTCCCGGTGCGGACGCCGTCGACAACGTGCTGGATGCGCTCGGGGTCGGTGCCCCACACAGCACCGGACAGGCCGTAGGGGGAATCGTTGGCGATGTTGATCGCGTCGTCGTCGCCGTCGTGGGGGATGATCACGAGCACGGGGCCGAAGATCTCTTCTTGCGCAACACGTGCAGAGTTCTCCACCCCCGAGATCAGGGTGGGCTCGATGTAGTAGCCCTTCTCCTTGTTCGCGGGCCTGCCGCCACCGATCTCGATGGTGCCGCCCTCGTCGCGCGCCAGCTTCAAGTAGCCCTCGACGCGGTCTCGCTGCGTCGCGGAGATGACCGGACCACAGATGGTTCCGGCATCGGTGGGATCTCCGGCAGGTAGTCCCGCCATCGAATCACGGGTCAGCGCAATGGCTTCGTCGTACTTCTCGCGGGGAACCAGCAGTCGCGTGGTCAACGCGCAACCCTGGCCCGCATGGGTGACCACGGAGAAGCCGGCCATGGAGCAGGCCGATGCGAGGTCGGCGTCGTCGAGCACGATGAACGCCGACTTGCCGCCGAGTTCGAGGAAGACGCGCTTGAGGCTGTCGGCGGCTGCCGCCATCACCTTCTTGCCGGTTGCGGTGGAGCCCGTGAACGAGACGATGTCGACGCGGGGATCGCTCGAAAGTACGGCTCCCACAGAGTGATCGCTCGAGGTGACGATGTTGATCACACCGGCCGGGATATCGGTTTCCTCGGCGATGACCTTGCCGACCAGCGCCGCGCACCAAGGGGTGTCGGGGGCGGGCTTGAGGACCACCGTGCAACCGGCCGCCAGCGCGGGGCCGATCTTCGCGAAGTTGATCTGGTGCGGGAAGTTCCACGGCGTGATGGCGCCGACCACTCCGGCGGCCTCACGCTGTACGCGCCGCTGGGTCTTGATACCCATCGGCTTGGCCCGACCGAGGTCGCTTTCCCATTCGTAGCTCTCGGCGAGGTCGGCCAACCAGCCGAGATCGTTGATCGGGCCCTCGAGTTGGGGGCCTGAGGTCAGGAAGTGGGGGGCACCCACCTCGGCGATGGTGATCTCGCGGAGCTCTTCGATATGGCCCTGCAAGGCGTCGCGGAGTTGGCGCAGGCACTTGGCCCGGAAGGTGTGGTCGTGGCGCCAGGTGGTGGTGTCGAATGCCGTGCGCGCGGCGGCGATGGCGGCCTCCATGTCGGCGACGGTGCCGTCGGCGGCCTGCCCGATCACCTCCTCGGTGGCCGGGTTGATGATGTCGAAAGTGCCACCGGAACCGGGTACGAGCTTCCCGTCGATGAGCAGCTCAGAGCTGGTTTCTGGCTTCAGCGCCATTGCTGGTCGCCTCCTTCTGGACACGTGTCTGGACTCGAGTATGAACCTAGTGTAATGTCAGCGTCCATGTCCAGTCCGGTTTCTTTCGAATCCACTCGCCGGCGGCTGACGACCGCTCAGGCGGAGACCGTCAACCGGTTGACCGCCGCGGCGGTGGAGGTGTTGCGGGAAGTCGGATACGACGCCTTGACCGTGCGATCTGTGGCCAAGCGCGCAGGCGTCGCACCGGCCACGGCCTACACGTACTTCAGTTCCAAGGGCCATGTGGTGGCCGAGCTCTTCTGGCGCCGGCTGGCCGAGGGGATCGCCGACCCCGACCCCTCGTTGCCCAGAACCGAACGGGTTGTCACCCAATTGCGTTCGGTGGCATTGGCTGTCGAGGACGACACCCATCTGGCCCGTGCGGTGACCGCATCGCTGCTGGGCTCGGATCCGGATGTCGAGCACCTCCGGTTGCGGATCGGCGTGTTGATCCGGCAACGACTGGCCACCGCCCTCGGCGGCGACCCCGAGGCCCCTGAGAACGAGGCGCTGCTGGAGGCGCTCGAAATGCTGTACTCCGGCGCGCTCGTGCGTGCCGGCATGGGATACGAAACCTATTCCGCCATCGCCGACCGGCTCGACGCGGCGGCACGACTACTGCTGGAGAACCGATGACCACAGGTATGCAGACCCGGGTCCCGTTCGACCCCTACGACTACAACTTCCACGAAGACCCCTATCCCACGTATGCCCGCCTGCGCGCCGAGGCGCCGGTGTACCACAACGCGGACATGGACTTCTGGGCGTTCGCCAAGCACGAGGACGTACGCAACGGATTCCGCGATGCGGTCCGGTTGTCCAACAGCTGGGGTGTGTCGATGGACCCGGCCGCGTACGGCCCCGATGCGCACAAGTCGATGTCGTTCCTTGCCCTTGACGACCCGAAGCACATGCGTATCCGCAAACTGGTCTCCAAGGGCTTCACGCCCAAGCGGGTCGCGGAGCTGGGTGACCGGATCGCTGAACTGACCCAACAACACTGGAGTCGCTGCCTGGAGATGGGGGAGTTCGACTACGTCACCGAGTTCGCCGGTCTGCTGCCGATGGATGTGGTGTCGGAGTTGCTCGACGTGCCGGTGGCCGACCGCGCCCACCTGCGGACCCAGTCCGACCTGCTGATCCACCGCGAAGAGGGCGTCTTCGACGTTCCCGAGGCCGCGGTGCTCGCCTACTTCGAGCTGACCCGCTACTACACCGAGCTGCTCGTCGAGCGCCGCAAGAAGCCGGGTACCGACCTGGTGTCCGCTCTCCTCGACGCCGAGGTCCTCGACGACGAGACGGGTGAGAAGACCAGGCTCACCGAGGACGAGATCATCGGGTTCATGATCCTGATGATCGTCGCAGGCAACGAGACGACCACCAAATTGCTTGCGAATGCGGTGTATTGGGGATGGCGGTTCCCTGATCAGCTCGCGATACCGATGGCCGATCCCGAGGCCGTGCCCCAGTGGACCGAAGAGACCCTGCGGTACGACAACTCCACCCAGATCGTCGTCCGCCGGGTCATGGAGGACGTCGAGTACGGCGGCTACACGATCCCAGCCGGTCAGCGTGTGCTCTTGCTCCTGGGCTCGGCGAACCGCGACGAGGACGTGTTCGAGAACCCCGACAACTACGACATCACCAGGGACAGCTCGCAGGCCCTGACCAGCTTCGGCCTCGGCACCCACTTCTGCCTCGGCGCACACCTCGCGCGGCTGGAAGCCAATGTCGCACTGGGACAGATCGTCAAGTCGATCGACCAGATCGACATCGACATCGAGAACGCCGCCCGGGTGCACTCGGTCAACGTCCGCGGGTTCGCGGCCCTGCCCATGAAAGTGAAGGTGCGCTGATGCCACGGTTCCCCGGACACCCAGAACGCAGGCCGGTGGTCGTCGCCGGTGCCTCGTCCGGCATCGGCGCAGCGACGGCCGTCATGCTCGGTGCGGCCGGCTATCCGGTGGCACTGGGCGCCCGGCGGGTGCAGAAGTCACAGGAGTTCGCCGACCAGATCAACGAAGCGGGTGGCGAGGCGATCGCCCTGCCGCTCGACATCACCGATGCCGACTCGATCGACGAGTTCGTCACCAAGGCCGAAGCCCAGCTCGGTCCCATCGAGGTGGCCGTGTCCGGTGCCGGCGACCTGGAACCGGGACGCTCGTTCGAGGTGTCCACCGACGACTTCGCCGCGCAGGTGAACATCCACCTGTTCGGGGCGCAACGTCTGTACCGCAGGCTGATTCCCGAGATGATCGGTCGCCGGCGTGGTGATTTTGTGTTCATCAGCTCCGATGTGGTGGTGTCGCCGCGTCCGCAGATGGGCGCCTACGTGGCCGCCAAATGCGGTGTCGAAGGACTCGCCGAAGTCGCCAGGATGGAACTCGAGGGCACGGGTGTGCGCGCCAGTCTCGTTCGTCCCGGCCAGGTGATGACCGGCATGGGGATGAACTTCTCGCCCGAGGTCGCCGAATCGGTGCTCAACGACTGGATTCCGTGGGGCCTGGCCCGGCACGGCAACTTCCTCAAGCCCGTTCATCTGGCCACCGCGGTCACAACCATCGTTTCAATGCCTCGGGGTGCACACATGCGCCTGGTCGAGGTCGAGGCCGAAGCCCCGGTCGCTCGTACTGAAGGAGACAGCAAATGACACTGACCAAGCCCAAGCGCGTATCCGGTGGCGACGGCGAGCACGGCCATCTCGACGAGTTGTCCACCGATCCCATCGGCCTGTTCAAGCGGGTCCGTGAAGAATGCGGCGACGTCGGGATCTTCCAGCTCGCCGACCGCGAGGTCGCGCTGGTCTCGGGCGCCGCGGCCAATGAAGCCTTCTTCCGTGCATCGGAAGAGGACCTGGACCAGGCGGCGGCCTACCCCTTCATGACGCCCATCTTCGGTGAGGGTGTGGTGTTCGATGCCAGCCCCGAACGGCGTTCGGAGATGCTCCACAACCAGGCGCTCAAGGGTGCCCACATGAAGAACCACGCCGTCACGATCCCGCTCGAGGTCGAGCGCATGATCGCCGACTGGGGTGACGAGGGCGAGATCGATCTGCTCGAGTTCTTCGCCGAACTGACCATCTACACGTCGTCGACCTGCCTGGTGGGCAAGAAGTTCCGCGAACAGCTCGACGGCAGGTTCGCGCATCTCTACCACGACCTCGAGAAGGGCACCGACCCGATCGCGTACGTGGACGCCCATGCCGACATCGAGAGTTTCCGCAAGCGTGACGCCGCCCGCGAGGGACTGGTCGCGCTGGTCCAGGAAATCATGGACACCCGCATCGCCGAGCCGGACGAGAGCGACGACAAGGACCTGCTCGACGTCCTGGTCTCGATCCGCGACGAGGAGGGAAACCTCCGTTTCACCGCGGACACCATCACCGGGATCTTCATCTCGATGATGTTCGCCGGACACCACACCACATCCGGCACCGCTGCCTGGACGCTGATCGAACTGCTGCGCCACCCCGACTACATGAAGCAGGTCACCGACGAGCTCGACGAGATCTACTCCGGTGGTGCCGAATACAGCTTCGGTGCGATGCGTCAGATCCCCAAGCTGGAGTCGGCGCTCAAAGAAGCCCTGCGGTTGCACCCTCCGCTGATCGTGTTGATGCGCGTGGTCCAGAACGAGTTCATCGTCGAGGACTTCGAGATCACCGCGGGCCAGACCATCGCCGCGTCGCCTGCCATCTCCAACCGGTTGCCGGAAGACTTCCCGAACCCGGACAGCTTCGACCCGGACCGCTACCTCGAACCCCGTCAGGAAGATCTCGCCAACCGGTGGACGTGGATTCCCTTCGGTGCGGGCAGGCACCGTTGCGTCGGCGCGCAGTTCGCCATCATGCAGCTCAAGGCGATCTTCTCTGTGCTGCTGCAGAACTATGAGTTCGAGATGAGCCAGCCGTCCGAGTCGTACAAGAACGATCACTCGAAAATGGTTGTGCAGCTCGCCCAGCCGTGCAAGGTGAAGTACCGCAAGCGCGCTCGCTGAAGACGGGAGCAGCCGATGAGAATCGAAGTCGACCTGGATCTGTGCCAGGGACACGCAATGTGCGAAATGGAAGCGCCGGAGATCTTCGAAGCTGAACGCGAATCGGTGAATCTCCTTGACCCGCAACCGGATGACAGTCATTTGGAGGACGTGAAGCGCGCTGTGCGTTACTGTCCCACTCAGGCCCTCAAGATCATTGAAGAATGAAAGTTGGTTATTTCCATGGCATTTGATCGCGCTGAGCTCGACGAGATGGTCGAGCGCTGGCTGCAGGGGAACGTCGACTGCGAGAAAGCCGGCGACTGGCGTCCACTTGCGGAGTTCTACACCGAAGACGCCACATACGGCTGGAATTATGGCGCCAAGCATGACTTCATGGCGGTCGGTCGAGATGAGATCCGTGACTACGCGATCGGCTACGAGATGGACGGTCTCGACGGGTGGACCTACCCCTACCAGACGTGGGTGATCGATGAGAAGACCGGCGACATGCTCGGACTGTGGAAGCAGATCTTCGAGGCCACCCGCCCGGATGGTTCGCACTATGGGCTGGAAGGGATCCAGGGCAGCTGGTTCAAGTACGCCGGCGATTACAAGTGGGGCTGGCAGCGGGACTTCTTCGACTACGGCAACGTCACCGCACTGTTCATGGAGATGATGACCGACGGCGTGATGAGCAAGGGAATGCAGGGCCGCATCGACCGGGTCGTCAACGCCAAGGAGTTGCTGCCAGGGTGGTACCCCCTCGGCAAGACTCCAGTTCCGATGTGGTGACCGGCAGATGTCATACGCGGACCTGAGTCGCGCCCAGCTGGCCAAGCTGGTGCCAGAACTACTGCTGTCCGGCCAATTGATCGACCGGTCCGGAATGGCGCACTGCATAGCGGCTTTCGGCCGCGAGACCATGGCACAGATTGCGATCGAGGAGTGGATGGCCGCGAGCCCGGTCTACACCGGGCGGATGCGAACCGCTCTGCAGATCGACGGTGACGGCGTGGCGGACATGTTCAAATGCCTGCAACTCGACATCGGCGCACCACCGCAGTTCATGGACTTCCGCTACACGATCTTCGACAAGTATCACGGCGAGTTCGTCCTCAACCACTGCGGCGCGTTGATGGACGTGGAGCCGATGGGCGACGACTACGTGACCTCGATGTGCCACGACATCGAAGACCCCACCTTCGACGCCACCGCGATCGCCACCAACCGGCGGGCACGGATTCGCCCGATCCACCGGCCACCTCGCCGTCCGGCCGATCAGCACCCGCACTGCGCGTGGACGGTCACCATCGAGCCGGACCGCGAAGAGCTACCGCTGCCTCCCGAATCCATCGAGATGTCGAAAACACAGGCTGCGAAGATTGAACTGTCGCCGATCGACCCGGAAAGCGAGGGCCACGGCGACTACATCGGGCCGGTCTGGGAAGACCTGCGTTTCGAGGACTGGTCCCACTCGGCCCTGGTGCGTATCGCCGAAGAGGTTGCACTGCAACACCATCTGCTGGCGTTGGGCTTCTTGATGTCGGTGCGGGGCAAGACCGACCAAGACAAGGCAGCCGAGATCTTCCGCAAGCAGTTGACGGGAATATCCGGTCTGACGGCCGATCGATTGCGTAAATGCCTTGGCCTTGGACAGGGCGCCGAGGATCTGGCCGCGGTACTGCGGGTACATCCGATCCTCGGCCCTGATCAGTACGCGGGCACCGAGGTGTCGGTGCACGGCACGGGGGAGTCCGCCATCGTCCGGCTGCGTATCCCTGCCGATTCCAGTGCGGTCGGCGACGGCGGCTGGCTGGCACACATCGATCCAGACCATCTCGAACCGGTCCTGGCGATGGCCACCGGTGTCGATCTCACCTGGTCGGCGGTGACCGGTTACCGCGACGGTGGCGACGTTGTGGTCGAGATCGCACATGCCGAAGCCATCAAGGAACTCGGCGAGGTCACGATTGCGCGATTCAGCGGCGGATCGACCTTTGAATTCGCCGATCGAGGTATCCCGCTGTCGATCACGCCGGTCAACTCGGGCGCCTGACCTCCGTGGCCGAACAGCATCTCTCCGGCAAGTGCGTGGTGATCGCCGGTTCGAGCCGGGGAATCGGTCGCGCCGTGGCCGAATGCCTTGTCGCCGAGGGTGCATCGGTGGTGATCAACGGACGCGACGGTGACGTGGCCTCCCGCGTCGCCGCCGATCTGAGGGACCGCGGCGGTGTCGCTGTGGCGGTTGCCGGTTCGGCGGCCGATGACGGCGTCGCCGAAGCATTGATCGCGGCATCGATCGACGGGTTCGGCCGCTTGGATGCGGTGATCAACTGCGCCGGGATCGCCGAACCCGAACAGTCGTCGATCCTCACCATGTCGACTGCCGACTTCCGCGCGCAGCTCGACGCCCACCTGCTGAGCACCTTCGAGTTGGCTCGGGTGGCCGCGCCGGTCCTGTCCCGGCAAGCTCACGGGTCGATCGTGGCCACGGGCTCGGCGGCCGCGGCCGGCAACTTCGGTGGCACCGGATACCCGGCGGCCAAGGGCGGCGTCAACGGTCTGGCGCTGGCGCTGGCCGCAGACCTGAAGCCGCACGGCGTCCGGGTCAACGTCATCTGTCCCGGTGGGAGAACCCGACTGTCGACCGGTGCCGGCTACGAAGCGCACATCAAGGGTCTCTTCGAGCGCGGACTGCTCGACGAGTTCACCCGTGACGCCGCGCTCGATCCGGCACCACCGGATTACGTGGCCCCGCTGTACGCCTACCTGGTGAGTGATCTGGCGTCCGAGGTGACCGGCCAGATATTCAGTGCAGCAGGAGGATTCATCGGCCGATATCCGGCTTTCGAGCCTGCTTTCGTGGCGTATCGCGGACATCAGGACGAACCCCCCTACACGTTGCCGGAGCTGCATGGACTCGTTCCCGGCTGAGCCGTACCCGCGGCGGTCGTGGTAGGTAGTGGACATGACCGAATCGTCCGGGCCGCTGACCTCGCTCGCCATCGAGTACTCGAAGACCGACGCGGGGGTTCGATCGTTTCGTCAGTACGTGGGGACCGGATTGGTGGACCACCGGGGCGATGCCGGACTGACCTCGGTCGCCACACTCGCCGAGATCGTCGGCGGCGCTGAGTTCTACCATTCACAACCCCCGGGCTCGGCCACCGTGCAGGCTCGGCTTGCGCTTTCGATGCCGGCACCCGTGAGGATCGGAAGCTCGATTCGAGGCAGTGGTCGGGTGGTCGGCATCTCAGACGGACACGGGGTGACATCGGCAGAACTCGTCGACGACGACGACGACGGCCGCGTCGTGTGTCTGGCTACCGGGCGGGCAATCGTCGTCAGCAGGCCGACCGGAGAGATGCCAGAGGGTCAGGCCGGCAGCGCCGGGGGTGATGCTCACCTTGCTCAGCAGGAGCCGGCGCCGGCACCTCTCGACCCCACGCTCACCGGTCTCGACATACTTCGTGGACTCGTCGACGGCGCCATCGAACACGGGCCGGTCCAACGCCTCTTCGGCGTTCGGGTGGCAGCAGTCGGGGAGAACAACATCTCCGTCGCGGTCACACCCACGGCCGGTATGGCCAATCAGATGGGAACGATGCACGGCGGAGTGGTGATGGCCGCGATGACGGAGGCGTGCTCGCTCGGCGCGGAATTGCCCGCCGCCGCGGGAGTTCGTTTCCGGATCGTCGACATGACGCTCAGCTACTTCCGGTCGCCCGCGATAGATGCCGGTGAGCTGATCATCTCTGTTCAGCTGATCAAGGCCGGACGACGGATCGCCTCGTTGCTGGCCACCATGATGGGCGCCGACGGAACAGTCCTCGCGGAGGCCACGGCCGACGCGGCCGCCTGAGCGAGCCGAACTCCCGTCGAGCGGGCCGAAACCTCCGTCGAGCGGGCCGAAACTCCCGTCGACCGGGCCGAAACTTCCGTCGAGCGGGCCGAAACTTCCGTCGACCGGGCCGATCGGCGCACTTGCTCGCTTACCCGGCGCGGGCTTCAGCCCGGTCGAGAGCCTTACGGCCCGCTCGATTGGGATTTCGGCCCGCTCGATGGTCACGAGGGCCCGCTCGACGGGAGTTTCGGCCCGGTCGACGGGTACGAGAGTCCGCTCGGGGCCAAAACAAGCAGCAGTGCTTGCTTTAGCTCCCGGGTCGTGTGATGCTGGCCCGGTGAGCATCGTGGCCGAGTTGGTGGCAGACCTGTCCGCCGAGATCGACGTCGTAGACAGCATGGTTGCAGATCTACCCGAATCCGACTGGTTCGCAAGCACTCCCGCTGCTGGGTGGCGGGTCATCGACCAGGTGGCGCACCTGTCGTGGACCGACGAGCAGGCGCGCGTCGCGGCCACCGACCCCGCAGCGTTCGACGACATCCTCAAGACGGCATGGGAGAAACCCGCCACGTTCGTCGATGACGGGGCTCGTGAAGAGGCGGCGAAACCGCCCGCGCAACTCCTTGCCGAATGGCGTACGCGCCGACGTGCTCTGATGGACGCGCTCTTGTCCCACCCGCCCGGCGAGAAGCTGCCGTGGTTCGGGCCGCCCATGTCGGCGGCATCGATGGCCACGGCCCGGCTCATGGAGGTGTGGGCTCACGGCCTCGACATCGCCGATGCGCTGGGAATCTCCAACGAACCGACCGCTCGACTGAAGTCGATTGCACACTTGGGGGTCAGAACCCGTGATTTTGCGTATCAGGTGAACCAGATCATTCCTCCCGCCGAGGAATTCCGGTATGAGCTGACGGCTCCCGACGGTTCGGTGTGGACGTGGGGGCCAGAGGGGGCTGCGCAAAAGGTGTCCGGTTCGGCTCTCGACTTCTGCCTCTTGGTGACCCAACGCCGAAACCCGGCAGATGTCGACATCCGCACCGAGGGTGACGATGCGGCCCGGTGGGCGACCATCGCGCAGTGCTTCGCGGGCCCTCCTGGAGGCGGCCGATGAGCGCGGTACGCATCGGCAACGCGTCAGGTTTCTACGGTGACCGCTTCGCCGCGATGCAGGAGATGCTGACCGGCGGTGAACTCGACTACCTGACCGGCGACTACCTTGCCGAGCTGACCATGCTCATCCTCGGACGTGACCGACTCAAGGACTCCACGCTCGGATACGCGAAAACCTTTCTGCGACAGATGGAGACGAATCTCGGCACGGCGATGGATCGCGGTGTCAAGATCGTCAGCAACGCGGGCGGGGTGAACCCGGCGGGCCTGGCCGAGGCGTTGACCCGGCTGGCCGGCGAACTCGGCCTCTCGCCGTCAATCGCCTACATCGACGGCGACGACCTCACCGCGAGTGCTGCCGATCTCGGGCTGGGAACGCCACTGACAGCAAACGCGTACCTCGGTGGCTTCGGCATCGCCGCCGCCCTGCAGGCCGGCGCCGACATCGTGGTGACCGGTCGCGTCACCGACGCGTCACTCGCCGTGGGTCCCGCCATCGCCCACTTCGGTTGGGAGCCCGACCATCTCGATCAGATCGCCGGTGCCATGGTCGCCGGCCACATCATCGAATGCGGCACCCAGGCAACCGGCGGCAACTATGCGTTCTTCACCGAGATCGCAGACCTGCGTCACCCGGGATTCCCGATCGCCGAGGTCGAGGCCGACGGGTCGTCGGTGATCACCAAACATGCCGGAACGGGCGGGGCGGTCACGGTCGGAACCGTCACAGCTCAGTTGCTGTACGAGGTAGGCGGGCCGCGCTACCTCGGGCCTGATGCAACCACTCGTCTCGACACGATCGAGCTCGAGGATCTCGGCGACGACCGCGTGCGGGTGACCGGTGTGCGAGGTGAGGCACCACCGGACACCCTGAAGGTGTCGCTGAACCACCTGGCCGGATTCCGTAACGAGGTCACCATGATCCTCACGGGTCTGGACATCGAGGCGAAGGCCGAACTGGTGCGGGCGCAGTTCGAGTCCGAGTTGCATCGCGCACCGGCCGACCTCACCTGGACCCTCACCCGCCTCGATCAAACCGACGCACCGACGCAACAACAGGCGAGTGCAGTGCTCCAGTGCGTCGCCAAGGACGCTGACCCGAAGGTCGTCGGGCGCCAGTTCTCCTCGGCTGCGGTCGAATTGGCGCTGGCCAGTTACCCGGGCTTCACGATGACCGCCCCGCCGGGGACAGGCTCACCCTTTGCGGTGTTCGAGCCCGGATATGTACCGGCACACCGCGTTCCTCACCGTGTGCATCTCGCGGACGGAACGACGCTCGACATCGATGCCAGCCCGGTGGCGACGTCGGCTCCGGCTGCCGACACATTCTCGCCGGACGAGCCCGCTGATCCCGCCCGCTGGGGTCTCACCCGACGGGCTCCGCTGGGCGACATCGCCGGCGCGCGCAGTGGGGACAAGGGCGGAAGCGCCAATGTCGGTGTGTGGGTGCGCAACCCGGACCACTTCGAGTGGCTGGTGACAACCCTGACGACCGATCGGTTCACAGCCTTGATCCCCGAAGCCGCCGAACTGACGGTCCATCGCCACGTCTTCCCGAACCTGCTGGCGATGAACTTCGTGATCGAGGGCATCCTCGGTCGCGGTGTCGCGGACAACGTCCGGTTCGACCCTCAGGCCAAAGGCCTGGGGGAATGGCTGAGATCACGACACATCGACATCCCCATCGAATTCGGAGAGCTGACGTGAGAACACTCGAGACCCCAGCGTGGAGAACTGACGAGCGGGCGCAATTGCGCAGTACCGTCAGGGCTTTCGCGCAGCGACACATCTTGCCGCACCAGGACGAGTGGGAGCGCCTCGGCGAGCTGCCGCTGGACCTGCACAAGCAGGCCGCGGAGGTGGGACTCCTCGGATTGGGCTTTCCCGAAGAAGTCGGCGGCTCGGGTGGAGACCTGATCGACGCCACGATCTTGGGCGAGGAACTGCACTATGCGGGTGTGTCCGGTGGAGTGTTCTCGTCGCTGCTCACCTGCGGGATCGCGCTACCGCATCTGATCGCCGCACGAGATGCCGAGCAGATCGAGAAGTGGGTCCGGCCCACGTTGGCCGGAGAGAAGATCGGCAGTCTCGCGATCACCGAACCCGGCGGTGGCAGCGATGTCGGCCACCTGACCACCGCTGCGGTTCGCGACGGCGATCACTACATCGTCAGCGGCGCCAAGACCTACATCACCTCAGGTGTACGTGCGGACTTCGTCGTCACCGCGGTACGCACCGGCGGGCCGGGTGCAGGTGGCGTCTCCCTGCTGGTGGTCGAGCGCGGCACCCCGGGCTTCACGGTCACCCGCAAGCTCGACAAGATGGGTTGGCGCGCATCGGATACCGCTGAGCTGTCGTACGTGGACGTCCGCGTACCCGTCACCAACCTCGTCGGTGCGGAGAACTCCGGGTTCGTGCAGATCGCGCAAGCCTTTGTCACCGAACGGGTCGGCCTGGCCGTGCAGGCCTACGCCAGCGCCCAACGGTGTCTCGACCTCACCCTGGAGTGGATCCGTGAGCGGCACACGTTCGGCAAACCGCTGATCGCCCGGCAGTCGGTGCAGGAAACGGTCACCGAGATGGCCCGCAAGATCGACGTGGTCCGCACCTACACCCACGCGATCGTGGACGCCGCGGCCGCCGGCGAGACCGATCTGATCGCCGAGGTCTGTTTCGCGAAGAACAGCGCGGTCGAGGCCGGGGAGTGGGTGGCCGACAAGGCAGTGCAGCTGTTCGGTGGGGCGGGGTACATGACCGGCACCGAGGTCGAACGCCAGTATCGCGACATGCGAATCATCGGCATCGGCGGCGGAACCACCGAAATCCTCACCGGCCTGGCCGGAAAACGATTGGGGTATCACCCGTGAGCGCGCCCGAGATCGACGACGCCACCACTTCGATGCTCGGCAAGATCGCCGAGATCGAGGAACTGTTCGCTAAGGCTGCGGCCGGTGGCGGTGAGAAGAAGGTGGCCCGCCACCGCGAACGCGGCAAGCTGCTTGCCCGCGAACGCATCGAGTTGCTGGTGGATGAGGACAGTCCGCTCCTGGAACTGTCGCCCATCGCCGCGTACGGATCCGACTTCCCTGTGGGGGCCTCGATCGTCACCGGTATCGGTGTGATCGAAGGGGTCGAATGTGTACTCGTGGCCAACGACCCGACCGTGCGTGGCGGTACCTCCAATCCCTGGACCCTCCGTAAGGGTCTGCGCGCCAATCAGATCGCTCTGGAGAACCGTCTTCCACTGATCAATCTCGTGGAATCCGGGGGAGCGGACCTGCCCACGCAGAAGGAGGTGTTCATCCCCGGAGGCGCGATGTTCCGGGACCTCACCAGGCTGTCTGCGGCCGGGATACCGACGCTGTCACTGGTTTTCGGCAACTCCACCGCCGGTGGCGCCTATTTGCCGGGCATGTCCGACCACACCGTGATGATCGAAGGCCAGTCCAAGGTGTTCCTCGGCGGGCCGCCGCTGGTGAAGATGGCCACCGGTGAGGTCAGCGACGACGAGTCCCTCGGTGGTGCCCAGATGCACGCGCGTACGTCCGGGCTCGCCGACTACTACGCCACCGACGAACGCGACGCCATCCGGATCGGTCGCCGGATCGTGGCCCGGCTCAACTGGCGTAAGCGCGGGCCCGGCCCGGTGGCCGCGAGTATCGAACCGCGCCATCCCGAGTCGGATCTGCTCGAGATCGTGCCGGGAGACCTGAGGATCCCGTTCGATCCTCGCGACGTCATCACCCGCATCGTCGACGACAGCGTGTTCGACGAGTTCAAACCCGAGTACGGATCGTCGCTGTGCACGGGATGGGCGCGCATCCACGGCTATCCGATCGGGATCCTGGCGAACGCCCAGGGGGTGCTGTTCAGCGCCGAGGCGCAGAAGGCAACCCAGTTCATCCAACTCGCGAACCGCTCGGACACCCCTTTGCTGTTCTTGCACAACACCACCGGATACATGGTGGGTCAAGAATACGAGCGGGGCGGCATCATCAAACACGGCTCGATGATGATCAATGCGGTATCGAACTCCACCGTCCCGCACATCTCGCTGCTGATCGGCGCGAGCTACGGAGCAGGCCACTACGGCATGTGCGGACGGGCGTACAACCCCCGCTTCCTGTTCAGTTGGCCCAGTGCGAAGTCGGCGGTGATGGGGGCGGCCCAACTGGCCGGAGTGATCTCGATGGTGTCGCGCGCCGCGACCGAGGCCAGGGGCGGAACGGTCGACGAAGAGGCCGACGCCGGGATGCGGGCGATGATCGAAGCCCAGATCGAGAAGGAGTCGATGCCGGCGTTCCTCTCGGGAATGCTGTACGACGACGGCATCATCGACCCCCGGGACAGCCGTACGGTTCTCGGGCTGTGCCTCTCGGCGATCGACAACGGGCCGGTGCAAGGCACCAGCAACTTCGGCGTCTTCCGGATGTGATGGGAAACATGCAAACAGTACTGGTGGCCAACCGCGGCGAGATCGCGCGCCGGGTCTTCGTCACATGCCGCCGTCTCGGATTCGGCACCGTCGCGGTGTACTCGGACCCCGACGCCACTGCTCCTCACGTCCGTGAGGCGGATGTGGCAGTTCGGTTGCCGGGCAACACCTCTGCCGATACCTATCTCAAGATCGATGCGGTGATCGCTGCCGCACGTGCCGCTGGTGCCGATGCGGTGCATCCCGGCTACGGCTTCCTGTCCGAGAACGCCGCCTTCGCCCGAGCGGTGATCGAGGCCGGGCTCACCTGGATAGGTCCCGATCCATCGGCGATCGATGCCATGGGTTCGAAGGTGAACGCCAAGGCGATCATGGCCGACGCGGGTGTACCGGTGTTGAGCAACCTGGATCCGGATGCCATAGCCGCCGAGGATCTTCCGGTCCTGATCAAGGCATCGGCCGGCGGTGGTGGCCGGGGTATGCGCATCGTTCGCGACCTCGCCGACCTGGCCGCAGAGGTGGCAGCTGCAGCTCGTGAAGCGCAATCGGCGTTCGGTGACGCGACGGTGTTCTGCGAGCCGTACATCGAGCGCGGCCACCACATCGAGGTGCAGGTGCTGGGCGACGCAGCAGGAAACGTGTGGGCGGTGGGCGAGCGGGAGTGCTCGATACAGCGGCGCCATCAGAAGATCATCGAGGAGGCGCCCTCACCGCTCGTGGAGCGAATCGGCGCCGCCTTGCGCCGCGAACTCTTCGATGCCGCGGTGGCCGCTGCCTCGGCCATCGGTTACACCGGAGCCGGGACCGTCGAGTTCCTCGCCGACGACAACGGACGGTTCTTCTTCTTGGAGATGAACACCCGGCTGCAGGTCGAACACCCCGTCACAGAAGAGACCAGTGGGCTCGACCTGGTCGCGTGGCAACTGCACATCGCCGAGGGTGCACATCTGCCACCCGAAGCTCCGAAGCCGCAGGGTCACTCGATCGAGGTTCGCCTGTATGCCGAGGATCCCGGCGCCGACTGGCAACCCCAGTCCGGCAGGGTCGATCACGTCCACATCGCGGGCGATGCGGCCTTCCGCCGGCTGGGTGCACCCGGTGTGCGAGTGGACTCGGGCATCGAGGACGGAAGCGAGATCTCGGTCTTCTACGACCCGATGCTCGCGAAGGTGATCAGCTGGGCACCGGACCGACGCACCGCGATCAACATCCTGGCAGGGGCGCTCGAGTCAGCGGAACTCCACGGCCCACGCACCAACCGCGACATGCTGGTGACGATGCTGCGCCGCAACGAGTTCCGTGATGGCGACACCACCACCAAGTTCATCGACGAGATCGGTCTGGACGTCCTGTCGGCCCCTTTGGCCGGTGAGGAGCGACGACGCGAGGCCATCATCGCCGCCGCACTCGCCGACGCCGCCGACAACCGTAGCCGTGCGGGCGTGGATGGGGGACTGCCGTCGGGCTGGCGCAACCTGCCGTCGGCCACCCAGACGAAGAACTACACGTTCGGTGAGAACACCGACGAGACGACGGTGCGATACCGGGTGACACGTGACGGTGTGGTGCTGCCGGATGACCCAGCGGTGACTGTGAAGACGATGCACAGCAACGCAGTGACCTTCACCGTCGCCGGCGTGGACCGCACCTTCCGGGTACGTCGACGCGACGACGCGCGCTGGGTCGATTTCTCAGGTGGGTCGGTGACGCTCCGCAGGGCACCGCGATTCGTCGATCCCGCCGAGATGAGTGCCCCCGGATCGCTGCTCGCCCCGATGCCGGGGTCGATCATCAGGATCGCCGTCGTGGAAGGTCAGACCGTCACGAAGGGCGAGCCGCTGCTGTGGCTCGAGGCGATGAAGATGGAGCACACCATCTCGGCCTCCGCAGACGGAATCGTGGAGAAGCTGCCCATCGGGGCAGGACAACAGGTGGCCGTGGGCGAAGTGCTCGCCGTCATCTCAGAACATCGGCCGAACGAGATCGAGGGAGAGTCAGCATGAGCTTCGTGGAAACAGATGAGCAGAAGGCGTTACGCAGTTCGGTGGCTGGTCTCGGCGGCCGTTTCGGCCACGAGTACTTCCTCGATTGCGCCCGCAGTGGCCGCAAGACGGACGAATTATGGTCTGAGGCAGGAAAGCTGGGCTTCATTGGTGTCAACCTGCCCGAGGAGTACGGCGGCGGTGGCGCGGGAATGTACGAGCTGTCGATCGTGATGGAAGAACTGGCGGCCATCGGTAGCGGCCTGCTGATGATGGTGGTCTCCCCGGCGATCTGCGGAAACGTCATCGCGCGCTTCGGCACCGAAGACCAGAAGAAGCAGTGGCTACCCGGACTCGCCGACGGGTCGATCACCATGGCTTTCGGTATCACCGAGCCCGATGCGGGGTCCAACTCGCACAACATCACCACCACTGCGCGGCGCGACGGTGGCGACTGGCTGCTCTCGGGACGCAAGATCTACGTGTCCGGCGTGGACCAGGCCCAGGCCGTGCTGATCGTGGCCCGCACCGAGGACGCAAAGACCGGCCGGCTCAAGCCCGCGCTGTTCATCCTGCCCACCGACGCACCGGGTTTCGAGTTCAACCAGATCGAGATGGACCTGATCAATCCCGAGAAGCAGTTCCTGCTGTTCCTCGACGACGTGCGCCTGCCGTCGACCGCGCTGGTCGGTTCCGAGGATGCGGCGCTGAGCCAACTGTTCGCCGGTCTCAACCCCGAGCGCATCATGGCAGCGGCGTCAGCTGTCGGGATGGGACGCTTCGCTCTCGGCCGAGCGGTGGAATACGTCAACGAGCGGACCGTGTGGAAGACGCCCATCGGCGCACACCAGGCCATCGCACATCCACTGGCGGTCGGCAAGATCGAGATGGAGCTGGCCAAACTGATGATGCAGAAGGCCGCAACGCTGTACGACGCCGGTGACGACTGGGGTGCGGCCGAACCGGCGAACATGGCCAAGTACGCGGCGGCCGAGGCATGTGTCAAGATCGTCGACTCCGCCGTGCAGTCGCTCGGCGGCAACGGTCTGTCCACCGAGTACGGGCTCGCGCCGCTGCTCAACCTGTGCCGGATCGCCCGCGTGGCGCCCGTCAGTCGCGAGATGATCCTGAACTTCGTGGCGCAGAACAGTCTCGGCCTACCCAAGTCGTACTGAGAGCGGAACCCGAGAACCGATATGGACAACATCGTCGGATACGCCGCCGAGGCGGGAATCGCGACCATCACACTGGATTCGCCAGGAAACCGCAACGCGATCTCGGGCGCGCTGGTCGAGCAGCTGACCGCACGACTGGGCGCTGCCCGCGACGACCAGGCGGTGCGAGCGGTGGTGTTGACACACACCGGCGGGACATTCTGTGCAGGAGCCGATCTCAGTGAGGCGGGCAGAACCGGGCCAGAGGTGATGATCGATCTCATGCGGTCGATCATCGAGTTGCCCAAGCCGGTGATCGGTCGGATCGATGGCCACGTACGAGCAGGCGGGTTCGGGTTCGTCGGGGCCTGCGATCTGGTGGCGGCGGGCCCGGCGAGCACCTTCGCGCTGACCGAGGCGAGAATCGGCGTTGCGCCATCGATGATCTCGCTCACGGTGCTCCCCAGACTCACGTCGCGGGCGGCCGGCCGATACTTCCTCACCGGTGAGAAGTTCGACGCTCACGTGGCCGAGGAGATCGGGCTGATCACCACCGCGGCGGCGGACTCCGAAGCGCTGGCCGGCATCGTGGCGAACTGGTGCGCCGATCTGCGCAAGGGTTCCCCGCAGGGTCTCGCCGCGAGCAAGCGGCTGACCACAACGGCGATTCTGCGTGAATTCGACCGCGACGCAGCACGATTGGCGAGCGAATCGGCAGCCCTGTTCGGTTCGGATGAGGCCAGGGCGGGAATGCTCGCATTCCTGAACAAGCAACCGCCTCCGTGGGTGGCCGAGCACCCATGACGCGCGGACCGGTACGAACTCCCCAGCAGGACCGCAGTCGGGCGACGCGGCAACGCCTGCTCGACGCGACCATCGACGTGCTTGCCGTCGATGGCTGGGCGGCGTGCAGCGTGGGTGTGGTTGCCGGCCGTGCGGGCGTGTCCCGCGGTGCGGCGCAACACCACTTCCCGACTCGCGAGGACCTCATCACCGCTGCTCTCGAGCATGTCTTCGAGAACTTGACGATGCGTGCCACCGACGAGGCCGAGCGACTGCCACCTGGAGCCGGACGGATCGAGGTCGCCGTCGCCACGGCCGTCGAGTTCTACACCGGTCAAGAGTTCAAGGCGGCGTTACAGGTGTGGTGCGCAGCAGCATCCGACGAATCGCTGCGCCGGTTGATCCTGCCGCTCGAGGGCCGGTTCGGAGCCGCGGCCCATTCGATGACGGTGCACATGCTGGGGGTCGACGATTCGGACCCCAAGGTCCATCGGCTGGTGCAGGCGACCCTGGACTTTGCGCGTGGGCTCGGACTGGCCGATACGTTGTCCGACGACTCCGCGCGCCGCAGGCAGGTCGTCGGGGCGTGGGCGGAGCAACTGCAGGCGTCTCTGCGCTGATATGTGCAACTAGGAGGTTGCATATCCCTGCCGAGATGTGCAATGCTTGGGTTGCACATCAATCGGACACGGAGGACACCATGATTGAAGACTTCGACCGCATCGAGCGGCAGATCGACATCGACGCACCGGCGGATCGGGTGTGGTCGCTGATCAGTGAGCCCGGTTGGTACATCAACGATTCCGAGATCACCCCCCACCGGATCGAGCGGTCGGGCGATGTCGACATCGTGCATGATCCGGTGCACGGTGCTTTTGCCCTTCGCACCGTCACGCTGGACCCGCCGAGGTACGCCGCCTTCCGCTGGATCGCCGATGTGGACGACACCGCAGGCGCCTCGACGTTGGTCGAGTTCTGGATCGATGAGATGTCCTCGGGGTCAGTGGTTCTCAGGGTTGCCGAGAGCGGATTCGCGTCTCTGCCCGGGGACGCCACCGAACGGCGAAAGAAGTTCGACGACAACACCGAGGGATGGACCCAGGAACTGGGAATCGCCAAGCGGCATCTCGAACTTGCTCAGGTCGATGTCCGGAGCTGACACCGAACTGCCGGCAGTCTTCGCCGCGCTCGCCGACGACACCCGCTGGGGGCTGCTCGTCAGGCTGGGCAGGTCCCCGGCATCCGCGTCGGCGCTCGCGGCCGAGTTCCCGGTCTCGCGACAGGCCATTGCCAAGCATCTGGCGATTTTGGAGGAGACGGGTCTGGTCTCGTCGTCGAAGATCGGCCGCGAGGTGAGGTTCACCCCGGTGGGCGCCCGGCTCAGCCGGATCGGCCGCGAACTCGATGGCATTGCGGCCGGCTGGGATCGTCGTCTTGCCGACATCAAGACGCGTGCCGAGGCCGATCCGAACACCTAGGTCCAACTTCTTCCGCTGCCGGCAGGCCACCTGATATGAATCGGTGATGACTGACACGAGCGGGGACGCAGCAGGCCGGCAGCGGGTGACCTGTGAGGTCGCCGATGGGGTCGCGCAGGTGCGGCTCAATCGGCCGGACAAGATGAACGCCCTCGATCCGGCGATGTTCGAGGCGCTCGTCGACGTCGGGTCAGCGCTCATCGACCGCACCGACGTCTCCGCCGTGGTGATCGCCGGTGAAGGCCGGGCGTTCTGTGCCGGTCTCGACATGGGACAGTTCGAACTGATGCAAGGTGGGGCTGCCGACGTCGTGGCCGACCGCGAACGTCTGGGCGCGGCAACAGCTCTGGGCCAACAAGCCGTGCACGTGTGGTCGCTGGTGCCCGTACCCGTCATCGCCGCCCTCCACGGCGTCGCGTTCGGTGGGGGATTGCAGGTGGCGCTCGGCGCGGACATCCGGATCGCCGCGCCCGACACCGCACTGTCGGTGATGGAGATCGTCTGGGGACTGATCCCGGACATGACCGGCACGCAGATACTGCCCGAGCTCGTCGGCCGCGACGTCGCCAAGGAGCTGGTGTTCACCGGTCGCAGAGTCAGTGGAAGCGACGCAGCCACAATGGGTTTGGTGACCCGCACCGACGACGAACCGCTCTCGGCGGCCACGGCGCTGGCCACCGAGATCGCAGGCAACTCCCGGGGCGCACTGGTCGAGGCCAAGGCTCTGCTCGAACTGGCCGGGCGAGTGGACCTCGCCGCGGGATTCGACGCCGAGCAGGTCGCCATCCGGAAGCTGATCGGCTCATCCGAGCAGATCGAGGTCGTCCGCAGGCGCACCGAGGACATGGCACGCCGCCGGCGCTGACGCACGATGTACGCCGAAGGCCCGCACCCCTGGCGAGATGGGTACGGGCCTTCGTCGGGACTCGTTACGCCGCGTGGTGGATGACCCCGCGAATGTTCTTGCCGTCGCGAAGATCCTGGTAGCCCTGATTGACCTGTTCGAGTGAGTAGGTCTGAGTGATCAGCTCATCCAGTTTCAACTGGCCGGCGTCGTACAGCCGCAGGAGTTTGACGATGTCGTACTGCGGATTCATCGATCCGAAGAGCGACCCCTTGATCGTCTTCTGGTTCAGGGTCAGATCGGTGCCCGACACCTGCACCGTCAACTTCGTCGGGTCCGCGAGGCCGGTGATCACCACTGTGCCGCCCTTGCCGATCACTGCAGTCGCGGCCGACACCACGTCCTGGTCGACGGTGCCGACCAGGATCAGGGCCGCGTCGGCGCCTTGGCCCCAGGTGAGTTCGTTGACCTTATCAGCGGCGCTGGCCGCATCGGCGAATGCGTGTGTGGCGCCGAACTTCAGCGCGGTCTCGCGCTTGAGCGGTACGGGGTCGACCACCACCACGTACTTGCAGCCGGCGCCCACCGCACCCTGGACGGCGTTGATGCCCAGCCCGCCGATGCCGTAGATCACCGCCGTGTCGCCGTTGCGGAGGTTGCCGGCATTGACCGCCGTTCCCCAGCCGGACGGTACACCGCATCCGACCAGGACGGCGGTCTCCAGCGGAAGCCAATCGTCGACCTTCACAACCGAGTGCTGTGAGATGGTGGCGCGTTCGGCGAACGTACCGAGCATGCACATGGCGCCGAAATCTTCTCCGTCCCCGTGGAATCGGAAGGAACCGTCGGGCATAGAGCCCTCCAGGATGGTGGCGCCCATGTCGCAGAGGTTCTGCCGACCGGTCGAGCAGTAGCGACAGGTACCGCAGTTGGGGATGAAGCTGCACACCACGTGGTCGCCGGGCTTCACCTTGGTGACGCCGGGTCCCACCTCCTCGATGATGCCTGACCCTTCGTGTCCGCCGACGATCGGATAGCGGGGCGGTAGGTCGCCGTCGGTGAGGTGCAGGTCGGAATGACAGAGTCCGGCGGCGGTGTACTTGATGAGCACCTCGCCGGGGCCCGGCCCGTCGAGTTCGAGTTCCATGATCTCGAACGGTTTGCCGGCCTCGAGTAGCACTGCGGCTTTGGTTTTCATGATGGTCCTTTCGATGGTGGGAAGGGGGATACCAGAGAAGTGTTGTCAGAGAGCGATGTTCACTGATTTGGTCTCGGTGTAGAGATCGATCGCCGAGTTGCCGAGTTCGCGGCCCCAGCCGGACTGCTTGTAGCCACCGAACGGCATCGCGGTGTCGAATCCGTTGTACTGGTTGACCCAGACCGAACCGGCCTTGATGCGCCTGGCTGTCTTGTGTGCCTTGGACAGGTCTCGGGTCCAGATGCCGGCGGCGAGTCCGTAGATCGAGTTGTTCGCGGCAGCCACCACGTCATCTCCGTCGAAGGGCATCGCGGCCACCACGGGGCCGAAGATCTCTTCCTCGACGATCGAGAAACTCGGCTCGACGTCCACGAACACGGTGGGTTCGATGAAGTATCCTTCGGTGCCCCAGCGTTTTCCGCCGGTCAGCGCCCGTGCTCCGTCGGCAAGGCCCTGAGCGAGATAGCCACTGACCTTGTCGAACTGCTCCTGTGAGATGAGTGGGCCGAGTTCGGTGGTGGGATCGAGGCCAGGCCCGATCTTGGCCTTCGATGCAGCCTCTGCGACGGCAGCGGTGAAGTCGTCGAAGATCGGGCGCTCGACGAAGAGTCGCGTGCCCGCGACGCAGCATTGGCCGTGGTTGAACATCCATGCGGCGACCGAACCGGCCACGGCCTGCTCGAAGTCGGCGTCGGCGAACACGATGTTCGGGCTCTTGCCACCCAATTCGAGGGAGACCTTCTTGAGATTGCCCTGGGCGGCCGCGACGATTTTCTTGCCGACCTCGGTGGACCCGGTGAACGCGATCTTGTCCACGTCCGGATGTGCCGTCAGGGCGGCGCCGGCATCACCGAAGCCGGTGACGATGTTGACGACCCCGGGAGGAAATCCTGCCTCCTCGAAGATCTCGCCCAAAAGCAATGCAGTCAAGGGGGTTTGCTCAGCAGGTTTGAGCACCACGGTGTTGCCGGCCGCCAGTGCGGGGGCCAACTTGAACGACGCCATCAGGAGTGGGAAGTTCCAGGGAACGATGAGGCCGCATACCCCGACGGGGTCGCGCAGAGTGTAGGCGTGGAACTCGCCGCCCGGGACAAAGGGCATCGACACGTTGACCGTGGATCCGAAGATCTTGGTGCACAGCCCCGCGTTGTATCGGAAGATGTCGGCCGACCACGCCGTGTCGACGGCCGCGGCGATACCCGCTGACTTGCCGTTGTCCAGGGCTTCGAGCTGGCCGAACTCCTCCGCGCGTTCGGTGAGCAGATCCCCGACCCGCCAGAGCAGACGTTCGCGCTCGTTCGGCTTCATCCGGGCCCATGGCCCGTCGTCGAATGCTCGCCGGGCGGCCCGGACCGCTCGGTCGACGTCGGTGGCGTCGCCGTGGGCGACGTCGGTGATCGGAGCCGTGGTGGCCGGGTCGAAGGTGGTGAAAGTCTTGCCCGATGCGGCACCGATCCACTCGCCCCCGATCAGCATCGAACGGTCGGTGGAAATGAAAGTCCTTATCTGCGAGGCCAATTGGGGCTCGGCAAGGGCGGTCATACATTCTCCTAGCGTCAGCATGCACAGTCGTTTATGTGACTGCGGTCATAGTGCCAACGAAAGGTGGTGCCCAACTGTCCGGAATCTGTACACCCCGCCGGACGCTGCCGAAGGACTCGAGCGTCTACTCGTCCTGTCGATCGAACGAGCCTCAGTGATCGATGTCGAGGGCGCGAAGTCGGGTGTACAGCGTGCTGCGGCTGATGCCGAGCATCTTGGCCGCGTGGACCTTGTTGCCCTCGCTGGCCTGCATGGCCTCGACGATCGCCTGACGTTCGGCCCGGTCGCGTCCGGACAACCGGTGCGCGCGCGTGGTGGTCTGATGGTGCGCGGGCAGGTCGGCAACCGTGATCACCCGGTCCGCGCGGCGGGCGGCGTTGTCGGCCGCGGTTCGCAGAACCATCGTGAGTTCGGTCAGGTTGCCCGGCCAGTCGGACGAGAGCAGGGCCTCACCGGCTGCCGCACCGAGCACGGCACGAGGGGCGATGCGCGACAACACGTTCCCCGCCAGGGCCGGTAGGTCGATCGTGCGATGGCGCAGCGGCGCCAGATCTATCCGGCGCGGACACAGAGCGATGAGGGCGGCGACCGGACCAGGTGACTCGGGCAGCGGGGGAGCGGTCAGCACAACGGGTGGGGTTCCCTCGAGAACCGCCGTCCTGAGCGCGGACAGGCTCAGCGGATCGAGCAGATGCACGTTCTCGATGAGCATGGTGGTCTCGTCGGTGCCGGTGAGATGGCCGATCAATCCGCCACCGCCCGATCCGGTCACCAGGGCCGCGGCGTCCACGGCGCGTACCGGTCGATTGCCGAGCAGTTCGGCCGCGGTGCTGGTCCGTCCACTACCCGGTTCGCCGGTGATGGCGGTGTTCTCCCACACGCTGCGAAGTCGGTCTGTCCGCATGCCCACGCCGGTGTGCGAGCGCGGTTTACGGGCAATCGGCACGTGGGGCAGATCCAGAGGTCGTACCCGGAAGAGCGCGCCTCCGGCACTGCCTGACACCCGCCGACCGACGACCTCCACGATGTTGCCCGACACCAGTGCGAGTTGCGTTCGGCGCTCGTCTGCACCCAGATCGGCGGCCAGTGCGCGGAGGGTTCCGAAATCCGCGGAGGCGAGGATGTCGGCGGCAAGGGCATTGGTCAGCAACAGATCGTCACCGACCGCGACGACGGCGACATCGCGACGGGGCGCGACACGCTGAAACGCCTCCACCACCGCCGTCTGCCGCGCCCTCGACCCCTCGAGGAGCCGCTGCTCGATATCGTCTGCGATCCGGTCGACAAACGGCGCGAACAGCGGATTGACGGTCGGTTCGAGGTTGCTCATGCAGACGATCCCCTCCAGCCGACGAGAGACGGGATGGAGGATGGGCCGCCCATAACAACTGATGGTGCGGAACTGTTCGAGGAAGTGTTCGGCGGCATTGATGACGATGCCGTCCCGGATCTCGAGCGGGGTACCGAGCGCGGTGGTCCCCATCGTGTCCTCGCTGAACTCGGCGCCGCACACCGCGCCCACCGATTCCAGTGCCTGCTCGACCTGGACCCCGCCGAACGTGCGGGACACGAGCCGGGCATCGGAATCCACCAGCAGCAGGGCTGTGTTGGACTCGGCCAATTGATGTGCCACGGCGTCGATGACCGGGCCGGCGGCCCGCAACAACGGATGCTCGGTCGATGAGATGTCCACAGGCCGCACGTCCGGCGAATCACCTGGCTTCAGCCCACCCAGCAGCGATCGCTGCCACGACTGGGCGATGTCGGGGCGATTCGGCTGGGTGTGCGATCGGCTGTTCATCTGCACCCGCGACGCTACCCCCGAGGTAGGCGGGAGCACTGCGGAACCGGGCGCCCTGAGGGTGGATGTCCCTGGGACATCGACCGCCGGTGGCGCAGGACTACGCCGCCGAACCCCAGGCCGAATCAGAAGAACCAGACGATCCTGATCCACAGTTGTCGGCCAGCTGACCCACTACGACGGTGTCGGCCAACTTCGGGTAGCCGGCGGCGCTGAGGTGGAGGTGATCGCCGTCGTCGATCGGGGGCCGGCACAGGCGAATAGACTCGCCGGAACTGAGAACTGGTCTGCAGCACCGGACTGAGATGGAGTCGTGGGAACCGCTGTGACGGATGTATTCGCCCGCTTGCCCGGGGTCGCGACCGCGCGGCAGTATCGCCGGGAGTGGCTGCGTCCCGACTTCACCGCGGGCCTGGTGTTGACCGCGCTGCTGATCCCGGCCGGGATGGGTTACGCAGAGGCTGCAGGGTTGCCCGCGTACGCCGGCCTGTACGCCACCATCGTCCCGCTCCTGGCGTATGCGGTGGTGGGCCCGTCGAAAATCCTTGTCCTCGGACCGGATTCGTCGCTCGCGCCCCTGATCGCCGCTGCGGTGGCGCCGCTTGCGGTGACCGGAGACCCGGAGACCGCGCTCGCCCTCGCCGGGATCCTCGCTGTCCTCGTCGGTCTCATCTTGCTCGTTGCCGGGTTCCTTCGGCTGGGGTTCGTCACCGACCTGCTGTCGAAACCGATCCGGCTCGGATATCTGAACGCGATCGCGCTCATCGTGGTCGTCGGCCAGTTGCCGAAACTGCTGGGCTTCTCCGTCGATGCCGACAACCTGATCGAGCAGGGTTGGGAGACCGCGCACGCCGCACTCAGCGGCGGCATCGACCTCGTCACCGCCACAATCGGTTTCGGCTCACTGGCGATCATCGTCGCCTTCCGGCTCTGGTTGCCCCGCGTTCCAGGGGTTCTCGTGGCCGTTGTGGCAGCGATCATCGTCTCCGCTGCCCTGGGTCTCACCGATGACGTCGGGATGGTCGGCGCGTTGCCCGACGGCATGCCGTTGCCGTCGTTCGGGGGAGTCGACTGGTCGGACGTGGTCGAACTCGTCGGGCCCGCGGCAGGCATCGCGTTGATCGCTTTCGCTGACACCGGTGTCCTGTCCCGCACGTTCGCGGCCCGCCACGGCGAAGAGGTGAACGGGAGCACGGAGATGAAGGCAATCGGCGTGGCCAACATCGCCGGCGGCCTCTTCAGCGGCTTCCCGATCTCGGCGAGTGGATCACGCACCCCCGTGGCCGAGCAGTCCGGGGCCAAGACCCAACTCGCGGGAGTCGTCGGGGCCCTCGCCGTCCTGGTCTTCGTGCTCGCGGCTCCGGGCGTCACCGCATATCTGCCCGACGCCACACTCGCCGCCGTGGTGATCGTGGCCGCCACCGCTCTGGTCGACGTGAGCGGCATGGTCCGGATGTTCCGGATGAGCAGGATCGAGTTCGCTCTCGCGGTCGCGGCCTTCGTGGGCGTCGCGCTGGTCGGGGTGCTCGAGGGGGTCCTGGTTGCGATTGGCCTGTCCTTTGTCGCCGTGGTCGCGCGGGCCTGGCAGCCCTACCGCACCGAGCTCGTCCAGGTCGCCGACCGCCCTGGCTTCCACGACATCGCGCGCCACCCGGCCGGTCGCCGCATCCCGGGTCTTGTCCTGGTCCGCTTTGATGCACCGCTGTTCTTTGCGAACGGCGGCATCTTCGACGACTACGTCCGGTCGGTGGTCGCGGCGGCCCACGAGCGGGTTGACTGGGTGATCGTGGCGGCTGAACCGGTGACCGGCATCGACACCACCGCGGTCGACGAACTCATCGATCTCGACACCTATCTGGCGAACAAGGGCATCCGTCTGGTCTTCGCGGAGATGAAGGGGCCCATGAAAGACAGGCTCATCCGATTCGGCCTGGGAGACAGATTCGGCCCCGACCGTTTCCATCCCACTATCGAGTCGGCGGTGGACGCGTTCAGGGGCCGTGAGGGCCGATGAGTGTCTGCGTACGAACAGGCGACAACCTGCGGGATCGCTCCGGTCGGCGGCGGTGCTGGACGATTTTGACCTGCGGTCGCACGGTCGGTAGAGTTGACCGCTGGTGCCCGGCCTCCGCCATATTTTAGATCGGCCGGGTCCATCTGCGTGCCTTCAACTGCCGCGTCGGGCAATTTCGACACGCCCGACCAAGGGGTAGGGAAGGCCACACCTGACCAGGGCGTTTGCCTCGGTGGGGCGTACTGCGGAAGAACCGATCACATCGGACTTGCCCGGAGCAGAAACCGCAGCAGAGACGAAGAACGCCAAACAAAGGAAGAACTCTCAGTGCCAACTATCAACCAGCTGGTCCGTAAGGGCCGCCATGACAAGCCTGCCAAGCAGAAGACGGCAGCGCTGAAGGGCAGCCCGCAGCGACGCGGCGTGTGCACTCGCGTCTACACAACCACCCCGAAGAAGCCGAACTCGGCGCTCCGGAAGGTGGCTCGTGTTCGTCTCACCAGCTCGGTCGAGGTGACCGCATACATCCCCGGTGAAGGCCACAACCTGCAGGAGCACTCGATGGTGCTCGTTCGCGGTGGTCGTGTGAAGGACCTCCCGGGTGTGCGTTACAAGGTCATCCGCGGCTCGCTCGACACCCAGGGTGTCAAGGCTCGCAAGCAGGGTCGCAGCAAGTACGGCGCGAAGAAGGAGAAGGGCTGATGCCACGTAAAGGACCCGCACCCAAGCGCCCCCTGATCAACGACCCGGTCTACGGCAGCCCTGTCGTGACCCAGTTGGTCAACAAGATCCTGCTGGACGGCAAGAAGTCGACCGCCGAGCGGATCGTCTACCAGGCCCTCGAACAGGCTCGTGAGAAGACCGGCACCGATCCGGTCGTCACCCTCAAGCGCGCGCTGGACAACGTTCGTCCGGCCCTCGAGGTCAAGAGCCGTCGCGTCGGTGGCGCCACCTACCAGGTGCCCATCGAGGTCAAGCCGGGCCGTGCCAACACCCTCGCGCTGCGTTGGTTGGTGACCTTCAGTCGCCAGCGTCGCGAGAAGACGATGGTCGAGCGTCTCGCCAACGAGCTGCTCGACGCCAGCAACGGTCTCGGCGCGGCAGTCAAGCGTCGCGAGGACACCCACAAGATGGCCGAGGCCAACCGGGCGTTCGCGCACTACCGCTGGTGACAACGGGCCGCCGGCCCTCCAGGCCGGCGGCTACAACAACTTTCAGGCAATACAGAGTGAGGAATTAAGTGGCACAGGAAGTGCTCAGCGACCTCAACAAGGTTCGCAACATCGGCATCATGGCTCACATCGATGCCGGCAAGACCACCACCACCGAGCGAATCCTCTTCTACACCGGCGTCAACTACAAGATCGGCGAGACGCACGACGGCGCCTCGACGACCGACTGGATGGAGCAGGAGAAGGAGCGGGGTATCACCATCACCTCCGCTGCGGTGACCTGTTTCTGGAACAAGAACCAGATCAACATCATCGACACCCCCGGGCACGTCGACTTCACCGTCGAGGTGGAGCGAAGCCTACGTGTGCTCGACGGTGCGGTAGCGGTGTTCGACGGTAAAGAAGGCGTGGAGCCGCAGTCCGAGCAGGTCTGGCGGCAGGCCGAGAAGTACGAAGTCCCCCGTATCTGCTTCGTCAACAAGATGGACAAGCTGGGCGCCGACTTCTACTTCACGGTGCGCACCATCGAAGAGCGTCTCGGTGCCAAGCCGCTGGTTCTCCAGCTGCCGATCGGTGCCGAGGACGACTTCGACGGCGTCGTGGACCTCATCGAGATGAAGGCGATCACCTGGCGCGGCGTCGTGCCGACCGGTGCCGAGCCGACCATCGAGGAGATCCCGGCCGATCTGCTGGAGAAGGCCAAGGAGTACCGCGAGAAGCTGATGGAGACGGTCGCCGAGACCGACGAAGCGCTGCTCGAGAAGTACTTCGGCGGCGAAGAGCTCAGCATCGCCGAGGTCAAGGCGGCCATCCGCAAGCTCACCGTCACCCGTGAGCTGTACCCGGTGCTGTGTGGCTCGGCGTTCAAGAACAAGGGCGTGCAGCCCATGCTCGACGCGGTCATCGACTACCTGCCCAGCCCGCTCGACGTTCCCTCTGTGGAAGGTCACGCGGTCGGCAACGAAGAAGAGATCCTGTCGCGCAAGCCGTCGTCCGACGAGCCGTTCGCGGCGCTGGCATTCAAGATCGCCTCGCACCCGTTCTTCGGCAAGCTGACGTTCGTGCGTGTGTACTCCGGACACATCACGGCAGGCACCGGCGTGCTCAATGCCACCAAGGGCAAGAAAGAGCGCATCGGCAAGCTGTTCCAGATGCACGCCAACAAGGAAATGCCGGTCGAGGATGCCACGGCAGGCCACATCTACGCGATGATCGGCCTCAAGGACACCACCACCGGTGACACCTTGTGCGACTCGAATGCACCGATCGTCCTGGAATCGATGAGCTTCCCGGACCCGGTCATCAACGTCTCGATCGAGCCGAAGACCAAGTCCGACCAGGAAAAGCTGGGTGTCGCCATCCAGAAACTGGCCGAAGAGGACCCCACGTTCTCGGTCAAGCTGGACGACGAGACCGGCCAGACCGTCATCGGCGGCATGGGCGAGCTCCACCTCGACATCCTGGTCGACCGCATGAAGCGCGAGTTCAAGGTCGAGGCCAACGTCGGTAAGCCCCAGGTGGCCTACCGAGAGACCATCCGCAAGACGGTCGAGAAGCACGACTACACCCATAAGAAGCAGACCGGTGGCAGTGGCCAGTTCGCAAAGGTCATCGTCAAGCTGGAGCCGTTGGTGGATGCCGAAGACGGCGCCACCTACGAGTTCGTCAATGCCGTGACCGGTGGTCGCGTCCCGCGTGAGTACATCCCTTCTGTGGATGCCGGCGCCCAGGACGCGATGCAGTACGGCGTGCTCGCGGGCTACCCGCTGGTCAACTTGAAGTTCACTCTGCTCGACGGCGCCTACCATGACGTCGACTCGTCGGAGATGGCGTTCAAGATCGCCGGATCGGCTGCGATGAAAGAAGCAGCCAGGATGGCGGGCCCGGTGATCCTGGAACCGTTGATGGCCGTAGAGGTCACGACACCCGAGGATTACATGGGTGACGTGATCGGCGACCTCAACTCACGCCGTGGTCAAATCCAGGCCATGGAAGAGCGCAGTGGCGCCCGTGTCGTCAAGGCACTGGTTCCGCTGTCGGAGATGTTCGGCTACATCGGAGACCTCCGGTCGAAGACCCAGGGCCGGGCAAACTACTCCATGGTGTTCGACTCGTACGCTGAAGTACCGGCGAACGTGTCGAAGGAGATCATTGCCAAAGCAACGGGTGAGTGATTACTCTCCCGTCGCCTCGGCGATAGCGCCACCGGCGCACAGCAGATAAGAATCGCTTGCCGGCGGGGGGCGTGAGTCCCTTGCCGCGCAAGAACTAAACACCCAGTGAAACCCGGAAGATTCCGGTTCACGACAACAAGTCCAGGAGGACAATCAAGTGGCGAAGGCGAAGTTCGAGCGGACCAAGCCGCACGTGAACATCGGCACCATCGGTCACGTCGACCACGGCAAGACCACGCTGACGGCGGCCATCACCAAGGTGTTGCACGACAAGTTCCCGGATCTCAACGCGAGCTTTGCGTTCGATCAGATCGACAAGGCTCCGGAAGAGAAGGCTCGTGGTATCACGATCAACATCTCGCATGTTGAGTACCAGACGGAGAAGCGTCACTACGCCCACGTCGATGCTCCTGGTCACGCGGACTACATCAAGAACATGATCACCGGTGCAGCCCAGATGGACGGCGCCATCCTCGTGGTCGCCGCCACCGACGGCCCGATGCCGCAGACCCGCGAGCACGTGCTGCTCGCGCGTCAGGTCGGCGTGCCTTACATCCTGGTCGCGCTGAACAAGGCCGACATGGTTGATGACGACGAGATCATCGAGCTGGTCGAGATGGAGGTGCGCGAGCTCCTCGCTGCACAGGACTTCGACGAGGACGCTCCGGTCATCAAGGTCTCGGCCCTGAAGGCGCTCGAAGGCGACCCCGAGTGGGTCAAGACCGTCGAAGAGCTCATGGACGCTGTCGACGAGAGCATCCCGGAGCCGGTTCGTGAGACCGAGAAGCCCTTCCTCATGCCTGTGGAGGACGTGTTCACGATCACCGGTCGTGGCACCGTCGTCACCGGTCGTGTGGAGCGTGGCGAGGTCAAGGTGAACGAGGAAGTCGACATCGTCGGCATCCGCGAGAAGAGCACCAAGACCACCGTCACCGGTATCGAGATGTTCCACAAGCTCCTCGACTCGGCACAGGCGGGCGACAACGCCGGTCTGCTGCTGCGTGGTCTGAAGCGCGAAGACGTCGAGCGTGGACAGGTTGTCATCAAGCCGGGCACCACCACCCCGCACACCGAGTTCGAAGGACAGGCCTACATCCTGTCCAAGGACGAAGGCGGACGGCACACCCCGTTCTTCAACAACTACCGTCCCCAGTTCTACTTCCGTACAACTGACGTGACGGGCGTTGTGACCCTGCCCGAGGGCACCGAGATGGTCATGCCCGGTGACAACACCGAGATGTCCGTCAAGCTGATCCAGCCGGTCGCCATGGACGAGGGCCTGCGCTTCGCGATCCGTGAAGGTGGCCGCACCGTCGGTGCCGGTCGCGTCACGAAGATCAACAAGTAAGCAGTCACAGAACAAACACCAAAAGCGCCCGACCCCATCAGGGGTCGGGCGTTTTTGCGTGCCCGGGCCGAAAATACGTGTGACGTGGTTTACAAGTAACTCCGCCAAAGATACGGTTATAGAAATTCGTTTCTTCGGAGGTCGACGTATGCCCACCAAGTTCTCGCAGATCCCTTCCGGGAGTGGCCTCAAAGAGGTCCCTTTCTCGACGCGCAACGGCGTCATGGAGGTCCTGGCCATGCGCCACGACCCGTTCAAGCAGTCGGATGAACGCCACGCCAAGTACGGGCGGGTCTCGGGTATCAACGCATTCGGGCAGAAGATCGTCATCGCTTCGGGCCCCGACGCCTGCGACGAGATCCTGATGAACAAGAGGAAGGCCTTCGCGAACGGGCCGGCGTGGACCTATCTCATCGGGCCGTTCTTCAACCGGGGCGTGATGCTGCTGGACTTCGACGAGCACCGTCACCACCGGCTCATCCTGCAGCAGGCGTTCAACGCCAAGGTGTTGCGCGGATACATGGACGCGATGCAGCCGATCATCCGTGAGCGGGTCGCTCAGTTCCCCACGGGAAAGGTGCTGTTGTTCCACGAGTTCAAGGCACTGACCCTCGACGTCGCCCTCGAGGTGTTCCTCGGTATGGAACTGCCGAAAGCCGAGGCGGACCGGCTCAACAAAGCTTTCCTGGAGACCGTGCAGGCAGGCGTTGCGGTGATCCGTAAACCGGTCCCCGGTACCCGGTGGTGGAAAGGTCTCCGCTCACGCAAGATCCTCGAGGAGTTCTTCTACAAGCACATCCCCGCCAAGCGGGCGACCGAGACGCCCGACCTCTTCTCCGTGCTCTGTCACGCCGAAAGCGATGAGGGACACAGCTTCACCGACGAGGACGTCGTCAACCACATGATCTTCGTGCTGATGGCCGCCCATGACACGTCCACCATCACGATGACCCAGATGTGCTACCGCATGGCCAAGTCGCCGCAGTGGCAGGTGCGCGCCCGCGAGCAGTCCCGCGAGCTGGGTTCGGAACTGAGCTACGACGACCTCGCCGCGCTGACCGACCTCGACCTGATCATGAAGGAGTCGCTGCGGATGTGCACCCCGGTCCCGGCGCATCCCCGGATGACTGTGCAGGACACCGAGATCCAGGGCTACTACCTTCCCAAGGGGACCATGGTGACGGTGCCCAGCATGATCAACCACCTCGACCCCGAATACTGGAAAGACCCGTGGACCTTCGACCCCGAGCGTTTCAGCAAGGAGCGGGCCGAGGACAAGGTCCATCGCATGGCGTGGAGCCCGTTCGGCGGCGGCGTGCACAAGTGCATCGGGTTGTATTTCGGCCAGATGGAGGTCAAGACGATCATGCATCAGCTGTTGCGCAACTTCGAGTGGTCGGTGCCCGACAGCTATGAGATCCCGATGAACTATGCGTCGTTGCCGATCCCCAAGGACAGTTTCCCGGTCACGCTGCGTCGGTTGTGATATCTATTCACCTCGACAGCCGGTGACAGTCGGGGCCGAGAACCGCGCCCGGGCCGGCGGGGTGAGGGTGCCACAGCATGAGCTTTTTCGGACAGGGTGATAGCAACCGCGAACCGAATTTCCTACGGACGTTCGTGCCGATCCTGCTGTTCACGTTGCTCTGCGGAATCGTCGGTCCGATCTTCCTGGTTGCGTACTTCCTGATCGACGACCCGCTCACCGGCTGGATGTTCTACGCAGGTCTGGGGATCACGGTCGCAGACGTGGTCATCGGATACTTTGTCGCACAGTCGCTCTACCGTCGCCGACGCAAACGGTACAACCTGGAACAGAACGGCAGGTTCGGCATCGGCGAGGTGCGCTCGGTGGACCAGACCAACGTGCGCATCAACGGACAGCCGATGATGAAGATCTCGCTGGCCATCTCCGGCGACGGCATCGCTCCGTTCGAGGCGACCAAACGCGTGGTGGTGCCGTTCATGTTCTTGCCGGCGTTGCGGTCGCACCGGGTTGCGGTGCTCGTCGACACCTACTCGGGTGAGTTCGACATCGACTGGCAGCGCACAGCACTGCTGGCCGGGACGTCGCCCGCGCGGTTCACCGACACCGAAACCGGCGAGGAGTTCGATCTCTCCGGCAAAAGTGATGCCCTGATCGAGATCATGAGGTCTTCGCCGAGAACAACATCCCGTTCGGAGGCAGGGTGGACCTGCGGTCGAATCCGGTTGTGCGTGAGCAGGTGATGGACATCGCGCGACGTCACGGACGTCCGGATGGGTTCGCCCAGCAGGGGCCGCCGGACCGGCCGACATCGGGGCGTCCGGACATGAGCAAGCCGGGCACGGCTTCGTTCGCACCCCCGCCTGCCGCGCCGCCCGGTCCACCACGCACACCTGGCCAGCGGCTGGCCGAACTCGAGTCGATGCGTGCGGCGGGCACCATCAGCCTCGAGGAGTACCGCGCGGTACGTACCAGGATTCTCAACGACTTCTGACGTTTGCGTTGCTGCCGTCGGCAGAACCGCTCTGGGCTGATCTGCCCTGGGCAGCAACATCTTTCGCAATCCTCGGGCTGGGTTCACAGTGGGGTCATGAGTGACAACCACACACCTCCGGCCATCATCGACGACGAATTGCAGACGCGTCTCTTCCACCAACGGGTGATCGTGCTCGGCGATCAGCTCGACCAGAAGCTCGGCAACAGGCTGTGCAGCCAGCTGCTCTTGCTGTCGGCCGAGGATTCACGCAAAGACATCAGCTTCTGGATCAACTCGCCTGGGGGCTCGGTGCCGGCGATGCTCGCGATCATGGACGTCATGCGGGCCATTCCGAACGACGTCAGCACCCTTGCCCTCGGAATCGCCGCCAGCGCCGGCCAATTCCTGTTGTCGGCGGGGACGCCGGGCAAACGTCATGCGTTGACGCATTCCCGGATCTTGATGCACCAGGGTTCGTCCGGCATCGGTGGAACCGCGGTCGACGTGGAGTTGCAGGCCGACGATTTGCGGCACACCCGCGACACGGTGCTTGCGCTGATCGCCGAGCACACCGGGCAGCCCGCCGAAAAGATCTGGAACGACTCGTTACGGGACCGGTGGTACACGGCGGAGCAGGCAGTCGAGTACGGATTCGTGGATCGCATCGCCGACGGTGTCGCGGACATCTATCCGGCGTCGGCCCGCCCGGTTGCACTCGGAGGCGTCCGATGAGCACGTACACGGTGCCGTACGTCGTGGAGAAGACCGCAGCGGGGGAGCGTTCGATGGACGTCTACAGCCGACTTCTCTCCGAGCGGATCGTCTACCTGGGCACCGAGATCGACGACGGGGTGGCCAACGTACTGATTGCGCAGTTGCTGCATCTGGAGTCCGACAGCTCGGAGATGCCGATCAACCTCTACATCAACTCACCCGGCGGATCGCCGGCCGCGATGCTCGCCGTGTACGACACGATGCAGTTCATCCGGCCCGACGTCTCGACGACGTGCGTTGGTCAGGCCGGTGGTCCCGCCGCGGTCCTGCTCGCCGGAGGTGCGGCCGGACAACGATCCATCCTTCGGCACGGCCGAGTGGTGTTGCACCAGCCGTCCATTCAGGGTCAAGGGTCGATTCCCGACCTGATCATCCACGCCGACGAGGTGGTTCGCGTACGTGCCGAACTCGAGGAACTGCTGGCGCGGCATACGGGTAAGAACCTCGACGCCCTCCGTCACGACACCGACCGTGAGCTCATCCTGCCCGCGGTGGCCGCCGTCGAATACGGGTTGGCCGACCAGGTCTTGGAGTATCGGCCGATGCGGTGACCTCTACGGAAGGCCGACGGCCAGGTCAGGACGCCAGACGCAGGTGAGCGCGGCCCGAGGATGAGGCCGGCCGCGACACCGGGGAGGAGGTCCGGGGGAGTCCGCCTACCGCGATGACCTGGCCGGATGCATCGTGTGTGGCCCTCTCGATGATCGCGGCGACGCCTTTGGTGATGTCGAGCAGTGTGAGCCCGAGCGCGCCGGCGACCGCGGAGAGGATCTCCGACGACGGCTCTTTGCGTCCGCGCTCGATCTCGGAGAGATATTGGGGTGAGACACCGGCTTCGGCGGCAACCCCGGTGAGGATCCGGCCCTGCTCCCCGCGGACATCACGCAGGTACGTCCCGAGAACGTCGCGCCAGAGCGGCTCGGGTTCCTGCGGTTGTTCGCGAGGCCGTGAACGGGCACGGAGATCGGCGGACGTGGTGTCGGTGATGGTGAGAATGCGGCCCATCTACCGAACGTAGATCGACGGGTGGGCCGGTGCACCGCAAATCTGCTCAGAGCAGAAGGAGCGGTCGGTCTCGGCCCGGTTGCAGGCGAGGCGTCGTGCGGGAAGCGAGAACCGCGAATTCGTTTCGCGAGTGGCCACTCTCTATGTTATCGTTTGCGGTAGAGAGTGATGGAGGTCACACATGAGTCTGCAGGCGGACACCACGGCACCGGTCGACGGCAACGGACATACGGGAGGCGGCGATGCCCCGTACGACATGGTTGTCCGCGGGGGCACCTGGTTCGACGGCACCGGTCGGCCAGGTCTGCGCCGCGACCTCGGAATCCGGAACGGCAGGGTCGTCTCCGTCTCCGCCACACCTCTGCCCGCCGGGCCCGACACGCAGCTGATCGACGCTGCCGGTCAGTGGGTGATGCCAGGATTCATCGACGTGCACACCCATTACGACGCCGAGGTGCTGGTGGCACCGGGTCTGGGTGAGTCGGTACGCCACGGCATCACCACCGCGATCATCGGCAACTGTTCGCTGTCCACCGTGTACACGACCCCGGTCGACGCCGCGGACCTGTTCAGTCGGGTCGAGGCTCTGCCGCGCGATCACGTCATCAAGGCGCTCGAAGGCGGGAAGACGTGGACCGATCCTGCGTCCTACGTCGAGGCGATCGACGATTTGCCGCTGGGCCCGAACATCGCGGCCTTCCTCGGTCATTCCGACATCCGGACCGCCGTGATGGGGCTCGGTCGCTCCACCGATCGGTCCCACACACCGAGTCGCGCCGAGATGGACGCCATGCTCGAGGCGGTCAACGACGCGCTCGACGCGGGATTCCTCGGGGTGTCGGGGATGACCAACCCCTGGGACAAGCTGGACGGCGACCGCTACCGGTCGCGGTCACTACCCTCGACCTATGCCCACTGGAGCGAGCGCCGCAAGATCAACAAGGTGCTGCGGCAACGTGATCGGGTCTTGCAGACCATCCCCAACCTGAACACCAAATACGACATCCTCTTCTTCCTCGCCGGGAGCACCGGGCTCGGCCGCAAGCCCCTCAAGACCTCGGTCCTCGCGGCCGCCGACGCGAAGTCGGACCGGTGGGTGCGGCGCATCTTCGGACCGATCGCGACTGTGGCCAACAACTGGGGTCGGGGCGCCCTGCGCTGGCAGCATCTGCCGGTGCCCTTCCAGGTGTACAGCGACGGCATCGATCTTGTCGTGTTCGAGGAATTCGGTTCGGGCCGTGCGGCACTGCACCTGCGCGAGGAGATGGGCCGTAACGAACTGCTGGCCGATCCCGAGTATCGGCGATGGTTCCGCAAGGACTTCGAGAAGAAGTTCAGCTCACGGATCTGGCATCGCGATTTCGACGATGCCGAGATCACCGAGTGCCCGGACGAATCCATGATCGGTAAGACGGTGGAAGAGGTGGCCCGCGAACGCGGGGTCCACAGCACCGACATGTTCCTCGACCTCGTGGTGGAGTACGGCACGAAGTTTCGCTGGCGCACCGTGATCACCAATGACCGTCCGGAGATCGCCAACTGGTTGATCAAGCAGAACGGCGTGACCATCGGCTTCTCTGACGCCGGTGCGCATCTGCGCAACATGGCGTTCTACAACTACGGGATCCGTTTGCTGCAACGTGTGAAAGAAGCCGAACACGGCTCGCGCACACCATTTCTCACCATCGAAGAAGCGGTGTACAAACTCACCGGTGAACTCGGGGAATTCTACGGTCTCGACGCCGGATTCCTGCGAGAGGGGGACCGCGCCGATTTCGTGGTCGTCGACCCGGCGGGACTGACCGACCAGACCAAGGAATACGCTGAAGCAACCATGACCGAATTCGGGGGGATCAAGCGCATGGTCAATCGCAACGACGACGCGGTGTCTGCGACCGTGGTCGGCGGCCAGTATCTCTACGGTCGCGGCAACTTCGCACCGGGTTTCGGCACAACGGTGCAGGCCGGCCAGTTCCTGCGCGCAGGGGCCGCACGCGGCACGGTACGCGAGAGGTCGACCGCGTAGATGGGAGAGGCACGCCGCACCCAGGAGCAGCGCCGGACAGCCACGATGGCGCGGCTGGTGGATGCGTGTGTGGAGTCGCTGTGCGAGCTGGGATACCAACGCAGCACCATCAGTGAGATCTGTACGCGTAGCGGAGTGTCCCAGGGTGGGCTGTTCCGCCATTTCCCGACCCGGCTGGACCTGGTGATCGCGGCCGCCGATTCCGTGCGTGCCAGACAGTTCGAGGCCTTTTCACAGAGTCTGGCGCTGCTGGGAACCGGTACCTTGGCGGACTGCCTCGTGCTCGTTCGGCAAGCGTGCCGGGCGCCCATCAACGGTGCCTGGTACGAACTGCTGATCGCCGCGCGGACCGACGCGGGACTTCGGGATCGGCTCGCCCCCATGCTTGCCGAGTACCACGATCAGATAGCTCAGTTCGCGCGGACGGTCCCCGCCGTGCAGGGATTGCCCGACGGGCAGGTCGAACTCGTGGCGCTGACCATCGTCCATCTCTTCGACGGGGAAGCCGTTGCTGCGGCGGTCAATCCGCAGCCAGAATTGGAGCAGCAGAGGCTCGAACTGGTACTCGGCTGGCTGGCCGGTGCGGCAGATCGGTGAATCGTTCATGACGATCCCCTCCGCGTCCCCGGTCCCGCCTTACGAGGAGATCGCGGAGTCGGCCGTGGTTGTTGCCATGCCCATGCGCATGCGGTTCCGCGACATCACCACTCGTGAGGTGATGCTGTTCCGGGGCCCGGCCGGATGGGGCGAGTTCGGTGCCTTCGTCGAATACGACGACGCCGAATCGGCCGCCTGGCTTGCTGCGGGTATCGAAGCCGCCTACCTCGGACCGCCACCCGCGGTGAGGGACTCGGTTGCCGTCAACGCCACCGTTCCCGCGATCCCGGCCGACCAGGTGGACGAAGTGTTGGCCCGTTATCCAGGGGCGCACACGGCCAAGGTCAAGGTGGCGCAGGAGGGTCAGACGCTCGACGACGACGTTGCACGTGTGGAGGCCGTCCGGTCCCGCATCGACCATGTCCGCGTGGATGCGAACGGTAAATGGACTGTGCAGCAAGCGATCACAGCGATCCGCGCGCTCGGTGAGCTGCAGTACGCGGAGCAGCCCTGCGCCACCATCGACGAACTCGCTGCCGTCCGGGCCGCCGTCGACACCCCGATCGCGGCCGATGAGAGCATCCGGCGCGCCAGTGACCCTCTCAAGGTCATCGCCGCCGAGGCCGCCGACATCGCCGTCCTGAAGGTGGCGCCGCTCGGCGGCATGCGGCGGGTGCTCGATCTCGCCGGCCGGATTCCGATCCCGGTGGTCATCTCCAGCGCCCTCGATTCCGCGGTCGGCATCTCCGCCGGCGTGGCCACCGCGGTCGCGTTGCCTGCCGAACCCCCTGCCTGCGGCCTCGGCACCGGTGGACTGTTCGTCACCGACGTCGCCGAGCCCTTTGTGCCGGAGATGGGTTCTCTCAGTCCCCGTCTGGTCGACATCGATCCCACTGTGCTGCCCCTTGCCGGAGAGGACAGGCGGGACTGGTGGCTGGAGCGTCTGCGCCGCTGCCTGGCGGTACTCGCCGACAACTGAAAACCGCAACCGGCTGTGCCTGGGCGTCGCCAGAAGATACAATTTTGCGAAATCGTTCCAACAGCGGAGGTTCAGCAATGTCGGTCATCCTGGCAGAGGCCCCATCGGGCAGCGGTCTGAAGTCGATCGAGGGTTCGGACACCAACGGGGCGATCCAGATCCTGAAGATGCGCCGGGACCCGTTCGCCTTCAGCGACGCCCAGCAGGCGGCGTTCGGTCGTGTCTCCTTCATGAACGCCTTCGGGCAGAAGCTGGTCACCTGCCGTGGACCCGAAGCGGCCGATCAGATCCTGATGAACAAGGACAAGGCGTTCGCAAACGGTCCGGCCTGGAGCTTTTTCATCGGCCCGTTCTTCAATCGCGGTGTGATGCTGCTCGACTTCGAAGAGCACCGCCACCATCGGCTGATCCTCCAGCAGGCTTTCACCCAGCCCGTGCTCAAGGGATACATGCAAGAGATGCAGCCGATGATCGTCGAGCGCATCAAGCAGTTCCCCGTCGGCGAGGTCAAACTGTTCAGCGAGTTCAAGGCACTCACCCTGGACGTGGCACTCGAGGTCTTCATGGGTCTTGAACTGCCCAAAGAGGAAGCCGACCGCGTCAACAAGGCGTTCATCGACACGGTCCGCGCAGGAGTCGCGCTGGTTCGCCGGCCGGTCCCCGGTGGTCGCTGGTGGAAGGGGCTGCGGTCACGCAAAGTCCTCGAAGAGTTCTTCATGAGCCACATCGCCGCCAAACGGGCGGGGGAGTCGCCCGACCTGTTCTCGGTGCTGTGCCACGCCGAGAGCGAGGAGGGCCATCGGTTCACCGACGAAGACGTGGTCAACCACATGATCTTCGTGATGATGGCCGCCCACGACACCTCCACCATGACGATGAGTCAGATGGCTTACCGCATGGCCAAGTCGCCCGAGTGGCAGGACCGTGCTCGCGCCCAGTCCATGGAACTCGGCGCCGAACTGGGCTACGACGACCTGGCCAAGCTGACCGATCTCGACCTGATCATGAAGGAGTCGCTGCGTATGTGCGCTCCGGTTCCCGGGCAGCCGCGGATGGCGATCAAGGACACCGAGGTACTCGGGCACTACGTGCCCAAGGGTTCGATCGTGTCGGTTCCAGGGCTGACCAACCACTACGACGCGGAGTACTGGTCCAACCCGTTTGTCTTCGATCCCGAGCGGTTCACCAAGGAGCGCGCCGAGGACAAGAAGCACCGGATGGCCTGGATGCCCTTCGGCGGTGGCGTGCACAAGTGCATCGGGTTGTATTTTGGGCAGATGGAAGTCCGGACGATCATGCACCAGTTGTTACGCGGATTCGAGTGGTCGGTGCCGCAGGAGTACACGATGCCGATGGATTTCAGCTCGCTCCCGGTGCCCAAGGACAAGCTGCCCGTCACCATGCGGCGCGTGTGATGGCGCGGTCGTCGAGTCCCACCGAAGAACGGGCATCATCGTCGCGCAAGGTGCGCAACACCGCATCGCCGCGCGAGCAAGAAGACGCAATTCTCGAGGCGGCGCGAGGCGAGTTCGAGGACAACGGTATTCGCCGTACCGGCGTCGACGATGTCGCCAAGCGCGCGGGGGTCAGCCGCAGCACCCTCTATCGACGGTTCCCGAACAAGGAGGCGCTACTGCTCGGTGTGGCCGAACGAATCTACCTCGACGGAATGATGTTGCTCGAGCAGGCCACCGTCGGCCACGGACCGCAGGAAGCGGTCGTCGAGGCGTTCCTCGCCGGTGCGCAGCTGGTGAACAACGATCCGTTGATCCGCCGCATGATGGTCGATGAACGCGACGCACTCAAGGGCATCACCAACTCGGTGACCGGTCTGTTCATCGAGATCGTGACCGGACGGATCATGAAGACGTTGCGGGCGGCGGGCGCGAAGATGCCCGATGAGGATTTGCACGCAGTCACCGAAATCCTTGTCCGGCTGGTGATCTCGTACCTCGATACCCCGGCGATGGATGAGAGCAGATCGGAGCCCGAAGCGGTCCGCGACTACGCGCAGCGCTATCTCGCGACGATGGTGTGGTGAGGCGTCGCGTGTCGAAGCTCAACCATGTGCGTACCGAGTTGGCGGCGGTACGGGAACTGAGGCGCGCCGGCGCGATGCCGGGTGTTCGTCAGCTGCCGCAGGTCGCCAGGCTGCGTCGTGCGGCAGGTGAAGCCGCGGGACCCGCGATCTATGCGGCCATCCACGGCAGTCGGGTTGCGCTGATCGACCCGCACGGACCGGTGACGTACAGCGAATTGGCCGCGATGTGCAACGCGGTGATGAACGGCCTGGGTGAGATCCTGCCCGGTCAGGACCGTCCCACCGTGGGAGTGATGTGCCGCAACAGCCGCTTCGCGGTGATCGGTTTGCTCTCCGGCATCGGACTCGGTGCACGTGTGGTGCTGCTGAACACCGATCTCGGCGCCAAACAGATGGCGGAGGTGACCGCTCGCGAGAAGGTCGACGTGATCCTGCACGACGCGGAGTTCGCCGGCGTCCTCGAATTGGTCGACCAAGGTGTCCGCCGGTACGTCGCCTGGACCGACCAGGCTGAGGGTGAGCCTGGACCCGAAACACTCGACCACCTGATCTCGTCGAGCTCGACCGAACTGCCGCGGGCGCCGCAGCACCAGTCGTCGCTCGTGATCCTCACGAGCGGCAGCACCGGAGCACCGAAGGGCGCGCCGCGCGACGGCGCCGTGTCGATGTCGTTGCCGGCCGGGTTCGTCTCCAAGATCCCGATCCGCGGCTCCGACACCGTGCTGATGTCGGCACCGGCCTTTCACGGCTGGGGCCTGCTTGCCACGATGGTGTGCCTGCTGACCGGCGCCACCGTGGTGATGGACCGGCGGTTCCGGGCACCGGAGTCGCTGAGTCTCCTGGTCGAACACCGTTGCACCGCAATGATGGTGGTCCCAACCATGCTGCGCCGGTTCATGGACCTCGACGAGGAACAGCTCCGTCGCATCGACCACGGCCGGCTCCGGATGATCGCTTCCGGCGGCGCCAAACTCGACGCATCCCTGGTGCTTGCCGTCGCCGAGCGGTTCGGGCCGGTACTGCACAATCTCTACGGCGCGACCGAGGCTTCGTACGTCACCATTGCAACCCCTGACGATCTCGCGGCCGAACCCACCACCGCCGGGCGCCCACCGCTGGGTGTCGAGGTGGCCATCATCAGAGACGGTGCTCGGGTACCGACGGGGGAGTCCGGACAGATCTTCGTGCGGTCGGGCAGCCAGATCAGCAAGTACACCAACGGCACGAGCAAAGAGACACTGCACGGGATGTTGAACACCGGGGACACCGGACGTCTTGATGCCGCGGGCAGGCTGTTCGTCGAGGGCCGCAGTGACGGGATGATCATCTCCGGCGGCGAGAACGTCTTCCCCGAAGAGGTGGAACTGGCGCTCGGCAAGCATCCCGACATCGTCGACGCCGCAGTTGTTGCCGTCCCCGATCAGGACTTCGGTCAACGACTCCGGGCATTTGTGGTGCCCCGAGACGGTGCCGACGTGGCGGCCGCCGACGTGAAGACCTACATCGGTACCGAGCTGTCGCGGTCGCGAGTGCCTCGTGACGTCATCGTGGTTCCCGACCTGCCGCGTGGCGCACAAGGCAAGGTCACAAAAACCACACTTGACGCGCTCGCGGAGGAGCACAACACGGCGTAGGTCGGTAGGGCCCCGCTCGGTGTTCTGGTTGTTGCTCGGTCTGTAGTGCAAGCGTTCACGAGTTTCCCGATCGACGCCGCGGCTCCGAGTGCGAATCTCGTCATCGCTCGCTCGGCAGCCCAAGCTTGCGCGAGTTTCCCGAGCTGTCGCACGACCTAGCGCGGCGTCCTCGCCGTTGCTCGGTCTGTAGTGCGAGCGTTCACGAGTTTCCCGAGCTGACCCGCAGCCTCGCGTGCGATGCTCGTCGCTGCTCGCTCCGCAGTGCGAGCGTGGGCGGGCCTTGTGAGCTGCCCCGCGGCCCCGCTCGGTGTCCTAGCCGTTGCTCGCTCAGCAGACGGAGCGTCTACCAGAACCCCGTCATCCACCCAGCGGATCAGAGGTGACGTTCAGCCTGGAGTGCTTGCGGCCGTAGATGAGGTAGTAGCAGATCACCACCGACACCCATAGTCCGAAGAAGACGAAGGTGTACCAGTGCAGTCCCCACAGGATGTACATGCACGCCGCGATGGCCAGAACAGGGGTGACGGGATAGAACGGGACCTTGAACGGCCTTTCCAGATTCGGCTCGCGGCGGCGCAGGATGATCACGCCGAGACTGACGACGGTGAATGCGGTGAGGGTGCCGATCGACACCATGTCGATCAAGTAGTCCAAGGGGATGAAACCGGCCATCAGGGCCACCACGACGGCCACCACAACCGTGTTGTTCACCGGCGTCAACGTCGTGGCGTTCACCCGTGTGAAGAACTTCGGCAGCATGCCGTCGCGGCCCATCGCGAACAGGATGCGGGTCTGTCCGTACAAGGTGACCAGGGTGACCGAGAAGATGGAGATGACGGCACCCGCCGACAACACGATGGACGGCCAGGTCGACCCGGTCACGTCCTCGAGGATCTGGGCCAGGCCGGCCTCCTGCCCCTTGAACTTGTCCGCCTGTTGCGCACCGACCGCGGCCAGTGCGACCAGAACATACACAACGATGACGGTGATCAACGCGGCCATCAGTGCCCTGGGCATGGTGCGCTGAGGGTCCTTCACCTCTTCGCCTGCCGTGGACACGGCGTCGAGTCCGATGAACGAGAAGAAGATGACGCCTGCTGCGGCGGTCACGCCGTTGGCGCCGTTGAGGAAGAACGGGCTCATGTTGTCGGTGTTGAAGGCGGAGAAAGCGACTGCTGCGAACAGGGCCAGTACCGACAACTTGATGGCCACCATGATCGCGTTGGCGCGTGCCGACTCGCTGGCTCCCCGGATGAGCAGAACCGCGCAGAGGGCCACCAGGATGATCGCGGGCAGATTGACCACGCCGGGGTTCTCGTCCCACGGTGCTGCGCTGAGCGCATGTGGGATCGCTGGTAGGTGGATGTACCCGAGGAGTGCGTTGAGGTACTGACTCCAACCGACGGCGACCGCGGCGGTCGCCACCCCGTACTCGAGCAGCAGACAACCCGCGACAGCCATCGCGACAACCTCGCCGAGCGTGGCGTACGCGTAGGAATACGTCGACCCCGACACCGGCACCGCCGACGCCATCTCGGCGTAGCAGATCACCGCGAGACCGGCGGCGATGCCGGCGATGAGGAATGAGATCACCACGGACGGCCCGGCATCGGGCACGGCCTCGCTCATCACGAAGAAGATGCCGGTACCGACGGTGGATCCGATACCGAAGCACGCCAGCTGTGTGGTGGTGATGGTGCGTTTGAGGCCGGTGTCCGCTTCCACGAGGTAACCGGTGGGAACGGGTTTTCGGCGGAAAAGGGTGGAGATGGTCAGTGGTGCTTCGCCGGCGGAGGCCGGGTTCTTGTTGACATCCATGGTGGGTACCTCAGCCGGGGAAGATGATCGTGGGAACGGTCGCGGCAGCGATGATTTTCGCCGCCGTCGACCCGAGGAATACGCGTTTGACGGAATCACGAGGGGTCGTGCCGATGGTGAGGATCTCACCTTGCGGCCATTCGATGCCGTCGAAGGCCGCGTCCCAGTTGTCGCCGGTGCTCACCAACGTCTGGACGCTGTCGCCGATCACGTTGCGGTGCACCAGCTCTTGCATCGAGGCCGCCATCTGCTCGCGCCATGCCTGCATGACGCCGCGTTCGGCATCGAATCCGACCTCGGGCGGGAACATGTCCGCCGGCCGAACCCCGAACGTCGCCACGCGTAGCGGGACGGACAGTCGCCCGGCGAGATCACGTGCCGAGACGACCACGTCTTCGCCGCGCGAATCACCGGAGTACGCGCAGGTGACACCGGTGATGGCGGTGCAACGGTAGCCCCTCGGGGCGAGCGCAAGCGGTACGGAGCTGGAGTGCATCAGGCGACTGGTGGTGGCACCGAGCGACATTTGGCCGCCATCGTCGCCGTGGGTGGTTCCGAGCACGAGGACGTCCGCGTCCAGCTCGTCGAGCGCCACATGTAGTGACTTCGACACCGAGCCTTCACTGACGCGGCGAAAGCTCACGCCGGTGCCCGGTGCGCGGGTCCGGAGGTGAGTACGGGCGGCGGCCTCGGCGTCGTCGCCGTAACGCTGTGCGTACTCGGCGAACTCGGCGTCGACCCGGGCCATCGATGGCGTCTTCCACGGCTTGGGGGTGGCGATCACCAATACCAGGCTGGTGCCGAGCGCATCGGCCAGGCCGGACCCGAGCTCGATCGCCTCATCGCCTCCGCGCCCGGGCTGATATCCGACGACAACGGTCACTGCAGGGGCCGTGCTGGGTTCATACGTCCGCCTCTTCCGATGATCTCCACGTTCACCCCCGCAAGGAATGTAACCGACCCCGGCGCACCCTGTCGGAATGTCGGGCGGGCCGTTCTTGTCGACCGACACGCGACCGGCCACCAGAAGCAGGACCCGCACGGCGGCCGGGTCTCTAGGATGAACCGGTGCTCAACGCCCGCGCACTGCTGTCCGCCACTCCGGCGGAAGAGCGTGCCCTCATCGCGAAGGACCGTGCTGCACGGGCAGATCTACGCGCGGCGGAGTCGGCCCTGGCCGCGCTGGAGGTGGAACTCGGCGAGCGTGACCCGATTCGATCGCCGGTGTGGTTCCGGATTCTCGTCGCTGCGGTCGCGCTGGCGGCCGTGGCAGCTGTTGCCGGCGGGTACCGATACGTCACCGCCGACAGCGGGTTCAGCGATGCCGACTACCAACGGGCCGCGCGTGAACGCGTCGAGCTGCTGCTGACCCCGGCTGCCGACGATGCCGCCGGACGCAGCCGGAAGATTCTCGCCGGGTCCACGGGGACGTTCCGGGACGAGTTCGCCCAATCCGCCGATGCGTATACGAGGTTTGTGCAGCAGATCGGCGCCCAGGCGGCTGGAACCGTTGACGGCGTGGGTATCTCGTCGCGATCGGGCGAGCGGACGACTCTGCTGGTCACGGCTGCGATCGCCACCCGTACCGAGGTCACCGACGATCCCGCCAACACCGATCCGGCCGGCGGACCGGATGATCGGCGGTTCCGCATCCAGGTGGACGTGGTTCCCGAGGACGGGTCCCTGAAGATCTCGGACCTGGAGTTTTTCCCGTGAGCGTCGGTGCGGAGCGCAGTTCGCCCGCTGTTGTCTGGGGCGGTCTGGCCGTCGCGGTGCTCGTGATGGGCCTGTGCGCCGGTGCCGTCACCTGGGCGTGGCACGTCGACGGCTACTACGACCTGCTCGAGGCCAATCGCAGCCAGGCGCAGCAACAGGCCGGACCGCTGGTGGCTCAGGTGTTCTCGTTCGCAACCGACACTTACGGGCAAGACCGTGAACGGGCGCGCTCACTGGTGACCGATGAGTTCGCCGAGCAATATGCGACGTCACTCGATCCGGCGGCGGTGCCCGACTACTCGGTGAGCTGGACACCGATCGAGACCGGGATCTCCGACGTCGGTACCGATCATGCTGAGCTCGTGGTGTCGGCCGAGGTGGCCCAGACACGCACGGGCACGGAACCGGCGAGGTACGTCAAGGCAGTCGAGGTTCGGCTGGAGAAGGTCGGCGGCGACTGGAAACTCGCCAGGGCGGACGAGGTGCTGTGAGCGCGCGGACCACAGCCGGCAGTGGGGAGGAGACGGGCGGGAGCTCCACTCGGCTGCGATTGGCGCGCGAGCGTGTCGCGGACGCGCGGGCGACCGCCCGCAGCGCTCGGTCTGCAGCTGCGCCCGCATACGCCGCGCGAGACCGACGACGCCGTGGCCGGCTCGCTCTCGCCGGCGGGTGCGCGGCCGTCGTCGCTGTCGTATTGCTGATCGCAGCAATCGTTCTCGCCGTGCAGCACCGTGCCGCCGAGCAGGACCGTGCCCGCGACTCCGCCGTTATCGACGACACCCGATCGGCGATCGCGACCCTGCTGACCATCGATCCCGCCGAGCCCCAGCGGTTTCTCGATGAGGCGCTCGCCGTCACATCCGGTGAACAACATCAGCGGCTCGTGGACGCACGGCCCCAGGTGCTCGAACTCGTCGGTCAACTCGACGCACCCAGTACCGGCCAGGTGCTCGCCGCAGGCATCACCGGTGACGTCGACGACGACACCGCCCGTGTGTATGTGGTTGCCGAGGGCACGAACCCGGCGCTGCTCGGTGCCGGTGCGGGACAGAATCGGGTGGCTCTGGTGGTCACCATGAAGGCCGACGACGGTCGCTGGAAGATCGATCGGACACAGCTGCAATGACAGAGCACGACCCGACTGAGCGCGACATGACCGGGCCCCGCCACACCCCGCCGGCGTCGCGCCCCGAGCATCTGGGGCCGCGACGAAAAACGGTCGCGGCAATTCTGGGCATCGCCTCATCGTGCTCGTCATCCTCGCCGTGGTGGGGTTCATCGGCCCGCGAGCGCAAGGTGATGAACGCGAGGGACAGCGACGCGAGGTTCAAGCCGCCACGTCGGACGCGGTCAGTGCGTTGATGACGTTCACTCCGCAAACGCTCGCCGATCAGCAACAAATGGTGGGACCGCGGCTCACCGGCAGGCTGCTCCTCGATTTCCGTAGTAGAGGGCCCGCGGTGGTACTGCCGGCGGCCGTGAACCTCGGTGCCCAGATGTCCGCCCAGGTGGTGGCGACGGCGGTGAACCGGATGGACTCCGACAGCGCCCGGGTACTGGTTTTCGTCAACCAGGACATCACCGTGCCGACCGCCGACCCCGCTCAGCAGGTGGTGGCTGTCTCGCGGTGGGCCGACATGCGTAAGGTCGACGGCAATTGGCTGCTCGCCGGGCTGCAACCGGTGGGACCGGGCTGAAGATGTCAAATCAATGTGCAGGCCGTATCCAGGATGTGAGGTGGCGATGAGCGCCGCGATCGTGATTGTCGGAGCCGGGCTCGGGGGAGCCCGACTGGTCGAAGATCTCCGTAATGAGGGATACGACGGGGACCTCGTACTGATCGGCCAGGAAGAGCACCCGCCCTACGATCGTCCGCCGCTGTCGAAGTCGGTGCTCATCGGCGATCAGGACCGGGTCGACCTCAAGCCGGCCGAGTTCTACGACGACAAGAAGGTGGATCTGCGCACCGGAACCCGGGTCATCGCAGTCGATCCCGCGTCGCACACAGTCACCACCGAACCGGTCGGCGGCGGCGCGCCGGAGACCCTTTCGTACGGCACGCTCGTGCTGGCGACGGGTTTGAACCCGCGCACTCTGCCGTTCGCCCGCGGGAAGGCGGGCGTGCACGTGCTGCGCACGGTCGACGACGCGCTGGCACTGCGTTCGGAGATCGATGGCGCGCGCACCGCGGTGGTGGTCGGTGCCGGTTTCATCGGCTGCGAGGTCGCCGCCAGTCTGCACACCCGAGGTCTCGACGTCACCGTGGTGGAACCGGCCCTCGCGCCCCTCGCGGTTGCGCTGGGTGAGCAGGTGGGCGCGATGGTCGGCAGGATCCACGCCGAACGCGGTGTGAAGATCAAGACCGGGATCGGCGTCTCCGACATCGTCGGCGATGACAAGGTCAGCGCCGTCACTCTCGCCGACGGCACCGAACTACCCGCTGACATCGTCGTTCTCGGCATCGGTTCGACGCCGGTGATCGACTACCTCGAAGATTCGGGTATCGCGTTCGCCGACGGCGGCGACGGCGGTGGTATCGCGTGTGACGAGACCGGGCGAACCAGTGCTCCGGACGTGTACGCCATCGGCGATGTTGCCAATTGGCGTGACGCGCAGGGCAAACCGTCACGGGTCGAACACTGGAACAACGTCATCGAGCAGGCGGCAAAGGTGGCGTACACGATCCTCGGCACCGAGGCCGATAACCCGCGGCCGTTTGTGCCCTACTTCTGGAGCGACCAGTTCGACATCAAGGTCCAGGCACTGGGCCATCCCTCGCCGGGCGACGACGTGCACGTGATCTCCGACGACGGAACCAAGTTCGTGGTCTATTACAGCCGGGACGGGCTGCTCACCGCCGTGGTCGGGGCAGGCAAGGCCGGAGCGGTGATGAAGATGCGTAACAAGCTGCTCGCCCACGCGCCGATCTCCGACGTCCTGGGGTGAGTGGACTCTGAGCTGATGGATGCCGCCGGCGCCGCCGAAACCCTCCCGGCCGCAGCGGTGATGGCTGCCATCGATGAGGCGGGGAATCCGGACCGGGCCGCGAGTTCGGCGAAGTTCTTCCGGACGGGACCGGGTGACTACGGCGAGGGCGACCGCTTTGCCGGCGTTCCCGTCCCGCAGCAACGGAAGATCGCCAAGAGGTTTCGTGGCCTCGACCGCAGTCAGGTGAAAGTCCTGCTGGACAGCGACATCCACGAACACCGGCTCACCGGATTGTTCCTCCTGCGTTCCGGTTTCGAGAAAGCGCGGAGCGACCAGGATCGCCGTGCCTGGGTGGACCTCTATCTGTCCGCGGTGGACCGGGGCCGGGTGAACAACTGGGATCTTGTCGACTCGTCTGCGGAATACATCCTGGGACAGTGGCTTTTGCGCTGCGACCGGGAGAGGGGCGAGCGGGACCACACGCTGCTCCTCGGGCTCGCCGCCGACACCGACCTCTGGCGTAGGCGGGTGGCCGTGCTGGCCACCTTCGCATTCATCAGAGCCGGTGACGGCACAACGCTTCTCGCGTTGGCCCCCACGCTGCTCGATGACCGTCGCGACCTGATCCAGAAAGCGGTCGGTTGGATGTTGCGGGAGACGGGAAAACGCGTCGACCGCCGTCTGCTGATCGACTTCCTCGACCAGCATGCCGCCGAGATGGGCCGCACCGCACTGAGTTACGCCACCGAACACCTCACCGCGCAGGAGCGTGCACACTACCGATCACTTCGGTGAGGAGTTCCGAAGGCGTGTGGTCAGAACTCGATCTTGAGGGTGTCGGACGTGGGCCGGGCCTGACATCCGAGGATGTACCCGTCTTCGATGTCCTCTTCGTCGAGAGCCCCGACGTTCTCCATCGCCACGGTGCCCTCGGTGACCGTGCACGCGCACGACCCGCATTCGCCTTCGCGGCAGGAGTACGGAACGTCCAGCCCGGCCGACAACATGATGTCCACCAGGGTCCGGCTACGGGGCCACGACAACTCGTGCACCTCGCCGTCGAGTTCGACCTCCACCGATGCGGCGTCGGCGATCTGTTCCTCGGTGAGTTCTTCGGGCTCGGAGTCCTCGAACGGGTCACCGGAGAGTGACGAGAACACCTCGGCATGCACCTGGTGGTGCGACATACCGACCTCGGCAAGGGCCTTGTGCACCACGTCCATGAACGGACCCGGGCCGCACATGTATGCGTTGTAGGCCTTCAGTGGACGCAAGAGTGTTGCAAGCTTCTGCATCGTCGGGAGACCCTGGACCGTCTCCAGCCAATGCACCACGGTGAGCCGTTCGGGGAACTGTTCCTGCAGCGCACGAAGTTCCGCGGCGAAGATGACGTCGTTCTCACTGCGGTTGGCGTAACAGAGGTAGACGCGCCCGGTGCCCTTGAGTAGGGCGGACTTGAGGATCGACATCACGGGCGTGATCCCGCTGCCCGCGGCGAGGAGCAGGATCGGCGCGCCGAGATCGGCCGGGGTGAACACACCTGAGGGCGGCAGCACCTCGATCTGATCTCCGGCGGACACGTTGTCGCAGACCCAGTTCGACCCGTAGCCATCTGCGGTGCGCTTGACGGTCACCTTGGGCTTCTCCGAGGCGAACGGGCTCGAGGCGAGCGAGTAGCAGCGAGCCACCGATCCCGTCTGATCACTCGGTATACGCAACGTGAGGAACTGACCCGGCTTGTAGTGGAATCGTTCGGCCGACTCTTCCGGTACGTCGAAGACCAGGGACTTGGCGTCGCCGGTCTCGTCGATCACCTCGGCCACGGTCAGCACAATGCTGCGGGTGCTGTGCGGGGACACGGTCACCGGCCTACCTCCTCGCCTGACGGCATAGCGGACGCCACGAACAAAACTGGAACACGTTCTAGTCGAGATTACCAGTGCGTCCGAGCGGCCCCAACTCGCTTGTGAGGCCCACGCTCAGGATATGGCTACCGCGCGTGAGCAGGTCGCCCAGATCGGAGTCGGGCCGGTCCAGCCACTGCTGGTACGCGGCGAGCGCCACGGCGAGAAGCATCCAGGCGACTGTCTGGGGGCCGTGATCGGAGGCGTCTGTGCCGGTGCGCATCGCGACGAACTCGGCGACCACATCGCGCCATCCGGTGTACATCAGCATCGAATGCGCCTGCAGGGCCGGAACGCTCAGCAGCAGGTGCATCCGCCGACGGTGATGTTCGAGGTGCTCGTCCGGGACCTCGTTGAAGGCGAGCAGTGCGGTTCGCAGCGCGTCGGCCACGGGCATGTCGGCGGGGAGGTCGGCAAGCAGCCTGCGCATGTCCTGCAGGTGCTCGTCGAAGTCACCCCACGCGATCGCGTTCTTGGAGGGGTAATAGCGAAACAGGGTTCGCCGGGCGATCCCGGCGGCGGCGGCGACGTCGTCGACACTGGTCTCGTCGAAGCCGACCTCGGTGAACAGGTCGATCGCGGCATCGGTGATCTTTGCCTTGGTGGTGCTCGGCCGCCGCCCGATCTGAGCGGTCACGCCGATCGCCGTCCACTGGGCACGGCTTCACCTCCGGTGCGTCTCGCGGTCGCCGGCGTGCGACATCGCCCATGGTAGATGTCGAACAGCGGCCTGTTCCTGTCGCCTCAAAAGGCTGGCCCTAAAGCCTCAAAAGGATCTGCCGCCCGGTGTCGATCAACTACGATTGCCCCACTTGCCGGGGCATGAAGTGAACGAGCGTTCCCTCACCTCGACGGCGTGGTCGGGGCACATCGACACCGCTCCGAACAGACGGTTATCAGACGTGAATGACGTTGAGAGGGAACACGATGCGTAGAACTGTATTCGAGACCGAACACGATCAGCTGAGGGAGACCACCCGCCAGTTCATTGAACGCGAGATCGCACCTCATGCGGAGCAGTGGGAACGGGAAGGCCAGGTCGACCGGTCGGCGTATCTCGCCGCCGGCAAGTACGGGCTGATCGGGTTCAATCTGCCGGAGGAGTTCGGTGGCGGCGGGATGGAGGATTTCCGCTTCAACGCCGTCATCGTCGAAGAGTTGGCGAAGTTCGGATCCGCAACGCCTGCGTTGAGTCTGCAGAACGATGTGGTCGGGCCCTATATGGCCAAACTGACCAACGACGAACAAAAGCAACGCTGGCTTCCGGGCTTTGCTTCCGGCGAGCTGATCGGCGCCATCGCGATGAGCGAGCCCGGCGCAGGTAGCGACCTCGCCGGCATCAAGACGTCCGCAGTGCTCGACGGCGACCACTGGGTGCTCAACGGCTCCAAAACCTTCATCTCGGCAGGCATCAACTCCGACCTGGTCATCGTTGTCACCAGGACTGACCCGAATGGTGGGCACAAGGGGTTCACCCTGCTGGTCGTCGAACGCGGAATGCCGGGATTCGAACGCGGCCGCAAGTTGGACAAGATGGGCCAGCACGCGCAGGACACCGCCGAACTGCACTTCACCGCGTCCGGGTGCCGGTCGAGAACGTTCTGGGTGAGGTGAACAAGGGTTTCTACCACCTGATGCACAACCTGCCGTCCGAGCGGCTGTCGATAGCCATCGGTGCCATCGCCGGTGCGCGCCAGGTCTTCACCGACACGCTGCAATACACCAAGGACCGCAAGGCCTTCGGGCAACCGATCGGAACGTTCCAGCACAACCGATTCGTCCTCGCGGAGATGAGCACCGAGCTGGACATCGCAGAGCAGTACATCGATCGGTGCCTGGCTGCGGTGGTCGCGGACGAGCTGACGGCGGTGGACGCGGCGAAGGCCAAGTGGTGGACCACAGAACTCGCCAAACGAGTGATCGACCACTGCGTCCAACTGCACGGCGGATATGGCTACATGAACGAATATCCAGTGGCCAAGGCCTACGTCGACTCGCGGATCCAGACGATCTTCGGTGGCACCACCGAGATCATGAAAGACATCATCGGCCGCGACATGGGGCTGTAGGACCTGTCCTTTCGGACGGTTTTCGCGGAATTTCGAATTGATTCGGCCCAACCGCTAGCGTTTATGCACTCAGTGCCATTATGGTGGTCGTCACACCCACCAACAGGAGGTAATCCCCATGACCGCTCAGAATCCTTCGCAGTCGGACGCCACCACCGAGACCGAACTGGTCACCGAGTCGCTGGTCGAAGAGGTCTCGATCGACGGCATGTGCGGCGTCTACTGACGTGTCTGTCACCACCGATCGAGCAACCGCGTTCGACACTGATCGCGCGTGGGTGCTGAACTCGTCGGTCGCACTGCGTCCCGAGCCTTTCGGAGCGCTGTTGTACCACTTCGGCACTCGTAAGCTGTCGTTCCTCAAGAACCTGACGGTGGTCGAGGTGGTGCAGTCGCTCGGTGACCACGCTAGTGCCGACGACGCGCTGGCAGCTGCCGGCATCGGCGATGCCGACCGGCACCTGTATGTCAGTGCGCTCTCTGCACTGGCTGTTTCGGGAATGATCGTCCCCAACTCCTAAGTCCGGCACAGCCGCACGCGTCGCAGCCCGGCGCGTGCGGTCCGGCAAAACCTTGCCGCCGGTACGTGTTCTGTGAGGAACCCCCATGACTTCTGTTCTCGATCGCCCCTCGGCGTCGCGTCAGCCCGTCGGCCGCCTGGTCGACCAGTTCGAAAAAGGTCTCGATGCACCGATCTGCCTGACGTGGGAGCTCACCTACGCGTGCAACCTGTCGTGTGTGCACTGCCTGTCCTCCTCGGGCAAGCGCGACCCACGTGAGCTCGACACCGCGCAGTGCAAGGCCATCATCGACGAGCTGCAGCGCATGCAGGTGTTCTACGTCAACATCGGTGGCGGCGAGCCGACGGTGCGCCCCGACTTTTGGGAATTGGTCGACTACGCCACCGATCACCAAGTGGGAGTGAAATTCTCCACCAACGGCCTCAAGATCGACACGAAGGTCGCCCAGCGTCTCGCGGCCAGCGACTACGTCGACGTGCAGATCTCCCTCGATGGCGCGACCGCCGAGGTGAACGACGCAGTGCGTGGCCCGGGGTCGTATGCGATGGCGATCAAGGCGCTCGAGAACCTGCACGAGGCGGGGTTCGCCGACGCCAAGATCAGCGTGGTGGTGACCCGGCAGAACGTCACCCAGCTCGATCAGTTCAAGGCGCTCGCGGACCGTTACGGCGCAACCCTGCGTATCACCAGGATGCGGCCGTCCGGTCGAGGTGCTGACGTCTGGGATGACCTGCACCCGCTACCCGAACAGCAGCGCGATCTGTACAACTGGCTCGTCGCACACGGCGAAGGGGTGCTGACCGGCGACTCGTTCTTCCATCTGTCCGCGTTCGCCGAGTCGGGCCAGGGCGCGCTGCCCGGCCTGAACCTCTGTGGCGCCGGCCGCGTGGTGTGCCTGATCGACCCCGTCGGCGATGTGTACGCGTGCCCGTTCGCCATCCATGAGAACTTCCTCGCCGGAAACATCTTGTCCGACGGCGGGTTCAAGACGATCTGGCAGCAGTCAGACCTGTTCCTCGAACTCCGCGAACCCCAGAACGCCGGCGCCTGCACCAAGTGCCAGCACTTCGACGCGTGCCGCGGAGGATGCATGGCCGCCAAGTTCTTCACCGGTCTTCCCCTGGCCGGACCCGACCCCGAATGTGTTCAGGGTTATGGCGAAGAATTGCTGGCCGGCGACCGCAGCGTGCCCTCGGCCAACAAGGACCACTCGCGTGGTGTGCCGCTGACCCTGATGACCCGCCCGCCCTCGCGTGACTGCGACGAGAACCCGCTGGCCGGATTCACGCCGGCGGCCGCCTCGGCCTGCCACTGAACGACGCGGCCTCACCCGGAGTCGCCTTTGATACCGAAGGTGAACTCCCACACCACAACCCGGCAAAGTTGCCGGTGAGCAAAGGAATCAACACCCCATGGTCAATCCCTGGTTCGAGAGTGTCGCCGAAGCCCAGCGGCGAGCGAAGAAGCGACTTCCCAAGTCGGTGTATTCGTCGCTGATCGCCGGAAGCGAGAAGGGCATCACGGTCAACGACAACGTGGATGCGTTTGCCGAACTCGGGTTCGCGCCCCACGTCGTCGGCGCGCACGCCGAGCGGGAACTGTCGACAACCGTGATGGGTCAAGACATTTCATTTCCGGTGATGATCTCGCCGACCGGTGTCCAGGCCGTCGACAAAGAAGGCGAGGTCGCCGTCGCTCGGGCGGCCGCCGCCCGCGGTACCGCCATGGGTCTGTCGAGTTTCGCCTCCAAGCCGATCGAGGAGGTCACCGCGGTCAACGACAAGATCTTCTTCCAGGCCTACTGGCTCAACTCTCGCGAGGACATCCTCAAGCGCGCCGAGCGGGCCCGCGAGGCCGGCGCCAAAGGCCTCATCGTCACCACGGACTGGTCGTTCTCGATGGGACGTGACTGGGGCAGCCCCGAGATCCCGGAGAAGGTCGACCTCAAGGCCCTGCTGAAACTGGCTCCCGAGATCGCGATGCGACCGCGTTATGCCTGGGACTGGTTCAACAAGGGCAAGCCCATCATTCCCGACCTCACCGCGCCGAACGTGGTGGACAAGGCGCAGCAGGCACCGACCTTCTTCGGCGCATACGGGCAGTGGATGCAGACCGCGCCGCCGCGGTGGGAAGACCTGCAGTGGCTGCGGGAGGAGTGGGGCGGGCCGTTCATGGTCAAGGGCATCACCCGCATTGACGACGCCAAGCGCGCCGTGGACATCGGGGCCACCGCCATCTCGGTGTCCAATCACGGTGGCAACAACCTCGACGGCACCCCGGCGACCATCCGCATGCTCGGACCGATCGCCGACGCGTCGGCAAAGACATCGAGGTACTGCTCGACGGCGGCATCCGGCGCGGCAGCGACGTCGTCAAGGCCCTCGCCCTCGGTGCCGATGCGGTGATGATCGGACGCGCCTACCTCTGGGGCCTGGCCGCCAACGGCCAGACCGGTGTCGAGAACGTCCTCGACATCATGCGCGGCGGAATCGACTCGGCTCTGATGGGACTGGGCCGCCGCAGCATTCACGACCTCACCCGCGACGACATCATCATCCCCGAAGGCTTCGAGAAGCGATTCGGCGTAACCACCTCGTAGAGCCCGGCGCCTCCGGCAGGTCGACTCGACTAGAACACGTTACAGTTTGTTGTAACGTGGCGTGGTACTCAACCCACGTTCAGATCGACGGAGGCAGTGGCGATATGGGAGATTTCGACGGCAAGGTCGTCTACATCACGGGCATCGCCCGCGGACAGGGCCGCAGTCACGCGATCCGATTCGCCGAGGAAGGCGCATCGGTCATCGGGCTCGACGTATGTGGTGAGGTCACCAAGATCGGTTATCCGGTGGCCACCGCCGAAGACATGGAAGAGACCGTGCGCCAGGTAAAGGCCGCGGGGGGCAATATTCTTGCCCGCCAACTCGATACCCGTGACCTGGCGGGCCAGCAGCAGCTCGTTGCCGACGGCGTCGCACAATTCGGCCGACTCGACTACGTCATCGTCAATGCCGGTGTGCTCACCTGGGGCAGCGTCCACGAGATGACCGAGAGCCAGTTCATGGACGTCATCGATGTCAACGTGAACGGATCCTGGAAGACGCTCAAGGCGACCATCCCGGCGATGCTCGAAGCGGGCAACGGGGGCTCGATCGTGATCATCAGCTCCGTCGCCGGGATCAAGTCGATGCCGATGCAGGCGTCCTACTCGGCGTCCAAACATGCCTTGGTCGGGCTGGCGCACACAACCGCAAAAGAGCTGGGCCGCAGCAAGATCAGGGTCAACACCGTTCACCCCTACGGCGTCGAGACCCCGATGTGCATCGAAGACGCCGATGCTTTCAAGGTGTTCGAGATGCCCGAGTACAAGGCGCATTTCGAGCCGATCCTGCCCGGGATGGCCAAGTCCGGCGACATCACCGACGCGGTGATGTACCTCTGCTCCACACGCGCCAAGTTCATCACCGCCTCCTCCATCGAGGTGGACATGGGCGCCACCAAGGTCTAACCGGCCACACAGCCGGCGGATACGACAACGGCCCACCCCGCACGCGGGATGGGCCGTCGTTCGTGTCTGGGTCGGTCAGTCCTGCCAGAGCGTGGCGGGGTCGGCTGCGGTGCGGGCCGGTGCGGCGGGTGTGTCGGGCACTGTCCGCGAAAAGCGCGGTGCCACAGAGGCTTGCATGACGCCGTCGATCTCCACCAGGGATCGACGACTGGCCAGATGCTTGTTCTGCGGCGCCTCTTCCCAGTCGAGTACCGGCGTGGCGCACGCGTCTGTTCCGTCGAAGATCGCGGTCCACTCGTCGCGGGTCTTGGACTTGAACACCTCGGCGAATCGGATCTTCATGGCCGGCCACTGAGGCATGTCGAGCTGGTCGGGGAGTGTCTCGTCATCGGCGAGTCCCATCCCGTCGAGCAGAAGGGCATAGAACTGTGGCTCGATGGCGCCCACGGCGAAGTACTTTCCATCGGAGGTCTCGTAGACGTCGTAGAACGGGGCGCCGGTGTCGAGCAGGTTGGCGCCGCGCTCATTGCCCCACAGGCCCGTCCCGCGGAAGGCCCACATCATCTGGCCGAGCACCGAGGCACCGTCCACCATTGCGGCGTCGATGGTTTGGCCCTTGCCCGACTTCTCGCGCTCCACGAGCGCCGCCAGGATTCCCTGCACGAGGAACATGGATCCGCCGCCGAAATCGCCGAACAGATTGAGCGGTGGGGTGGGGACCTCGTCGGCCCGGCCGACGGCATGCAGCAGGCCGGTCAGCGAGATGTAGTTGATGTCGTGGCCGGCCACCTGCGACAGCGGGCCGTCCTGGCCCCACCCTGTCATCCGTCCGTAGACCACACGGGGATTGACGGCCGCGACATCATCGGGACCGAAACCGAGGCGTTCGGTGACGCCGGGACGGAAGCCTTCGATGACGACATCGGCCTTGGCGATCAGATTCATGATCGCCTCTTTGTCCGTAGGATCTTTCAAGTTCGCCTCGACCACCGTGCGGTTGCGCAAGAGCTGGTCGGCGACCTGTCCCTCTTTGGGAAGCTTGCCGGGACGCTCGATCCGCACGACGTCTGCGCCCAGATCTCCCAGCATCATCGCTGCGTGCGGCCCGGGGCCGATGCCTGCGAACTCGATCACGCGTATTCCGCTCAGCGGTCCGTTCTTTGCCATGTATCGCACCTCATCGTCGAGTGGTCCACCACGCACGCCACCCGGCGGGCGCAGCGCGTCACATCCAAATACTGTCGGGTGCCAAGTAAACCAGGTGCCGAGCGAATGCTCGGGCGGCAAAGCCCTTCGGGGCGAAGCGGCAACGGTCTACCATTGTCCGAATGACACCTTCGGGCGGGCTCGGCTTCCGAAGCTGGACCGAGTTGGATGATCGGTCGGCCACGGTCCTCGTCCCGTTGGGTTCCATCGAACAACATGGGCCACACCTGCCACTCGACACCGATGTGCGGATAGCGACTGCCGTTGCCGATGCCGCAACCGGATCGAGCCCGGAGCCAAGGGCTCAGGGGGTCGACCTGATGGTTGCGCCACCACTCAATTACGGTGCGGCCGGGGAGCACGAGGGATTCCCCGGGACCATCTCCATCGGGCACGAGGTGCTGCACTCGGTGCTGGTCGAGTACGGGCGCAGCGCCTGCCGATGGGCGGCCCGGTTGGTGTTCGTGAACGCTCACGGTGGCAACGGGAGAACGTTGCTGTCGGCGGTGTCGCAACTGCGCACCGAGGGTCGGGAAGTGGCATGGTTCGGATGCGCCTCTCCGGGCGCCGACGCACATGCCGGCTATACGGAAACGTCGCTGTTGCTGCACATCTCGCCGATGACGGTGCGCGTCGAGGAGATGGTCAGCGGCAACGTGACTCCGGTGTCCGAATTGATGGCATCGATGCGTGCAGGGGGAGTGGCAGCTGTGAGTGACAACGGGATACTCGGCGATCCGATGGCGGCTTCGGCCGCCGAAGGAAGGCGAATGCTCGGCGACATGGCCGTGCGGCTGGCCGACGCTGTCGGTCGGTGGGAGCCGGACTCGAACGGGATGCTCAGGTGATCGCCGGAAGTCGGCAGGACGAGCGCGAAGACGAAGGTGGGGATCCGGACGGATCGCAGGTCGACGTCCCGGTCGATCCCGACGTCGCGGTCCCGCCGCCCGGATTCCAGGTGCAGCTCGATCCACGCTGCATGGTCTCCGACGATCGTCGCCACATTATCGGGGGATCGCCGACCCGGCTCCTGAACCTGTCCGAGTTGGCCGGCGGCCTACTCGACGCCGACGGCCGGCTCACGGTGCACGACCGCACCACCTCGCAACTGGCCAGGAAGTTGCTCGATGCCGGCGTCGGTCACCCACGGCCGATGTTCGGCCCGACCGACACCGACGTCACCGTGGTGGTCCCGGTGCGCGACAACCAGTCCGGAATCGACCGGCTGCTACCGGGTCTGGGCGGACACAAGGTCATCGTCGTCGACGACGGGTCGACCGTACCGATCGAGGCGCCAGGCGCCCAGGTGATCCGCCTCGAGCGCAGTCGTGGACCCGCAGCGGCGCGTAACAGGGGAGCTGCCCACGTGGACACCGAGTTGCTCGCATTCCTCGACTCCGACGTCGTGCCAGAGCATGATTGGCTCACCAAGTTGCTCGGCCACTTCTCGGACCCGAAGGTCGCCCTGGCGGCGCCACGAATCGTCGCGCTCGAGCCGGGCGGCGGCGCCACCTCCCGGTACGAAGCCCTGTGTTCTTCCCTCGACATGGGGCGCCGAGAAGGTCCGGTGGCGCCCCGGTCGCGCATTCCTTACGTCCCCAGCGCCGCAATGATCGTGCGCCGCAACTGCTTCAGCGGTTTCGACGAGTCGATGGAGGTCGCCGAGGACGTGGACCTGTGCTGGCGGCTTCATGCAGACGGGTGGTCGCTGCGATACGACCCCATCGCCACCGTTGCCCACGACCACCGGCATCGTCTCTCCAAGAGCCTCGACCGCAAACGGTATTACGGTACCGGCGCGGCGCTGCTGTCGGGCCGTCATCCGGGCATGGGTGCTCCCTTGGCCCTCACCGTTCCCATGGCGGCGGCGATGGCGGCTCTGGTCACGGGGACGGTCTGGGGGGTCATGGCCGCCCTCGTTGTCTTCGGGGTGATCGGCGGGCGGCTGCACCGCCGGGTGTCGTCCATGCCCGATGCCGCCCGCACGGCCGCCAAACTCACAGCGCAGTCGGTGGGATTCGGGGTGTTGCAGTCGGCGTCTGCGATGTGTCGCCACTATTGGCCGCTGTCAATTCTCCTCGCCTTGGTGTCCAAGCGTTTTCGGCTGCTGCTGCTCACCGTTGCGGTCGGGGAGGCAGCATACGAGTGGGTCCGGTTGGAGCTGGTGAACCCCGAGCCCGGTGCTCGCGTCGGCTGGTGGCGGTTCATGGTGCTCAAACGGCTCGACGATCTGGCCTATGGCGCAGGTCTGTGGCAGGGGGCGCTCGCCGGCCGCAGCATCGACGCACTCTATCCGCGGATCAGTAATACGGTGTCGACCGAAGCGCGCCCCCGCGTCGCCCCTCGATGACCCGATGAGCGGAGCTGCCGATGTCGGCGCGGACGTCATCGTTGTCGGTGCGGGCAGCAGCGGAAGTGTTGTCGCCGAGCGCCTTTCCCGAGATCCGGATCGGCGGATCCTGTGGCTCGAGGCCGGCCCCGGTTCGCCGGGGCCATCCGCGCTGCGCCTGGACCGACTTCCGATTGGGCCGGGTTCGGACCGGGTGGCGCGGTATCGCAGCAGGCAGGGGTTCGACCTACCCCGAGGGCGCGGTGTGGGCGGCTCGTCGGTGGTGAACGGGGGATACTTCCTGCGTTGGCACCGTTCGGATTTCACCGGCTGGTGCGAGGAGATCTGGCCGATGCCGGTCATCGCCGACACCTACGACAGTCTTGATGGTGGCGCGCAGGGCGGCGGCTCGATGCATGTCTCGGCATTTGCCGACGATGAGATCGGTGCGTATGCCGAGGCGTTCGAGAGTCATTGGGAATCAGAGGGTCTTGCGCGTGTCGAGGCGCCGTGGACCGATCTGGGGATCAACCGGGTGCGTTCGAATCGAGACGGCCCCCTACGTCGGTCGGCCGCGCACTGGATGGCTGACGATGGCGGCCGGCCCGGCCTGCGTCTGCTCACCGGTGCTGCGGCCACCGAGCTCGTGGTGCGGGGAGGGCGCGTCACGGGAGTGGCCGTCGGTGACGATGTGTTCGCTGCTGACGAAGTGATTGTCTGCGCCGGAACCCTGGGGACTGCAGAGCTGCTGATCCGGTCACCAGGCGTGCAGATTCAGAGCCTGGATGTGTGGGAGCATCGCGAAGTGCTCGTGCGGTTCGGCCCCGCGTCGCGGCCCGTCGCGAAGCCCCCGGCGTTGCTGCAGTCTGTGGTGCACACGTCCGACGGTGTCGAGTTACGTTGTTACGGAGGCGACTTCGCCGACTTCATCGATGGTCTGCCGGTGACGGGACCGGCTTTCGGGGCCGCTCTGATGCGTCCGCACCGCGACGGATCCCTTTCCTGGGATGCGACGCACGGCCTGCAGGTCGACCTCGGTGAACTCGACGGCACTGACACGCGCACCCTGGGCGTGTGGGCCGAGCGACTGCGGGCGATGTTCGAAAGTGATCACTTTGCTGCGTGCGCGCAGAAGGGGAGCGCTCAGATCGATCCGGTGCTCAGGACCTCACAGCACGCCTGGGGCACGCTGCCGATGGGGGTGGCCACGGACTGGGCCGGAGCGGTGAACGGGGTCGATGGTCTGAGGGTGATCGATGCCTCCATCCTGCCGACTGCCGGCTCGTCCGGGCCGCACGCGACGGTGATGATGGTCGCGACTCGCATCGTGGATCTGATCTATTGATTTACCCAACTGAATGTCCGGTTGTCCTCCGTCAACGCCGGTGGCTACGGTGGGGCCATGGACGAATCTCGGTTGACCGTCGTGATCCCGGCCTACAACGAGGCCGAGACTCTCAGGGGTTGCCTCGACAGCTTGGTACCGCAACTGACCCACCTGTACGAGATCGTGGTGGTGGACAACAACTCGACTGATGAAACGGCTTCGCTTGTTGAGGAATTCGCTTCGAAGTACGGCAAGTGCCGGTCGGTGGTGGCCACCGAACAGGGCGTGATCCACGCCCGCACAGTAGGTTTCGACAATGCCCGGGGTGATGTGATCGCTCGCATCGATGCCGATTCGCGAGTCGGTCCCGAATGGGCGCAGTCGATCAAAGAGTTCTTCCAGCGGTACGGTGACGTCTACCAAGCGGGCACCGGGTTGTGCACTTCCTATGATCTGCCGTTCCAGGAACGCTTTCGCCGATCGCACGTAGGCATCACCGACGATGCGCGGGCGAAGCTGGCCGCGATGTCGGAGAGTCCCGGGTCCGAGGGGCCAGACCTTCAGCGGTTGTTCGGGTCGAACATGGCAATGACAAAAACGGCGTGGCAGCAGGCGCGCTCGTGCAGCTGCATGCGCTCGGACGTGTTCGAGGATCTTGATCTGACCCTGTGCCTCAAGCGGAACGGTGTCCGGATAGGCCTGATCCCCGGCGCCGACGCAACAATCTCCGGCCGGCGATACCTCACCCCGCCCCCCGCATACTTCAGGTATTGCCTGCGAGATCAGCGAACCTTCAAAGTGCATGGGCTACCCAAGGAGCGAGTGAAGGCGGTGGTGCAGATGCTTGTTGTCGCCATGCCCTTCTATCTGATCAACTGGGTGCCCTTTCGGGCGTACGATCCCGTCTCGCAGCGATTCACCATTCGGAACCTGATCCGGCCGCCTCAGACTCGGCTCACGCCCCGCGCCCACCGCTGACCGCCGTCGAACTGTCGATGCCCGAAGGCTTCACAAGCACAGCACGCGGTGGGTGATCCCGCCGCGGATCTTGCCCGCCTCGTGAGCGACGTGATAGATCCAGCGACCGGTGTTCATACGGGTGACTGCTTGCGGCAGAAGAGGATTGCGAAGAGCGAGCGACGTCACCACCAGCGGGAACAGCAGCGGCCGATTGTATTGGGTGAACCCCATCTCCCGGTAGCGGGCATGTATCTGCGCCGCCCCCCGGCCATAGACGTAGATCTGTCTCCACAGCGACCGGTAGGTGTCGCGCAGTCGGTAGTCGAGCAGGGCTTCAGAGCTGTGTACGAGCACGTACCCCGCCAGTTGTGCGCGCCATACGTAGTCGTTGTCCTCGGCCGTGTGGACAAAGGTCTCGTCGAAGCCACCGATATTGTCGTGGACATCGCGCCACACACCCATGTTCGCGCCGATGGCGGTCGGATACCAGCCCGGTACCGGCCAACCGTCTTCGGGCAAGGGGATCGGCCGCCACATGCGCACTTCAGCGGTGTTGAGAGCCTCTGTGTCGAGGGATCCCGACACGAGGTCGGCGGCTTCTGCGGTGGCCGCCATGCTGCTGAGCCAGTGTGGTCGTACCCGGTCATCGCTGTCGACGAACGCGAGAAAATCACCTCGGGCGGCCTCAGCGCCCGCATTACGCGCATGAGACGCCCCCGGCACCGCAGAACTGTCGACGTAGACGACGTCGAGACCATCGGGGATCGCTGGGCCGTGGATGAACTCGCGTAGTCCGTCGGTCGACCCGTTGTCGCTGATCACCACCTCCCAGTCGCCTTGATAGTCCTGGACGGCAAGAGCTTTCATCTGCTCGATCAGGTAGGGCATGCCGTTTCTGACCGGGATGATCACCGAGACACGAAATGGTTCCCGGCGCTGTGATCGTGGAGGGGGCATTCGTCGATGACCTCAGATGAGCGTGGCGCGATGCGCCTCAAACGATTCGCGGACGACTTGACAGTATTCGCCGATGTCGGGCATCACAGCCGAGTCGACCGTGATCGACATGGCGATGTGGTCACCCCGATCGGAGATCGCGTGCGCCAGAGTCGCGCCCGAGCCGACCGGTTGCATGGTGAAGCTGTCCACGATGTCCAGCCCGCAGACGCTACCGTGTCTCGCGATCCCGGGCAGATTGGTGATCACCACGTTGAAACGGGGCGGCGCGACTGACTTCTTGCGGCGCGGCCGCCCGGAACCGAGCAGCCGGAGGACCGGGGCGGGCACGATGTCGATGAACCCCGTCGTCTGTTCCGCCAACTTCTGTTTGACCCTGTTCTTCTTACGTGCGGTCTCCGCGGCGATCAGCGATATCCGCACCCGGGGATCCGATTCGGTGGTGACCAGATCCACGACCACCGGAACGAACTGGTTTGCCGCATCCGCTTCACGCATTCCTCGTGTGGACACCGGTACCAGGGCAGACAGCGACGATGGCGGGGTCTCGTTCCTGCGACCGAGGTAGTCGTGAACGGCTTGTCCGACAACGGATAACATGAGGTCGTTGACCGTGGCGCCGCCCACCGAGGACTTCATCTTGAGCACATCGGCGCGGTCGAAGAGTATGTGGCCTGCCGTGCGTGGCCCGCGAAACTCCTGATTGAAGCGGGTGACCGGCCACGCCCGTTGGTGGGGACGCCCGCCGGCCGGTCGTGCTCGGCTCCGCTGTCTCGACGCCCGTACGATCCCGATGCCCTCTTTGACGAACCGGGTCCAGACCGCAGGTCCGCGCCGGAGTTCTCGACGGGTCAGCGCTGCGCGAGATGCTGTGCCCGTCCCGACGACGCGGCCCTCCGCGCGTGTTGCGTCGCTCACGACACCATCGCCGAATACCCTCTCGCCCAAAGTCGCCGAGGTGACGCCGTCGAAGGCGATGTGATGGAACCGGAACACCACGAGACTGCACAGGCCGGGGTGGCCGGGCACGCCGGTGACGTCGGGGATGACGTGCATGAGCCAGGGTGCGTGGGAGAGATCCATCGGCGTGTCCCCGAATTGCTCCACGAGATCGATCGCCGAAGCCCACGTGCCGACGTTGCGGTGCACCTTCAGGTGGGCAGACGCGGAGAAATCCGGATCAGGTACCCAATAGGGGTAACCGATGTCCGCGGGTAGTCGGATCATCTTGCTGTCGAACAGGTCTGAGATCCAGATCCGTTCGCTGATCCACTCCAGGAGGCGATCCTCGGTGAGCTCGAGCGGTCGGTCGGCGGGATTCACGACGACCTGGCAACTGACCACTGTGGCCGTCGCGACTCCGTCCCCGAGGTAGAGGTATGCGGCGTCACGCGCGGTGACCTGTTTCATTGGGCGATCTCCGGTGATGTGCAGAGCCGCCCCACACGATCCCGCATGGTGCTGCGGGACCGCGATCTGGACGGGCGGGGACGAATGGTGGGGCGTCGGCCGGCAGTCTCAACCGACCTCGGCCTGGTGGGTCTTGAACGATTGCTCGATGATCCGGCAGTACTCGGTGATGTCGGGAAGCGACGCACGATCGGCCGTGATGGACACCGCGAGCTTGTCGGCGCGGTTTGTGATCACGTGAGCCAAGGTCGATCCACTGGCCACGGTCTGGACCCCGAAGCCGCCCACCACTTCCAGTCCGAAGATCTTTCGTCGCATCTGGACACCGTTGACGTTGGTCACCACGAGGTTGAACGCTGGGGAAGTGGAGGTCGACTTCGACTGCCGACGCGAGAGAACTCCGAGGAGACGCAGCAGTGGTGCGGGCATTGCGTCCACCACCGCGATGTCTGCCCGGGTCGCCTCGTCGGCGATGCGCTTCTTCTCCCGGGTCGTCTCCGCCGAGATCAATCGGACTCGGGTGGTGAGATCGGATTCGGCTGTCTGCAGGTCGACCACCATCGGTACGAACTGGTTCGCCGAGGCGGATTCACGCATTGCCCGCGTCGACATCGGCACCAGCGCGGACATCGAGGACTCGGGGCGCTCTCCCGCCTGGGTCAGGTAACGGTTGGTCGCCTCTCCGATGACCGACAGCATCAGGTCGTTGAGGGTTGCGCCGGGAACCCGTGACCGCAACTCGAGTACTTCTTGTAGATCGAGCATCACACCGTCGGCGATTCGTGGCCCCCGGAACGGCGTGTTGAACCGGATGACCGGCCAGCTGCGACGTATCCCGGGCTCGGATGTCTTCGCCTTTTCCCGGGTCCGGCGGATTGTCGTTCCGCAGACACGGGCGAACCGCCAGAAATGACCGGGCAGGCCGACCAGCTCTCTCCGCGCCGCCGCCGCCCGCGTTTTCTCGGCATCCCCGACGATCCGGCCTGCGGCACGGACTTCGTCGGTGATCTCCAGGTCGCTGAACATGGTGGCCGTCAGGGTGCTGAACAACATCCCATCGAACGCGGCGTGGTGGTAGTGGAGCGCCACGAGTGTCGACAACCCGGTTTGATCCGGTGCGTCGGGGATGTCGGTGATGACATGCATCAGCCACAGCGGACGGGACGGGTCGAGTGGTGTGGCCGCGATGTCCGCCACCAGGTCTCGGGCCGCGGACCAATCCGGCACCACATGGAACCGGACATGCGCGGCGGGGTCGAAAGCCGGATCCGGCACCCAGTAGGGCAAGCCGACGTCGCCGGGGAGCCGCATCAGTTTGCTGGTGAACAGATCCGACACATCGAGGCGTCCGCGTAACCAATCCACGGCGGCGGTGTGGTCGATCGTCAGCGGTAGCCCGTCGGGATTGGGCATCAGGTACGACGACACGATGGTCGACGAGTTCACGTCGCCGAGATACAAGTAGGCGGCATCACGCCCCGCGATCTGCTTCATCGCGTCGGTTTCGGTGGCATAGGTGTTGATCGTAGGCAACAATGCCCCAACTCGGCGGTTTTCGAACCGGTCAGACCGGCCGAGGGGCGGTTCAGGTCCGTGAGGCCGCAGCCCGTCGGTATCCGCGCAGTGCCGGGTAAGCGAAGATCACGATCGCCCCCACCGCCCAGGCGATTGTCTTGATCAGACTGTCGGCCACCGGTCCGCCGATGGCCAGCGCACGCATGGTCTCGATGGCACACGTCATGGGCTGGTTGCGAACCAGAGGCTGCAAGATCTCCGGATAGGCCTCGATCGGCGAGAACCCCGAATTGAAGAACATCAAAAGGCTCGTGATGAGAGACATGATGGGCACCAGGGGGAGGTTCGATGCCGAAACCGCCAGTGTCAGAACGATCGTCGAGTAGGCCGCACCGTAAAGGAGGGCGACCCCGAAGATGCCGATTGCCGGCAGGACCCCTTGGTTGAAGCGCCATCCGATGGCCAGGCCCGCGGTTGTCAGGATAGCTGTACTGACCAGGATCCGGATCAGCTCGACATTGACACGCGACGTCAGATCCGCAGCCCGGTGTACCGGTAGCACGTAGAGGCGGGTCAGCAGTCCTGTTCGCCGCTCGCTGATCAGCCGGGTGCCCACGGCGAGCGAGCCGAACATCGCCCCGACCAGGACAACCAGGGGCACAGTGCCATACGCACTGTTCTGCCCCGTGGCCTGTCCGACGGCGTCTCCGAGGACAACCTTGAACATGACCATGCTCAGCAGCGGGAACAGCATGCTCTGCATGAGGGTGAGTCGGTCCCGCGTGACGACGAGCAACTGCCGACCGGTGAGGATGCGGGCGTGCCGCAGGAATGCCTTGACTCCGCGCTCACTGGCGTCGGGGTGATCGGCAAATGCTGTCGCGAGGTCCTTGCGGTGATCGCCCGCCGACTCCTGCTCGGCCGCGTCGACGGCCGCAGCAGCAGCGGCGATCTTCCGAACGTCCAGACGAACGGTCTGGGCCTGCTGGAGTTCGGCCGATACGTGGCTGGTGTCCAGAGCGCCCGGATCGGTGAACTGGGTGAGCTGCTCACCTCGGTATGCGGTAGCTCCCGCACGGCCCGACGGGCGGAGGACTGCTTGTTCGGCAGTCCAGTCCGCGGCTGCGGCACCAGGGGACAGAAGTGTCCACGGGCCGACAAAAGTCCGATTGGTGACAGTGACCGGGGCTTCGTAATCGCTCTGGTCCGCGTCGCTGCGGTCGAGTCGCTCGAATCGTGTGGTCGGGAGGTCGTCGGGACGGCTTCGGCGTCGTCCGGACGGCGGCTGTTCGGTGCGCCACCAGTGCTGGAGTCCGGCGGCATCGCCGTCGCCCCGGTGTCGGGGGCGACGGGGCACGACCGGTACCTGCGGCTCCTGCGGCGGACGTTTGTCTTCGCTCAACGTCGGCTGCTCCGAATCATCACCCATGCCCCGCCGATGATGGCGGCGACAACAACCCCTGTGGCCCACAAGATCGAGGGCAACGCGAGCCGCAGGGTCACCTCACCGCCGTCGAATCCCCGCATCAACTCGGTGAATTGGGAGATCGGCTGATTGCGTGCGAATGGTCTGATCCACTCGGGGAATCGTTCTTCCGGGACAAATCCGGTGGAGAGCATTCCGAGGATTAACTGCGGTAGGGCGAGGGCCTGGCTGGTGGCCTGAGGGTTTCGCGACAGGGCGCCGATCGTGTCGGCGCCGAACGCCAGGATTATGCCGACAACAAGGGCGACGCCGAGGAAGCCTGCGAAATTGAGCAGACCCGACTCCGGTCTCCACCCGATCACCAGCCCGGAGATGATGGCCCAGCACAACGAGATGATGAGCAGTACGACGTTCGCGGCCAGCCTGGCCATGAGCGGTACCAGGATGTTCACCGGCATGCTCCGCAGCCGGTTGCTCAATCCCAGGCTGCCGTCGGTGGCGGCCCGCATGGCAGCGGAGGTGGCCACGAACCCTACGGACTGCAAGCAGATCACCGGCATCAGGAACTGGGCATAATCCATCCCGGGGTACAGATCCATGATCGTCCGCAGCGGGACATAGAAGCAGACGGTCAGCAGCACCGGGGAGACGATGCACAGAAGGAACTGTCCTTCGCGGGCCATCCCTCGGAGCGACCGGTTGGTGAGGGCCAGCCACTGCTGGCCGGCATGCACCGAACGGTCGCTCCCGGAGGACACGACCCGATCCGGGGTCAGCGTCGTCATCGGCGGTCCCGGGCTGCCGTAGAACTGGTGGCCGGAGACGTCGCCGTGGGGGAGCCGCCGGTCGGCGACTCGGTCAGCTTCAGGAACACGTCGTCCAGCGACGGACGACGGAGGCCGACGTCGGTGAGTTCGATGCGGGCGGCGTCGGTGCGGCGAACGATCTCCACTAGCGTCTGCGTCGCGTTGATCGCGGGCATCGTCAACGAGGTTCGCGACATGTCGATGCGGATCTGGTCCGGTGGAACCATGTCGGCCAAGAGTTGCTTGAGCTTCTTGAGGTCGTCGGGATAGCTGGGGATCACCTCGCAGAAGGTGCCACCGACCTCTTCCTTCAGCGCAGAAGCCGTGCCCTCGGCGATCACGCGGCCCTTGTCGATGACAACGATCCGGTCGCTGAGGAGGTCGGCCTCTTCCAGGTACTGGGTGGTCAGCAGTGTGGTGATGCCCTGATCGCGCAGCGACGTCACGATGTTCCAGACATCCTGGCGGCTTCGCGGGTCCAGGCCAGTGGTCGGTTCGTCGAGGAAGACCACCTCCGGCCGGACCACCAGACCGCAGGCGATGTCGATACGCCGCCGCATTCCGCCGGAGAACTTCCCCACTCGCCTCGACGCAGCCTCCACAAGATTGAACGCCTCGAGGAGTTCATCCGCGCGGCCGTTCGCCTCGCGTTTGCGCAAACCCATCAACCTGCCGAACAAGATGAGGTTCTCGCGTCCGGTGAGAGATTCGTCAAGGGCAGCGAACTGCCCGGTCAGCATGATGGACTTGCGGACCGACGCGCGATCTCTGACCACGTCGAAACCGGCAATCGAGGCGCTGCCGCCGTCGGGGGTCAGCAGGGTCGCCAGCATGTTGACGGTTGTGGTCTTCCCGGCGCCGTTCGGCCCCAGGAGCCCGAGCACCGTCCCGGTCGGCACCTCGAAACTGATGCCGTCGACGGCGGTGAAATTACCGAATGTCTTGACCAGGTTGTTTGCCACCACACTGTGCTGAATCCGGCCGCCGCCGACCGGCTGCTGGTAGGCGGACGGGGCGCCCGAGGAGGCTCGTACGCCGTCCTGGTCGTCGCTGTTCTGCGTAACTCGGCCCCGCCTCGCCTGCATGTCCGTCCCGTCATCGTCATGGTCGCCATGGCGACGCGATCACACCTGATGATTCGTTACGAACCTATCGCACCCAACGGGCCGTAACGCTACGGCTCGACGCAGCGATATCGTCCGTATGAATGGAATGTTGGGCAATTGGTATTCAATGGCCTGACAATGGATATGCTTCGGTGACCTGGACGGGGCTATTTGCAGGCATCCGACGAATTGCACGAGAAGAACGCATTCGGCGCACGTTTTGAGAGGGAGGGCGTTGTGTTACTGCAGCTCCGCCGCTATGGCAAGGGGTCGTCGGCCCGATCCGACGCACGCGGCTCTCGTAACCGAGAGGATCGCACACTCACGCAGCTCGTGATGGCTGCTGCTGATATCGGCCGTGATCGGCCCGCAGTGGTGGGTCAGGGCTACGCGGTGAACTTCGGCGAACTCAAGGGACGGGCACAGGGTGCCGCAATCGCGATGGCGAGCGACGCGGTGGATGATTCCGCCCTCACCGTCGCGCTCATGACTTCCGTGCCCGGGCTGGCGGTGTCGGGCCCGCGCGGCCTCGCCGATACGCTTGCCGGGATACGCATACAGGCAATGATGGTTCTCGCGGAAGCCGAACTGGTCTGATCTGCTGTCCGCCGGCAGTCTGTGCACCCGATGCGGGGTACGGGCCGCCGGCGGTGGTGTGTGTCGACCGTGGTGCACGCGTAACCGAAACAGGAGAAGGGTCCGCTCATGAGCAATCCATTCGACGACGAAGACGGCCGATTCTTTGTGCTGGTCAACGACGAGAACCAGCATTCGCTGTGGCCGACATTCGCCGACATCCCGGCCGGTTGGAACAAGGTCTTCGGTGAGGCATCGCGCGCCGAGTGCCTCGACTACGTGAACGAGCACTGGACTGACCTGCGCCCGAAGAGCCTGATCGAGGCCATGGAAGCCGATTCTCAGCAGTAGCTGCGCGACCGCGGGTCTGCGGGCCACAGCACCGTAAAGGTGATGGTGTCTGTCCGAAACACGCGGTGACAATGACACGAATTCGCATCGAATGTTTCATTTTCGATGCGTGCTGCGCGCCCATCTGCCCTGGTCAGGGGACGTACACCCCAGGTGTGTCGTAGATCACACCCGGATCTTGTAACAGCTGGAATACTTCCCTTCCCTTACTGCCCGGGTACTGTGAATATTAGCTACGCCGACCCATTGAGGGTCGAGGCAGATGCACAGGGTTGGTGAGCAGATGGCTATTTCAACGATTCGGCCGCAACAGCGGGCTATGGCGCCTTCATCTCAGAGGGTGGACCTGCCTGCCGCGGTGGGCGAGATCACTCGAGTGACCCCTGACCGGGTGGTCGTCCGGTACAGATCGCGTGCGCTGACGTACCGCGACCTCACCGGTGCGATCAATCTGATGATGCCGGTGACCCGGAACCAGTACATGGACGACCGATCCGCTGTCGTGGCCGCCATCTTCGCGGGCATCCCGGCTCTCGGTGCAGAAACCGACGGGTCGGTTGTCGCTGCGATCGTCGACGATGCACTTGCTCAGATCCGCGGCGACTTCGACGAACTGCACACCGCGACGGCACCGCCCCAGCAGCGTGTCACCGCCGGGCGAACGAGTGAGATCGACCTCCGTGTGATTGCCAGCAGGCTTGCAGGCGGGTAGTTCACCACCACCACCGGCCCCAGCGGCCCCCAGATATAGACACCGGCCCCCTCGGACGCACACCGCGTACGAGGGGGCCGGACTCGTCGGTCCTGGTGACAGCCCCCGATCGAACGTCAGCGATGGTGCGCGAGGCCTGGTCTATACTTGACTGCGCTGCCGGAGACGCCCGATGGACTCGCCAGAACCGCGATGTCGAGCTGATCCGGGCCGCTGAAGCAACGGTGTAACGGCTATGACAATCTGGTCGATAGGTCACAGAAAGGCGTGCCATTCGAGTGGCAGATATCTGCGACTCGCCTGCGTGGTTACTGTCTAAACGACCACTTGCGGGTTGAATGTGAACAACGAAGACACCGCCATTACATTCGCAGATACAAGAATTCATCGTCACTGAGGCCGAGGCGAGCAAGCGTTCGAGATTGGAGCGGCAAATTTTGAGTGCTGGCCGTTCAGACGTACCAGCAGATGCGCCCGGCGACCCTTTTGAGCTGTCGGCGGCGCAGCGTGGGATCTGGTTCGCCCAGCAGAGTCTGGGCGAGGTCGCGATCAACATTGCCCAGTACGTGGAGTTGGTCGGCCCGGTAGATCTCGACACCCTGACCCGGGCATCGCAGTTCGTCGGCCGCGAGATGGGATCGGGATACCTCGGTCTCGTCGAAACCGACGGGCTGCCCTTGCAGCGTGTGGACGGCAGCATCGATGACACCATCGAGTTCGTCGACCTGGTCGATTCCCCCGACGCCGAGACTGCGGCGCAGACGTGGATGCGCGACGAGTACCGCCGCCCGATTGATCTTCTCCGGGACCGGCTGACCGTCAGCGCCCTGCTGCGCATCAGCACCGACCACTACTACTGGTACATCCGCACCCATCACATCGCGCTCGACGGTTTCGGCGCGATGGCGATGGTGACGCGCATCGCCGAGGCATACACCGCCCTCGCATCAGGTGCCGACATCCCGCCCGCCAAGGGCGCGGCTTTGCCCGAGATCATCGCCGATGAACGGCGTTACCGGGAATCGGACCGATTCGTCAAGGACCGCGAATACTGGGCGGAGCGAACGGCGGATCTGCCTGCCGCGCTCTCGTTGTCGCAGCAACGCGCGGTCCCGGGTGAGTTCTCGCGACTCGCCTCGTCCACGCTTCCCGACGACACCGCTGCGCTTCTCGACGAGGCGGCCCGCGACGCGTCGGGCAGTTCGGCTCCCGCGGTCATCGCGGCGTTTGCGGCGTACCTCGCGCGGATGACCGACAGCGAAGACGTGGTCCTGAGTCTGCCGGTCTCCGCTCGCAACACGGCCAAGCTCCGCCGGGCCGGGGGAATGGTGTCCAACATCGTTCCGATGCGTCTGACCGTCACCCCGTCGACCACCATCGCCGATCTGGTCCGCACCGTCCAGACCGAGCTGACCGGTGCTCTCCGTCGGCAGTTGTACCGGCACGAAGACATGCGTCGCGACATCGGCCAGGGCACCGGGCAACGCGGCCTGTTCGGGCCGTCGGTGAATCTCATGATGTTCCACCCGGTGTTGCAGCTCGGCGACGTCGTCGGTCATCTGCACGTCCTGACCACCGGGCCCGTCGAAGACCTGTCCATGAACCTCTATCCCGGGGTTCAGGGATCGAATCTGCGTGTCGACTTCGAAGCCAACCCGCAGACGTACGCCGACGAGGACCTGCAGCGGCACCACCGCCGATTCACCGACTTCCTCGCCCAGATGTTGCGGGCCGCTCCTAAGACACCCGTCGGTGCGCTCAATCTCGGTTCACCGGCCGAGATCGCCGCCACGATGGTGCAGTGGAACTCCACGGAACATCCGGTGGCGTCGCACGACATCATCGAGATGTGGAATCGGCAGCTCGCTGCACGGCCTGACGCGATCGCGGTGGTCGACGGCGACCGCCGCTTCACGTTCGCCGAGTTCGATGCGTGGACGAACAAGCTCGCTCGTCATCTGATCGGCGTCGGCGTCGGCCCGGAGGTCCGGGTGGGTGTTGCGCTCCGGCGCTCCGCCGAGATGTTGGCCGCGCTCTACGCCGTCCTCAAGGCCGGCGGTGCCTACGTGCCGATCGACCCCGACCATCCCAGCTCGCGTATCTCCGATGTCCTGCAGACCGCCGAACCACTCTGCGTCTTCATCGCGGACTCCGATCGTGCCGTCGTCGACCTCGGCGCGACCGCCACGCTGAATCTGCATGACTTGGATCTTGATTCGCTGCCCGAGGGCCGCGTCGACGACGCCGAGCGCATCGCGCCGCTGCGCCCTTCCTCGCTGGCCTACGTGCTGTTCACCTCGGGGTCCACGGGCAAGCCCAAGGGTGTGGCCGTACCCCATCACAGCGTTGCCAACCAGTTGGATTGGCTTGCAGGGCATTACGAGATCGGGTCGAACGACGTCATCTTGCAGAAGACGCCGACCACCTTCGACGTGTCGGTGTGGGAGCTGTTCGCTCCCACGGTCGGCGCCAGGCTTGTCATCGCCGAGCCGGACGGCCATCTCGATCCCGAGTACCTGGCCGGTGTGATCGCGTCCGAGGGGGTCACGGCCACCTCCTTCGTTCCCTCGATGCTTCAGCTCTTCCTCGGTGAGATCGGCCGGATCGAGCCTGGCTCACTGCGTTTGCTCTTGGTCGCAGGCGAAGCGTTCCCGGCCAAGCTTGCGGCTCAGTCACACCAGGCGCTGCCCGGTGTGCAGATCGAAAATCTGTACGGTCCAACCGAATTCACCGTGCACGCGACGTATTCGGCGGTCGACGCCGAGTCGGTGCACACCGTGCCGATCGGACGCGCGGTGTGGAACTGCCGGGCGTGGGTGCTCGACCGCAGGTTGCGGCCCTGTGTGATCGGTGCGGTCGGTGAGCTGTACCTGTCCGGCGCGCAGGTCGCCCGCGGGTACCTCGGTCGTCCGGACCTGACCGCCGAACGTTTTGTTCCCTGCGTGTTCGGCCCGGACGGTTCGGTCATGTACCGGACCGGGGATCTCGTCCGCTGGTCGGCCGACGGGTCGCTGGAGTACGTGGGCCGCAGCGACTTCCAGGTCAAGGTCCGTGGCCTCAGGATCGAGCTCGGTGAGATCGAATCCGCTGTGCTGGCTGATGATTCGGTTCGCGAGACCGTGGTCGTGGTGCACCACAGCACCCATGGTCAGCGTCTGGTTGCGTACGTGGTGGGCAACGGTGTCGACACCGCGCAGTTGATGAACACCGTTCGGGCCCGGGTGCCCGAGTACATGGTTCCCGACGCGATCGTCGAACTCCCGCAGATGCCGCTCGGTGCCAGCGGAAAGATCGATCGAAAAGCACTGCCGGAACCTGATTTCAGCGCTCAGACCGTGACGTTCCGTCCGCCGACCACCGACAAGGAACGCGCGATCACCGACCTGGTCGCCGACCTGCTCGGTCAGCCCCGTGTCGGACTCGACGACTCGTTCTTCGGTCTCGGCGGCGACAGCATCATGTCGATCCAGTTGGTGTCGCGTGCGCGGGCGATCGGTCTGCACTTCTCATCACGAGAGGTGTTCGAGCACAAGACGATCGGTGAACTGGCCGAGGTCGCCCGGGAAGAGAGCTCGACCGTGGTCGCCGAGGAACTCGCCGGCGGCGGGGTGGGCGAGGTCGCCCTGACTCCGATCATGAGCTGGATGGCGCAGGAACCGGCGGCCGTCGGTCCGTACTCGCAGTCCGTTGTGGTCTCCGCTCCCGAGCCTTTCGACGTCGATGTCCTCCGTCGGGCGCTTGCCGGCGTCCGGCGGCACCATGATGTGCTGAGGTCGCGACTGACTTTCGGCGACAACGGACTACGCCATGTGATCGCACCGGCGGAAGACTCGTCCGAGGTGCCCGTCGACGCGATCACCGTTGCCGCGCCGCGGGGTTCGTCGGCGTTCGACGATGCGATGGAGACGGCGGCAACCGCAGCGACCGATGCTCTCGATCCCGAATCCGGCCGCGTGATGTCCGTCACGGTTGTCGAGGCACCCTCTGGCGCGGACTCCGAGCGGCGACTGCTGATCGTTCTGCATCACCTTGCCGTCGACGCGTCTCGTGGCGCATCCTGCTGCCCGATCTCGCGATGGCATGGGCTCAGGTCTCCTCGGGGGAGCCGGTTCGGCTCGATCCGGTGGGCACATCGATGCGCCGATGGGCTCATGGTCTGAAGGAACTGGCAGGCGATCCGGCACTTCTCGACGAACTCGATCACTGGCGGTCCGTGGCGTCGGCAATCGACAACCCCAGTCTGACGGTTCAGCCCGATCGGGATCTGGTCCGAACCCTCAAGCACCGGGAGCTCGTGCTCTCGCCCAAGTTGACCGACACGTTGCTGACCCGGGTGCCCCAGGCATTCCACGGTGGCGTGAACGACGGACTGTTGGCCGCATTCGCGTTGGCCGCGACCCACTGGCTGCGGGGACGCGGCGAGTCGGCGACCTCTCTCGTCGTCGCATTGGAGGGCCACGGCCGCGAGGAAGAGTTGCTGCCCGGCGCCGACTTGTCGCGCACGGTCGGCTGGTTCACCACCCTGTACCCGGTGCTCCTGACCACCGACGGAATCGACGTCGACGACGCGCTTGCGGGTGGGCAATCCGCTGGAAGTCTGGTCAAGGCGGTGAAGGAGCAGCTCGCCACCGTCCCGCGGCGCGGCGTCGGCTACGGTCTGCTGCGCTACCTCAATGACCAAGGCGCAGAAGCTCTCTCGAACGCTCCCGACCCTGCGATCACCTTCAACTATCTCGGACGCCTGGCAGGAACCGACGGATCTGGTCCGTGGGTTCCCGACGGCGAGAAGGCCATTCGCGGCACCCGTGGTGCGGCCGTGCCGGTACGCACGGCTCTCGACGTCAACGCCATGGTGACCGAGTCGGCGTCCGGACCGCAGCTGTCGGCGACCATCGACTATCCCGCTTCGGTTCTCGACGACGAGTCGGTGGACCGCCTCATCGAGTTGTGGCACCGTGCTCTGGAATCCATTGCGCTGCACTCGGTCTCGCCGGGAGCGGGTGGTCTGACGCCGTCGGACCTCGAGTTGGTGGACGTGCGGCAGGGGCAGATCGACGAGATAGAGCGGCGATTCGACGACATCGCCGACATCTGGCCGCTCACCCCGTTGCAGAACGGGCTGCTGTTCCACGCCGAATTGGCCGCAGGTGATGTGGATGTCTATGCGGCACAGATGGTGCTGGATCTGACGGGAGTGGATCCCGAACGCATGCGGCGCAGTGCCGAGTCGCTGATCGCACGACACCCGAACCTGCGCAGTGCCTTCATGACGGACTCCGAGGGTGCCGCCGTGGCGGTCATCCCGTCGGAAGCGCCGACGCCCTGGACCGACCATGATCTGACCGGACTGGACCCGGCTGATCGCGAGGCCCGGCTGACCGAGCTCACGCACGCCGAGCGCGTCATGCCTTTCGCGATGGACCGGCCGCCGCTGATCCGCTTCACGCTCATCCGGCAGAGCGATTCGGTCCACCGGTTCGTGGTGACGCTTCATCACATTCTGCTCGACGGCTGGTCGATGCCGATCTTCATGACCGATCTGTTGGCCATCTATCAGGCCGGCGGCAGTGCGCAGACCCTGATCTCGCCGCGCCCGTACCGAAATTACCTGGCGTGGCTGCACTCCCAGTCGCCTCAGGAGTCGCTGGCCGCCTGGTCGCGCGCTCTCGACGGTATCGACGAACCGACCCTGCTCTTCCCCGGCGCCGACACCCACGGCGCAGGTCAGGTGCCGCGTCAGGTGGATGTCGTGCTCGACGAGGCGTTGTCGACGAGGTTGACCGAGTTCGTCCGTGAATCAGGGGTGACCGTCAACAACGTCCTCCAGTCCGCGTGGGCGCTGGTGCTCGCCCGCCTGACCGGCCGCGACGACATCGTCTTCGGGACCACGGTGTCGGGACGGCCTCCGCAGGTGGCCGGCATCGAATCGATGCTCGGCCTGTTCATCAACACCTTGCCCGTGCGGATCCAGCTCGAAGCGGCCGCCGACCTCGGCAGGCTGATCAAACGTGTTGCGCAGGAACAGGCTGAGTTGCTCGACCATCACACGGTCGGCCTCGCCGAGATCCTGGGCGAGACAGACGTCGATTCGTTGTTCGACACCATGATGGTCTACGAGTCCTACCCACTCGACCGGTCTGCGCTGACCGCGGCTGCGGACATCGACGGGCTGCGGGTCGACCACGCAGATGTCCTCGACGCCACGCACTACCCGCTGACCCTGATCGCCATGTCCGATCCGGGCCTGCGACTGTCGGCGAAGTACCTTCCGGGCATCGTGGAGCGCGAGCAGGCCGAAGCGATCCTGGACATGATGGTCCGGGTGCTCGGACAGGTTGCTGCCGACACCGGTGTGCGTGTCGGCGATGTCGACATCCTCGATGCCGACCAGCGTGCCGAACTACTGGGTCAGAGCGGTGTCGGAACCACCGGCCTCGCGACGTTGCCGGAACTCCTCGACGCAGCGGTGGCAGCGGCGGGTGAACGCGATGCCGCGGTCTCGCCGTCCGGGTCGATCACCTACCGCGAGCTGGACGAGCGTTCGAATGCCCTTGCGCGTCTTCTGATCTCGCGGGGGATCGGGCCGGAACAGATCGTCGCTCTGGGCATGGGCCGGTCCATCGACTTCATGGTGGGGCTGTGGGCGGTCGCCAAGACCGGGGCGGGCTACCTGCCGGTGGACATGCGCTACCCGGCCGAACGCATCGAGCACATGCTGCGTGACTCCGCGGCGGTGTACGGCCTGTCCACCTCGGCGTGGCGTGCCGAACGTCCCGACACCGTCGAGTGGCTGGAGCTCGATTCGGACGAGGCCATCGCGGTGGTCGCAGAACAGTCGACTGCCGTGTTGAGCGACGGCGAACGCATCGCACCGATCCGCGTGGCCAACACGGCGTACATGATCTACACCTCGGGAACCACGGGAGTGCCCAAGGGTGTGACCGTCACCCACGGTGGTCTCTCGAACCTGCTGCACGAACAAGCGGATCGTTTTGTCCTGACCGAGCACTCGCGCACACTGCACTTCGCGTCGCCGAGCTTCGACGCCTCCGTGCTGGAGGTGCTGCTCGCGCTCGCCAACGGCTCGACCATGGTGATCGCGCCGACCGAGGTATACGGCGGCGACGAACTGCACGACTTCTTGGCCCAGTATGGGGTCACCCACGGCTTCATCACCCCGGCAGCACTGGCGTCGGTGGATCCGGCCGGACTCGACGCATTCGAATCGGTTGTCGTCGGCGGCGAGGCTTGCCCGCCTGAGCTGGTAGATCGCTGGGCGCCAGGCCGCCGCATGTTCAACGGCTACGGCCCCACCGAGACAACATGTTTCGCCGACATAGCCGGACCCATGCGGCCGGGTGAGCGCATCACCATCGGTTCGCCGGTCCGCGGCCTGACGTCGCTGATCCTCGACAATCGCTTGCAACCGGTTCCCGTCGGCGTCGACGGCGAGCTCTACCTCAGTGGGCCGGCGATGGCGCGTGGGTATCACCGCAGGCCGTCGCTGACCGCTGACCGGTTCATCGCCAACCCCCACGGCGAGCCGGGTGCGCGGATGTACCGCACCGGCGACGTCGTCCGGTGGGTCCGGCGTGATGACCGACTCGAGGTCGAGTACATCGGCCGCAGCGATTTCCAGGTGAAGGTTCGTGGCTTCCGCATCGAGCTGGGTGAGATAGATGCGGCGCTCGCTGCGCATCCGGGGATCGACTTCGCGGCGACCTCGGGCGCCGAACTGCCATCCGGTGTGACGGCGCTGGTCTCACATGTGCTTGCCTCACAACCGCTGGACGCCAGGGAGGTTCGCGAGTTCGTCGGGCAGCGGTTGCCGTCGCACATGGTGCCGAGCGCAATCGTGTTCCTCGACGAGATCCCGTTGACTCGTTCGGGAAAGCTCGATCGTGCCGCCCTGCCCGAAGCCGACCTCGAGGCGTTGATCGGTGGCGGGGCCGAGCCGTCCACGGACACCGAGCGCGCTCTCGTTGACATCTTCGCCGAGGTCCTGGGTTTGCCCTCGATCGGTGTCGGTGACTCCTTCTTCGATCTCGGTGGCAACTCACTCGTCGCCACCAAGGCGGTCGCCCGAATCAGCAGCCTCGTCGGTCGGCGTGTTGCGGTGCGCGAGATCTTCGAGAACCCGACCGTCGAGTCGCTGGCCGCACGACTCGACCAGACCGACCCGGGCACTGCGGGCCAGGACGCCACGCCGGCGCTGGTGCCGGGGATCGCCGGCGAACGGCCGCCACTGTCGCTGTCGCAGCAGGCGATGTGGTTGCTCAACCGCATGGATGCAGGCTCGCCCGCGTACAACATCGTGCTGCCCCTCACGCTGAAGGGTGCGCTGGACATCGGCGCGCTGCGTGCCGCGATGGGCGATGTACTCGAACGCCAGCAGTCGCTGCGGACGATCTTCCCGGATACGCCGGACGGTCCGTACCAGCAAGTGCTGCCACTGTCAGAGGCAACAGTCGATCTCGAGCCCGTCGACGTGGCCGACACCGATGCGATGTTCGCTGCCGCAACCGAGTTCGCGGGTAACGGCTTCGACGTCACCGCCGAGCCGCCTGTGCGCGCCCGGTTGCTCCGGTCCGGCGACGACCACCTGCTCATCGTGATCGTCCACCACATCGTCGCCGACGGCGCGTCGATGGCACCACTGGCCCGTGACCTGGTCATCGCCTACGCAGCTCGCAGCTCGGGATCCGAACCTCACTTCGAGGCACTGCCGTTGCAGTACACCGACTTCGCCGCGTGGCAACGCGGTGTCCTCGGTTCGCCTGACGATCCGGCGACAACGGCAGGCAAGCAGCTCGAGTTCTGGCGGTCGACGCTGGCCGGTGTTCCAGAGGTCATGGAACTGCCGCTGGACCGTCCGCGCCCGATGCGCCGGGAGATGCAGGGTGGCGCTGTGCCACTGGAGATCCCGGCGGACATCGTGGGATCCCTCAACGAACTGGCCCAACGCAACCAGGCGTCGCTGTTCATGGTGGTGCACTCGCTCGTCGCCACACTGCTTGCCCGGCTGTCCAATTCAGACGACATCACGGTCGGTACCCCTGTCGGGGGCCGCGACCACGCCGACCTCGAACCGCTTGTGGGGATGTTCGTCAACACCGTTGTCCTGCGCACCCGGGTTGACGCCGGGGACCGCTTCGACGACCTCTTGTCGCGCGTTCGCGCCGCCGATCTGGATGCGTTCGCCAACGACGACATCCCGTTCGAGAACGTTGTCGGTGCTCTCGTGCCCAAGCGGCAGAGCTCGCACTCGCCGTTGTTCCAGGTGCTGCTCTCGTTCGAGAACAACGAGACAGCGCGGGTGGATCTGCCCGGATTGAGCGTCGGTGTTGTCTCGGACATGGCCACCGGTGCGAAGTTCGACCTCACCTTCACGCTCGACGACAAGACCGTGGGCGAAACCGGTGAACGCACCCTGACGGGCCGGATCACCTATGCGAGCGACGTTTTCGATCGCGACACCGTTGCGACCATCGCCGAGCGCCTGGTGATCCTCGCTCGCGCCGTCGCAGAGGACTCCGAGGCCGTGATCGGCGATGTGGATATTCTCACCGACGCCGAGCGGCTGGACTCCGAACCCGCTTTCGAGCCGGAACCCGAGCCGGCGAAGTACACGGCGCGCGACCTCGCAGCGCTCCTCGCCGCGGCTGTCGACATCGACCCCGATGCGGTCGCCGTGGATCACGACGGCACTCGGATCACGTACCGCGACTTCAACGAACGCTTCTCGCAGCTGTCGGGTCCGCTGACCGAGCGCGGTATGGATTCCGATGCCATCGCCTCGGTGGTGCTCAGTGGACTGGTGCCGACGATCATGCTGGCGCCCGAGGGCTTTGCCACCGTCTTGGACACCGTCATCGCCGACGCCGCGCGGTTGGTGGGCGGCCGCTCGCTCGAGCGTTACCGTACGACAACGGCGCCCGCGGCAGACGGCCCAGCCGGGCCGGAGCAGGGTCTGGTCGCCACGCCGCTGACCGAGTGGGACGAGCGTGTTCGCGAACATCCGGGTGCACTTGCCGTGCGCAGCCCCGAGGTGTCATACACCCGTCTCGAACTCGACGAGAGTGCCAATCGTCTTGCCCGCGAACTGATGTCACAAGGCATCGGTCCAGACGACGTGGTCGGCCTGCTCACCCCACGGTCGGCGAACTGGGTGTTGGGAATGCTCGCCGCCTGGAAGGCGGGCGCGGCATACCTGCCTCTGGACCCGGGTGCGCCTGCCGAACGTGCCGGCTCGGTCATCGAGGACACCGGCGCCACGGTGGTGGTCGCCAGTCAGAACGCCATCACGGACGAACTCCGCACCCGGATCGCGGCTACCGGTGCGCTCCTGATCGAATTGGGCGACAGCACGACCGAGGAGCGGCTGCGGCGGCTGGATGGCACAGCACTACCGGACCGCTGGACCGAACCCGGTGCCGGCAGTCGACTGGGTTACGTCATCACCACGTCTGGATCGACCGGCAGGCCCAAGCCGACTCTCGTACCCGCGGCCGGGCTGCTCAACATGTGGAACTGGTATCGCGGCCAGGTCACGTTCGAGGACGGTGACACCGTTCTGATCGCGTCATCGCCTCGATTCGACATGACGCAGAAGAACATCTGGCTCGCACTGCGGGTCGGTGGTGTCATCCGCCTGGCCACGGAGGGGTTCGATCCCGAGGAGATCCTCGGCATCATCGCGTCCGAGAAGATCGACCTGTTCAACGTCGCCCCCAGCGCGCTCGAGCTCCTGGTGGAGCTCGACGAGCACCGGGTCGTCACCAGCATTGCCAACGTCACCGCCGGCGGTGAGGTCCTGCCGCCGCGGGCCTACCGGACCTTGCTGGGCACCGACACGCACCTGCTGTCCACGTACGGGCCGACCGAGACGGCAGCCACCAGCTCGGCGACGGCCGTCGAAATGGCCGACCACGCACCGAATGTCGGCGACGAGGTCCGCGACATCGGCCCGATCACACTGGGACGGTCCATCCCGAACGTGACCCACAAGGTTCTCGACGGACGGCTGCGGCCGGTCCCGGTCGGAGTGGTCGGCGAGTTGTACATCGGCGGGATCGCTCCCGCCCGCGGGTACGGCGGCATGTTCGACACCACCGCAGCGCGTTTCGTCGCCGACCCCTACGGCAAACCCGGCGCACGGATGTACCGCACCGGTGACCTGGTCCGCCGGCTACCGAACGGTGACGCACAGTTCATCGGCCGCAGCGACTTCCAGGTGAAGGTGCGCGGACTGCGTATCGAACTGGGGGAGATCGAGTCCGCACTGACAGCGATCCCCGGAATCCGGCAGGCCGTGGTCTCCGCGCACGGCGAGTCATCCGACCGCCGGCTCGCGGCCCACGTCGCAGGCTCCGCCGACCTCGATGCCGGCGAGATCAGGGCCACGCTCGGCAAGGTGCTGCCCGACTACATGGTCCCCGAGGCCATCGTGATCCTCGATGCCCTGCCGCTGAATCCGAACGGCAAGGTGGACCGAAAGGCTCTGCCCGAACCCGAGTTCGGGCAGACCCCAGAAGAGTCGTTCGTCGCGCCGCGCACGCCGCTCGAGGAGATCATCGCCGGTGTGTTCGCCGACGCGGTCGGTGCCGAGCGGATCAGCGCAACGGCGTCCTTCTTCGAGCAGGGCGGCAACTCGCTGAGCGCAGCGCGGCTCGCCACCCGACTCTCCGATGCCCTCGGAACGGCCGTCGGTCTGCGCGACGTCTTCGAGAAGCAGAGTCCCGCCGAGCTCGCAGAGTTGATCGAACAGCGCCGCACCGACGGTGTGGTCGCGACCGGCCGAGCCCCTGCCCGATTCGTGAAGCCCGAAGGCCCCACGCCCGAACGCATTCCGTTGTCCCTGGCGCAGCAGCGGCTCTGGTTCATCAACCGCTACGACCAGGAGTCGGGCGCCTACAACATCCCGATGACCTTGCTGCTCACCGGAGATCTCGATGTGGAGGCGATGGGCGCTGCCCTCGTCGACCTCGTCGAACGGCAGCAGGTCATCCGGACGATCTACCCCGAGAGCCCCGAGGGACCGGAACAGCGCATCATCCCGATCATGGACGCGCTTCCGCCGTTGCGTCTCGATTCGATTCCGCAGGGCGAGGTGTGGGAGCGGCTACAGGCGTTCGCCCGTATCGGTTTCGACGTCACCAAGACCGTGCCATTCCGGGCAGCTCTCTGGCGGATCGAACCGGAGTCGCCGAAGCCGGGCGCAGCCGAAGAGCACCTGCTGGTGATCGTGGTGCACCACATCGCCTCGGACGGTCTGTCGATGCGTCCTCTGGCCACCGACCTGCTGACCGCCTACCAGGCTCGCCGTGAAGGTCGCGCGCCCGGTTGGGCTCCGTTGGAGGTGCAGTACGCCGACTTCGCGATCTGGCAGCAACAGAACTTCGGCAGCGGTGCCGCGCCGGGCAGCCTGGCGACGACCCAGCTCGACTTCTGGCGGGAGAACCTCGCCGGACTGCCCGAGGTCATCGGGCTGCCCACCGACCGCCCGCGTGCCAACACGCGCAGCGGTGTCGGGGCCAGCCACCTGTTCTTCGTGCCGCCGGGCTTACACAAGCGCGTCGTGGCGCTCGCCGGTGCCCACGGCCTCTCGAACTTCATGGTCATCCACGCCGCCCTGGCGGTGATGCTCGCCCGTTCCGGAGCGGACAACGATGTCGCCCTGGGTACTCCGATCGGCGGACGCGGAGCCCCCGAGCTCGACGCGCTGGTCGGCATGTTCGTCAACACACTCGTCTTGCGGACGCAGGTACCGCTGGACCGGACCGTCGCCGACTTCCTGACCGAGGTGCGCACGCGGGATCTCGACGCCTTCGTCCACAGCGATGTGCCCTTCGAGCAGATCGTCGACGCGCTCACACCGCACCGGTCGACGGCCCACACCCCGCTCATCCAGGTCATCTTCGGGCTGAACAACAATGCGCGGCCGATCCTCGACGTGGAAGGCCTCACGGTGACCCCCGGTGCGGTGGACACCGAGTTCAGCAAGTTCGACCTCGCCTTCGAGTTCACCGAGCAGTGGGACGACGACGGGAAACCGGCAGGCATGGCGGGCTTCCTCGGCTACGCCACCGACATCTTCGACGGCTCCACGGCCGCGTCGCTGACCGAGCGTCTCGTCCGGGTACTGGAGGGATTGGTCGCCGATCCCGGTGCGGTACTGGGCGAGATCGGTTTGCTCGACGACAAGGCGATGGCCGATCTGGTACCGGTCCGAGGTGTCGATCCGGTGCCGCCGGCCACGCTCGGTGAGCTGCTCGATGCCGCGGTGGACATGAACCCCGACGGTGTCGCTCTCGTGTGCGGCGGGCAGAGCATGACGTACCGCGACCTCGACGATCGCTCCAATCGGCTTGCCCGCGAGTTGATCTCGCGTGGTCTCGGCCCCGAAGACGTCGTTGCGCTCGGCATCACCCGCAGCATCGAATCGGTGCTCGCGGTCTGGGCGGTGGCTCGGTCGGGTGCCACCTTCGTTCCCGTCGACCCGAATTACCCGGCCGACCGCGTCGAGCACATGCTGACCGATTCGGGCGCGACGATCGGCCTCACCAGGCGGGTCGATGCCGTCAGGTTGCCGCAGACCATTGCCTGGCTCGACATCGACGACCCGGTCCTGCACCGCCATCCGGCCGGCCGCATCGGCGCCGACGAGCGCCGCGCGCCGGTCCTCACGGCCAATTGCGCGTACATCATCTACACCTCGGGTACCACCGGAAAGCCCAAGGGCGTCGAGGTGACCCACGGCGGGCTGGCTGCGTTCAACGCTGAGCAGCATCGTCGTTACAACACCGACAGCAACTCGCGCACACTGCATTTCGCCTCGCCGAGCTTCGATGCATCGATCCTCGAGCTGCTGCTCGCGGCCGGTGCGGGCGCCACGATGGTGATCGTGCCTGCCGGTGTCTACGGTGGCGAGGAACTGCGAGAGCTGCTCGCCGACAACCGCGTGACACACGCCTTCATCACTCCGTCCGCGCTGGCGTCGGTGGATCCGACCGAGTTGCCGCATTTCTCCGACGTGGTCGCGGGCGGCGAAGCCGTCCCGAGTGACCTGGTGGACCGTTGGGCTCCCGGCCGTCGCCTCTACAACGGTTACGGTCCGACCGAGACCACGATCATGACGAACATCAGCGATCCCATGGTGCCGGGTGAACCGGTCACCATCGGCGGCCCCGTCGCCGGTGTCGAAGCGCTTGTCCTCGACGGCCGCCTACGTCCTGTCCCCGCCGGCGTGCCGGGGGAGCTGTACATCAGTGGACCGGGTGTCTCGCGTGCGTACCGTGGTCGACCCGATCTCACCTCGCATCGGTTCGTGGCCAATCCCTATGCCGGCGAAGGCGTCCGCATGTACCGCACCGGCGACGTGGTGCGGTGGGTGGAGGTGGCCAAGCCCGACGGCCGGACCGTCTTCGAGATCGCCTACATGGGTCGATCCGATCAGCAGGTCAAGGTCCGGGGCTTCCGGATCGAACTGGGCGAGATCGACGCGGTACTGGCCGGGCATCCGGCCGTGGACTTCGCGGTGACGATCGGTGTGGACGGACCGAGTGGCGACACGGCTCTGGCGGCATACGTCAAACCCACCTCGGGCAGCACCATCGATGCCCGCGACCTGGCCGACTACGCCGGGGGATTCCTGCCGAAGTTCATGGTGCCGTCGTCGATCGTGATCCTCGACGAGGTCCCGTTGACGCCGGTCGGGAAACTGGACAAACGTGCACTTCCCGCGCCCGAGTTCCGCGGTGCCACGGGCGAACACCGTGAACCCTCGACTCCGATGGAGCACGCTGTGGCGGCTGCGTTCGCAGACGTCCTCGGAGTCGACACCGTCGGCGCCGACGACTCCTTCTTCGAACTCGGCGGCAATTCGCTGGCCGCCACCCGTGCCATCGCCAGGATCAACGAGATCCTGGGTGTGCGTCTGGGCGTACGAATCCTGTTCGATTCGCCGGTGGTGGCGGATCTCGCCGAGGCGATCGGTGCCTCGCCCGATCTCGACGGCATGCCGATCCGACCGCTCACCCCGCAGAAACGACCGGACCGGATCCCGCTGTCGCTTGCGCAGCAACGGATGTGGTTCGTCAACCGGCTCAACCCCGATGCGGCCGACTACAACATCCCGCTCGGTCTGCGGCTGCGGGGCTCCCTCGACGAGAGCTCTCTGACCGCCGCCCTGATGGACGTGATCGAGCGCCAGGAGATCCTGCGTACGGTCTACCCCGACTCGGTGCAGGGCCCGTATCAGAAGATCCTTCCCGTCTCGGAGGCTGTGCCGCAGCTGATCACCCGCACGGTGGGGTCCGAGGACGAACTGCTCGAGATGTGCGTCCAACTCGCCACCGAGGGATTCGACGTCACCGCGGCGCCGCCGCTGCGGGCGATGTTGCTCGAGATCGCCCCCGACGACCATGTGGTGCTGCTGGTCATCCACCACATCGCAGCAGACGGGTCGTCCCTGGTGCCGCTGGCCACCGACCTGATGACCGCGTACACGGCGCGGGTTGCCGGTGCGGCTCCTGCCTTCCGGCCGCTGAGTGTGCAGTACGCCGACTACGCGATCTGGCAACGCGGTGTGATGGGGTCTGAGGACGACCCGGATTCGCTTGCGTCACGCCAGATCTCGTTCTGGCGTGAGCACCTCGCGGGAATGCCCGAGCTGCTCGACCTGCCGACCGACCGGCCGCGCACCGACAAGCGGTCGGTTGCCGGTGGCGAGGTCAAGTTCACCATCCCCGCCGAGCTCCAGGCGCAGCTGCAAGCCCTGGCTCGCGAGAACGACACCACCATGTTCATGGTGGTGCACGCCGCGTACTCGATCCTGCTCGCCCGGTTGAGCGGCTCGGACGACGTCGCCGTCGGCACGCCGACGGCCGGCCGGAATGCCTCGGCGGTCGACGGACTGGTCGGCATGTTCGTCAACACGCTGGTGTTGCGCAGCACCGTCGACATGTCTTCGTCTTTCGTGTCCACCCTCGCCGCGGCGAAGTCGGCCGACCTCGCCGCGTTCAACAACGCCGACCTGCCGTTCGAGCAGGTTGTCGAGGCCGTGGCCCCCACCCGTTCGCGGAAGTACGCGCCGCTGGTCCAGGCGATGCTCACCATGCAGAACATCGAGGTGCCGACGGTGACCCTGCCGGGTCTCGAGGTGAGTGGGCTCGACTCACCGATCCGGTACGTCAAATCCGATCTGGGCCTGACGGTGTCGGAGAACTTCGGCGCCGACGGCAGAGGCCGCGGGATCGACGCGATCCTCGACTACGCCGTCGACATCTTCGACGAGTCGACCGTGCAGACGATGGCCGAGCGCTTCCTCGCCGTGCTGACCGCCATCACCGACGACCCCGAGGTTCCCGTCGGCGACATCGAGATCCTGACCGAAGCCGAGCGTTCGGCGATGGGTGGATCGGCGTCGGCAGACGAGGCGGCAGGGTTCGGTTCGGCACTGTCCGACCTGAAGGGCAAGTCACTCGCCGAGCTGCTCGCCACCGCCGCGCGGATCAACCCCGATGGCATCGCGTTGTCGCACAACGGAACCGATGTGACCTACGGCGCCTTGCATGCGAAGTCGACCGAACTGGTCGCAACGCTGGCGGCCGTGGGCGTGGGGCCCGAAGCCGCCGTCACAGTCGCTTTGTCCACACTGCTTCCGGGGCTGCTCGAAGGCGCGGCAGCAGAAGGTTTCGCCGAGCAGTTCGCGGGGATGCTCGCCTCGGTGATCGCCGAGTCGGGCTCTGCCGCCGATCAGGGCGAGTCCACGCTGGCGCGGTTGTTCGAAGCGCAGGTGGAGCGCACCCCCGACGCTCGGGCGCTGGTGTTCGAGGACGCGACGCTGAGCTACGCGGAATTCTCCGGACGGGTCAGTGCCCTTGCGCGCCATCTGATTGCGGCCGGAGTGGGACCGGAAGTGCATGTCGCCCTGGCGATGCCGCGTTCGTTCGAGCTCTTGATCGGGATGTACGCCGTCATCGAGGCGGGCGCGTCGTACGTGCCGATCGACCTGGCGAACCCCGTCGACCGGATCGCCTACGTGCTCGACAGCAGCAACCCGAAGACGGTGCTCACCACCTCCGGTACCGGGTTCGAGATCCCGGAGGGAACAGCGGCCGATCCCGACATCCTGGTGATCGATGCCCTCGAACTCGATGGCTACGCCACCGGACCCCTCACCGACGAGGAACGGACCGCACCGCTTCGAGGCGACAACACCGCCTACGTCATCTACACCTCCGGATCCACCGGACGTCCCAAGGGCGTGGCGGTCAGCCATCGCTCGATCGTCAACCGGCTGCTGTGGATGCAGGCCGAGTACTCCCTGACGGGCGACGACGTGGTGATGCAGAAGACGCCTGCGACGTTCGACGTGTCGGTGTGGGAGTTCTTCTGGCCCTTGCAGGTCGGCGCCACACTTGTCATCGCCATCCCCGATGGTCACCGCGACCCCGACTACCTGCGGCGGTTGATCGCCGAATGTGGCGTCAGCACCCTGCATTTCGTGCCGTCGATGCTCTCGGTGTTCCTCGCCGAGGCCGACAGCGCCTCGCTGGCGGGCCTCACGAGGGTCTTCGCCAGCGGTGAAGCTCTGCCGCCGGCCACCGCGGCGCGGTTCGCCAAGCTCACCGACGCCGGGCTGCACAACCTCTACGGACCGACCGAGGCAGCAGTCGACGTCACCTATCACCAGTACACCGCCGACGACGTGAACGTGGTCCCCATCGGGCGTCCGGTGGCGAACACGGGCGTATACGTTCTCGACGCACGTCTGCGGCCGGTGCCACCGAACGTCTCCGGCGAGCTGTACCTCACCGGTGTCCAGCTGGCCCGGGGTTATGTGGGGCGGCCGGATCTGAGCGCAGACCGTTTCGTGGCGGACCCGATGGCCCGCGGCGAGCGGATGTACCGGACGGGCGACCTCGTCCGCAGGCGTACCGACGGTGAACTCGAGTACATCGGCCGTACCGACTTCCAGGTGAAGCTGCGTGGCCTGCGAATCGAGCTGCCGGAGATCGAAGCCGCACTGACCGACCACGAGTCGATCGCCGACGCCGTTGTGGTGGTGGTGGACGTGGCCGACGACAAACACCTCGTCGCCTACGTGGTGGCCGAACCCGGAAAATCCGTCGACAACACCGACCTGCTGCGGCTGCTGCGTGACCGGCTGCCCGCCTACATGGTGCCCAGCGCCATCATGGAATTGGACGCGTTCCCGCTCACCGCGAACGGCAAGCTCGACCGCAAGGCTCTGCCCGAGCCCGAATTCATGGACAGTGCAGCGGAATACATCGCTCCGCGCACGGCGGCCGAGGAAGCCGTTGCCAAGGTCTTCGGCGACATCGCCAAGCGGTCACAGGTCAGTGCCACCGACTCGTTCTTCGACATCGGCGGAACCTCGCTGGGCGCCACCCGCGTGGCCGCCCGGGTGCAGGCGGCACTCGGCATCGAGATCAGCGTGCGAGACATCTTCGACCACCCGACTGTCGCCGAGCTGGCCGAGCTGACCACCTCGCGTTCCGGTGGAGCACAGGCACGGCCCGAACTGGCCCCGAGGCCGCGGCCCGAACGGATCCCGCTGTCGCTCGCGCAGTCGCGGATGTGGTTCATCAACCAGTTCGACACCAGCTCGCCCGCATACAATCTGCCGCTCCCGCTGCGGTTGTCCGGCGAACTCGATGTCGACGCGCTGCGCGCCGCGATCGTCGATGTCGCCGAACGTCACGAGTCGCTGCGCACCACGTTCCCCGACACTGCCGACGGTCCGTACCAGCTCATCCATCCTGTGGACGAGGCGGTCAACGGGATCTTCCACGAGGTGGAGGTACGGTCGGATCCCGAGGCGATCGCCGATGAACTGAGGCGCCACGCGATCGCCGGGTTCGATGTGACAACCGAACTCCCGATGCGAATCGTGTTGCTGCACATCAGCGAAACCGAACATATCCTGATGCTCGTCGCCCATCACATCGCCGCAGACGGTGCGTCGATGGCCCCGCTCTTCGGCGATCTGGTGCTCGCCTACGAGGCGCGCCGGGCGGGGGAGGCCCCGGACTACACCCCGTTGGCCGTCCAGTATGCGGACTTCTCGATCTGGCAACGCGAAGTCCTCGGAGACGAAAAGGACGCCGGCTCGGTCGCCGCGGAACAGATCGGCTACTGGCGAAAGACGCTCTCCGGCTTGCCGGAATCGGTGGAACTCCCCACCGACAGGCAGCGCCCGGCGATGCAGTCGCTCCGCGGCGCCGCACTGCCGTTCACCGTCGCGCCGTCGGTCAGGGAGTCTCTGCAGCGCGTCGCGCGGTCTCACGACGTCAGCATGTTCATGCTGATGCACGCAGCGCTGGCGGTGCTCATCGAGCGATTGACCGGTGAGGCCGACATCGCCATCGGTACCCCGATCGCCGGTCGAGGCGAAGAAGCCCTCGATCCACTGGTCGGCATGTTCGTCAACACCGTCGTGCTACGGGCCGAGGTTGATCCAGAGGTCCGTTTCGTCGATCTGCTGGCGCAGGTCCGAGCCGCCGACATCGACGCGATGGCCCACGGGGATATCCCGTTCGAGCGTCTCGTCGAGGTGCTCGACGTCCACCGCTCCACCGCGCACCATCCGTTGTTCCAGATCGCGCTGTCGTTCGACAACAACGAGGCACCAGAACTCACCCTGCCGGGTCTGAAGGTGTCGCCGGTCCGCGCCGACTTCGACGTCGCCAAGTTCGACCTGCAGTTGTCGATCGGTGACAACGACGAGCCCGGTGCGCCGATCAACGCCGTCTTCACCTATGCGACGGACCTTTTCGACGAGTCGTCGATCAACACGTTCGCCGAGCGGTTCGTGCGCATCCTCGAAGCCGTCGCCGTCGACCCCGACGTGGTCGTCAGTGACGTCGACGTGTTGAGCGACACCGAACTCGCCGATCTGACCTCCGTTCGTGGCCCCGAAGGTGTTGAACCCCAGACCCTGCCCGACCTCCTCGCCCGAGGGGTCGAGGCCAACCCGGCGGGCGTCGCCGTGTCCTATCGTGGGCAGACGCTCACCTACCAGGCGCTCGACCAGCTCACCAACCGCCTCGCCCGGCGGCTCATCGAACTCGGTGCCGGTCCGGAGACCGTGGTGGCACTCGGTGTCCGCCGATCGATGAGCTCGATCGTCGGCACGTGGGCGATCGCGAAGACCGGCTCGGCGTATCTGCCGATCAACCTGGACTACCCGCTCGAGCGGATCGTGGAGATGATCCAGGACTCGGGTACGGCGTTCGGTCTGACCGTGCTGGGCGACGACGAGGCGTTGCCCGCCTCCGTCGACTGGTATGACCTCGACGAACTCGACGCGCAGACCGGCGACCGCTCCAAAGCTGTTGTCACCGACTCCGATCGGCTGTCGCCGCTTCGCATCGACCACCCCGCGTACCTCATCTACACGTCGGGTTCGACAGGGAAGCCGAAGGCTGTGGTGGTGACCCACCACGGGCTCGCCAATCTCGCCACCGACGTGCGCGAGCACTACGACGTCACCACCTCGTCGCGTTTCCTGCACGTGGCCTCGCCGAGCTTCGACACATCGGTCGGCGAATTGCTGGCAGCATTCACCGCCGGCGCAACACTGATCGTGTCGCCGCAGGACGTGTTCGGCGGTAGCGAGCTGGCAGAGCTGATCCATACCGAACGCATCACCAATGTGGTGATGACCCCGACCGCTCTGATGACCGTCGACCCGGCCGGGCTCGACACGGTGCATTCGGTGGTGGTCGGCGGAGACATCTGTCCGCCAGAGCTCACCGAACGCTGGTCCGGTGCACTGCGAAATGCATACGGCCCCACCGAGGCCACGGTCATCGTCACGATCACTGCGCCGTTGTCCGCGGGCTCCAAGGTCACCATCGGGTCGCCGCTGCGTGGCGTCACCACCCGCATCCTCGATTCGCGGTTGCGTGTGGTTCCCCGTGGTGTCGTCGGTGAGCTGTACCTCGCCGGCCCAGGGGTCGCCCGCGGCTACCACGATCGTCCGCAGATCACCGCACAACGCTTTGTGCCGGATCCCTACGGTGAGCCGGGCTCGAGGCTCTACCGCACCGGCGACCTCGTGCGCTACAGCATGGACCCCGGCAGGAACGGGCACTCGCTCGAATACGTGGGGCGTAGTGACTTCCAGGTGAAGGTGCGCGGGTTCCGCGTGGAGCTGGGCGAGATCGACAAGTTGCTCGATTCCCACCCCGACGTCGATTTCGCGGTCACGGTCGGTACCGCCGGACCCGGTGGCGACACCGTGCTGGCGTCGTACGTCCTGCCAAAGCCCGGACACGAGGTGGATCCGGAAGCGCTCAAACGTAATGTCGGCGAACACCTTCCACAGCACATGGTGCCGTCGGCGGTGACCGTCCTCGACGCCATCCCGCTCACCCCGATCGGCAAACTCGACCGGCGTGCGCTGCCCGAACCCGTCTTCACCGTGGGCGACCGCGTGTTCCGCGCTCCGCGCAATCCGGTGGAGACCACCCTCGCCGAGGTGTTCGCAGAGGTGCTAGATCTCCCCGAGGTGAGCATCGACGAGAGCTTCTTCGACCTCGGTGGCAACTCACTGAGTGCCACCAAGGTCGTCGGCCGGGCAGGGGCCGCCCTCGGCGGGAAAATCGGGGTGCGTGAGCTGTTCGCCGCGCCGACCGTCGCCGAACTCGCCGAGCGCCTGGCCTCCGGGACCGGTGTACGTGCCCACCGCCCGCCGCTGGTGGCACGACCACGCCCGGTCCGGATCCCGTTGTCGCTGGCCCAGACCCGCATGTGGTTCCTCAACCGCTTCGACCCGGAATCGGTTGCCTACAACATCCCTGCCGCGGTGACGCTGGTCGGCGATCTCGACGTCGCAGCACTGCGGCGCGCGATCAACGACGTGGTCGCGCGACACGAATCGCTCCGGACCATCTACCCGGACTCGCCGACCGGACCGCATCAGGTGATCCTGACGGCGGAGCAGGCCGCCCCGGAGATGGAGATGGTCGACGCCACCGAGGACACGCTGTTCGACGAGCTGACCCGGTTCGTGGCACGGGGCTTCGACGTCACCACCACCGTGCCCGTGCGAATTGCGTTGATGCGACTGGACGAACAGCGTCACGTGCTGTCGATGGTGGTGCACCACGTGGCGGCCGACGGCCAGTCGATGGTGCCGTTCGTCGGTGATCTCGCGGTCGCCTACGACGCGCGTTCGGCCGGGCGGGCTCCGGAGTGGACGCCGCTGCCGGTGCAGTACGCCGACTACTCGATCTGGCAGCGTGAGTTGCTCGGTGACGAGTCGGATCCGACCAGCGTGCTGGCCACCCAGGTCGAGTTCTGGAAGAAGAACCTCGCGGACATCCCCGACCAGCTGGAACTGCCCACCGACCGGCCCCGGCCTCCGGTGCAGTCGCTGCGCGGACGTCAGTTGACGTTCTCGATCTCTGCCGAGGCCCATCGCGGCCTGGCCGACCTGGCACGTGCAAGGGGCGCCAGTGCGTTCATGGCCTTCCACGGCGCCTTCGCGCTGTTGCTCGCGCGTCTGAGCGGCAACCCCGACATCACCGTCGGCACGCCGGTGAGCGGCAGGGTCGAGAGCGAGGTCGAAGGTGTCATCGGCATGTTCGTCAACACCCTCGCCATGCGGACCGAGATCGATCTCGGCCGTGGTTTCGGTGCGCTCCTGGACACCGTCCGCGATCGTGACGCCGAAGCGTTCTCCCACGCCGATGTGCCGTTCGAACGCCTCGTCGAAGTACTCAATCCGGTGCGTTCGACCGCCCACCATCCGATCTTCCAGGTCGGTCTGTCGTTCCAGAACATCGAGCGCGCCAGCCTCGACCTCGCCGGCCTGCGCATCGAACCCGTCGAGATGCCCGAGGGCGTCGCACAATTCGACCTGCATCTGATCCTGTCGGACAACTACGACGACGACGGACAGCCGGCCGGACTCGACGCGGTGTTCACCTACGCCGACGACCTGTTCGACCCGGAGACGGTGAGCGCGATCGCCGACCGCTTCGTCACATTGATCGACGAGATCATCGACGAGCCGCTCGTCGCCGTCGGTGACCTGCCGATGCTCACCGGTCGACAGCAGCGCGAACTGGTCCGTGGTCGCAACAACACCGCTGTGGTGCTGTCGCCCGGCACGCTTGCGACCCGGCTGTCGGAATCGATGCGCGACAACGCAGAAGACGTCGCGCTCGAGGCCGATGACGGCACCGCGCTGACGTACGGCGACCTGGCTGTCCGGGTGAACGCGTTGGCCCGGATCCTGATCGACCGTGGGGTCGGCCCGGAAACCACTGTCGGACTTGCGATGCCGCGGTCGATCGACCTGGTGGTGGCGATGTACGCGGTCACCGTTGCCGGCGGCGCCTACCTGCCCATCGACCCGGACCATCCGCTGGACCGCATCTCCTACATAGTCGACAACGCCCGGCCCGTGCTCACCTTGGTGGCAGGCGAGCGACCGTCGGGACTGCCGGAGACGACCCAGACGCTCGATGTCTGTGGCCTCGATCTGGCGGGAGTCTCCTCGGCGCCGGTGGAGGAGGGCGACCGCCTGGCTCCGCTGCGGCCGCACAACACGGCGTACATCATCTACACGTCCGGGTCCACGGGCCGACCCAAAGGCGTTGCGGTGCCTCACGCCGCGATCGTCAACCAACTCGACTGGATCGCCGCGCAGTATCGACTGGACGCCGATGACGCCGTGCTGCTGCGCACGCAGGCCACTTTCGACCTCTCGGTGTGGGAGTTCTGGTGGGCTGTGACCGCAGGCGCCCGTCTGGTGATCGCCTCGCCGCAGGGACATCGCGACCCGGCGTACCTGGCCGAACTGATCCGGCGAACCGCGATCACCACGGTGACCTTCGTGCCGTCGCTGCTGAACGTCTTCCTGCAGGAGGCGCGCGCCGATCAGCTCAGCACACTGCGTTACGTCCTGTGTATCGGCGAGGCACTGACCCCGGACGTCGTCTCGCGATTCCGGGACTTGACCGCACAGGCGTCTTCGGGCGTGGAGATCAACAACCTGTACGGGCCCACCGAGGCCGCGGTCAGCATCACCCATCAGGAGGTGCCGTCCGAACTGGGCTCGGCGGTACCGATCGGCCGGCCGGAATGGAACAGCCAGGTCTTCGTGCTCGACAACCGGCTGCATCCGGTGCCCGACGGGGTGACCGGTGAGCTGTACCTCGCCGGTGCGCAATTGGCGCGGGGCTACCACCAGCGCAGCGACCTCTCGGCCGAGCGGTTCGTCGCGAACCCGTTCGGCACGCCGGGCAGCCGGATGTACCGCACCGGCGACCTCGCGCGCTGGACCACTGTCGCCGGTGACACCCGGCCGACCCTGACGTACATGGGACGCAGCGACTTCCAGGTGAAGGTGCGCGGCTTCCGTATCGAACTCGGCGAGATCGAACGCGTCCTCACCATGTCGCCACAGGTGGATGCCGCGGTGGTCACCGTCCACAGCGACCCCCACGTCGGCGAGCAGCTGGTCGCGTATCTGGTGCCGTCCGCGGGCGCGGCCCTCGACACCCGTTCGGTGCTGGCGACCGCTGCCGAGGAACTACCGGCGTACATGGTGCCCGCGCTCGTGGTGCCGATCGAGCGGCTCCCGCTCAGTGTGAACGGCAAGCTCGACCGTAAAGCGTTGCCGCAGCCCGAGTTCGGATCGTCGGACAACTATCAGCCGCCGAGCAGTCCGGTGGAGGAGATCGTCGCCGGCATCTTCGCCGACGTGGTCGGGGCCACGATGGTCGGCGCCGGTGACAGCTTCTTCTCACTCGGCGGCAACTCGCTGTCGGCAACCCGTGTTGTCGCGCAGATCAACGCTGCAGTGGGCTCGAACCTGGCCGTGCGCGACCTGTTCACCGAGCCGACCGTCGCCGGACTGGCACTGCTGGCCGAACGTGCCGACGGGGACCGGGCGCGGCCCGCGCTGCTGGCGACCGCGCGTCCGGCCTTCCTGCCCCTGTCGCCCGCACAGAGTCGCATGTGGTTCATCAACCAGTTCGACACCACCTCACCGGCTTACAACATCCCGGCCGTGATCGCGATGTCCGGCGACCTCGACGTCGACGCACTTCGCGAGGCCGTGACCGATGTGATCAGCCGGCACGAGGTGCTGCGTACCCGCTACCCGGATGACGGCGACGGACCGCGCCAGCTGATCCTCGACGTGGACGAATTGCCGTCTGCGGGGCTCTCGTTGGATGTGCGTGAGGTGTCGGGCGACGACGAGTTGCATGCGCAACTCGGTGCCTTGATCGGCGAGGGGTTCGACGTGACCGCCGCCGTGCCGGTCCGCATCGCACTGCTACGACGGTCGCCGTCCGAACACGTCCTGGTGGTGGTGATCCACCACATCAGCGGCGACGGCGCATCGATCGCACCGTTGGCGCGTGACGTCATGGTGGCCTACACCGCGCGTACCGGGGGTAGTGAGCCCGGCTGGTCGCCGCTGGCGGTGCAGTACGCCGACTACTCCCTTTGGCAGCACGAGGTACTCGGCGACGAGAACGACCCCGAGAGTCTGGCCGCGCGTCAGATCGACTTCTGGACCCGTCAACTCGACGGCATCCCGGATGTCATCGACCTGCCGATCGACCGTCCGCGGCCGCCGGTGCAGTCGACCGCTGGTGCGTCGTACGAGTTCTCGCTCGATCCCGAATTGCGCAAGGGGCTCGCGCGCGTGGCATCCGGCCATCACGCCACGATGTTCATGGTCTGTCACGCGGCGCTGGCCGTGCTGCTCGCACGTTCGGGCACCACGGACGACATCGCCGTCGGAACCGCGATCGCCGGGCGCGGCGAGGCCGAACTCGACGACCTCGTGGGCATGTTCGTCAACACACTCGTGCTGCGCACCGAGGTCAGGCCCGGTGAGCCGTTCAGCGAATTGCTCGCCCGGACCCGCGCCACCGACATCGCCGCCTTCACACACACGGAAGTGCCGTTCGAGCGTCTGGTCGAGCACCTTGCGCCCGAGCGTGAGACCTCCTACGCGCCGCTGTTCCAGGTGGCTCTGGCGTTCCAGAACAACGAGCGGGCCGAGCTCGAGCTGCCGGGCATGCACGTGTCCGGACTCGAATCACCGATCACGACAACCAAGTTCGATCTCCAGCTGACCCTTGCCGACGAGGTCGACGACAACGGCGACACGGGCCTGACGGCGCTGTTCACCTACGCGACCGCGCTGTTCGACCAGTCGACCATCGCCGCGCTGGCCGAGCGCTTCACCGCGATCGCGACCGCCATCGTGGCCGATGCGGACGTGCGGATCGGTGACATCGATCTGCTGACGCCCGCCGAGCGATCCGAGTTGTCGCCGGTTGCCGGCCCGCCGGATGCCCCGTCGCGCACCATGATCGAGATCTTCGACGGCGCGGTGCAGAGCAACCCCGACGGTGTGGCGCTGGTGTGCGGCTCCGAATCGCTGACCTACCGTGAACTCGACTTCCGGTCGGGTGTGTACGCCGAGCTGCTCGTCGACCGAGGTGTGCGTCCCGGGATGCCGGTTGCGCTGGCGATCAGCCGATCGGTGAACTCGATGGTCGCGTTCTGGGCCATCGTCAAGTCGGGCGGCGCGGTGTTGCCGATCGATCCGAACTACCCGGCAGACCGCATCGAGCACATGGTCGCCGACGCCGACGTGACCATCGGTCTGACCATCGACGAGATCGTCGACCGCCTGCCTCAGTTGGCCAAATGGCTACCGGTGTCCGACGAGACGATGGACCGATACGGCCGTCGCACAGTCGAGACCGGCGGCGAGGCACCTGCCTCGTTCCCGGCGCACGCGCCCGTCCTCGACGACCTCGCGTACGTGATCTTCACCTCCGGGTCGACAGGCCGGCCCAAGGGCGTCGGTGTCACCCATCGGGGTCTGGCCAACCTGTTGGCGAGATGGGTCCCCGGTTCTCGCTGACCTCGTCGTCACGGGTCCTGCACTTCGCGTCCCCGAGCTTCGACGCATCCATCTTCGAGATCATGATGGCGATCAACGCCGCATCCACACAGGTGATCGCGCCGGCATCGATCTTCGGTGGCGAGGACCTGGCAAGGCTGCTCGCCGAGCAGCGGGTCTCCCACGCCTTCGTGACCCCCGCCGCGCTGGCCACCGTGCCCCCGGACGGTCTCGGCGGCGTCGAGATGATCGCTGTCGCCGGCGATGTGTGCCCGCCTGAACTGGTGCGGCGCTGGGCTCCGGACCGTGCGATGTTCAACCTCTACGGCCCGTCCGAGGCGACCATCTGGTCGACGTCCACGGACGCCATGGACCCGTCCCGGCCGGTCACGATCGGTGGCCCGATCACCGGTGTCCGTGCGCTGGTGGCGGATTCACGCCTGCAGCCCGTACCGCCGGGTGTCGCCGGTGAGCTCTACGTGTCCGGGTCCGCCGTCGCGCGGGGTTACCTCGGCAGGTTCGATCTGACAGCTCAACGTTTTGTGGCCGACCCGTTCGGCGAACCCGGTTCGCGGATGTACCGCACCGGCGATGTCGTCCGGTGGAAGCGGACCGCTGACGGGCGCCTGGAGCTGGAGTTCCTCGGCCGAACCGACTACCAGGTGAAGGTCCGCGGCTTCCGCATCGAATTGGGCGAGATCGACTCCGCCCTCGGCGAGCATCCCGACATCGACTTCGCCATCACGATCGGGCACACGCATCCCCACACCGGCCAGACCGTGCTGGTCGCGTACGTGTACCCACGGCCCGGCCGGAGTGTCCAGGCGACCGAGATCAGTGCCCGGCTGGGTGAGCGGTTGCCCTCGCACATGGTCCCGTCATCGATCACCGTGCTCGACTCGGTGCCGCTGACCCCCGCGGGCAAGCTCGATCGACGCGCACTGCCAGAGCCGGTGTTCGACGGCAACTCCGGCGCCTACCGGGCCCCGAGCACTCCGATGGAGCAGCGGCTGGCCGAGCTCTTCACCGAGGTACTCGGTGTGGAGCGGATCGGTGTCGACGACTCCTTCTTCGCCCTGGGCGGTGACAGCATCGTCTCCATCCAGCTCGTGTCCAGGGCCCGCGCCGCCGGCATCGTGCTGACACCGCGCGACGTGTTCGATCGGCGCACCGTGGCGGAGCTGGCCGAGGTGGCCAAGCTCGCCGCCGACGCCGAGGTCCGCATGCTGGCCGAACTGCCCGGTGGCGCAGTCGGTCCCGTACCGCTGACCCCGATCATGCGTTGGCTCGTCGACACCCGCCGCCACTACAAGCAGTTCTCTCAGGCGAGCTTCCTGACCCTGCCTGCCGATCCAGGGCATGAGCGACTTCTCTCGGCTGTCGGTGCCGTCTTGGACCGCCACGATGCCCTGCGCGCACGACTGGACATCGACGACACGAACCCGGAATCGTCCAGCCTGGTCGTTCCGCCGGCAGGCACCATCGATCCGGCCACGGTCCTGACTCGCGTGGAGTTCTCCGAGACCCCTGGGACGCCGGAGTTCAAAGCGATGGTCGCAGCCACCACCGCGGCGGCGGTCGACCGCCTCGACCCGGCCGCAGGCGTCATGATGCAGGTGGTCTGGTTCGATCCCGTCGACGGCACCGCCACCGGACGGCTGTACGTGCTCGTCCACCACCTGGTGGTGGACGGCGTGTCGTGGCGGATCCTGCTGCCCGACCTCGCCATCGCCTGGGGGCAGAGCGAGAACGGCGGCACCCCCGACCTGCCTGCTGTCGGAACCTCGTTGCGTGCGTGGGCAACTGCGCTCACCGAGACCGCCACACACCGCGATGACGAGCTCGACCACTGGGCTGCCGTTGTCGCCACCGACGATCCAGCGCTGGGTGATCGCCGGATCGATCCCGACCGCGACACGGCGTCCACGGTCGAACGCCTGGACGTCGAGTTCCCGAACGACGTGACCGAGTCGATGCTGACCGGCGTCACCTCCGCCTACCGGGGCGGTGTCAACGATGCGCTGCTGACGGCACTCGCTCTGGCCGTGCGGCAATGGCGCGCGCGTCGGGGGGTCCACTCGGACACGCTGCTCATCGATCTGGAAGGCCATGGGCGCGAAGAAGAAGCCGTCGGTGGAGCCGACCTGTCTCGCACGGTCGGCTGGTTCACCAGTATGTACCCGCTGGCCATCGACCTCACCGGCATCGACCAAGGCGACGCGTTCGCCGGTGGCCCTGCTGCGGGCTCGGCCTTCAAGGCCGTCAAGGAACAACTGCTCGCGGTGCCCGGCAACGGCATCGGATTCGGCGTACTCGCTCACGGCGGCGCGCGGTCGGTTCCCGCGCTCGCGGGCTACGAGGGCGCCCAGATCGGTTTCAACTACCTCGGCCGCGTCAGCGCCGGGCACGACGACACGGACCCGGTCGCAGACGCCAACGGGTGGCAGCGAGCCACCGACGGTGGGGGATCGGTTGCGGGCGCACAGGATCCCGGCATGGTGGTGCCCGCGGTCCTGAGCATCAATGCGGTCACCACCGACCACGCCGACGGTGCCCGGCTGTCGGCCTCCTTCGGCTACGCGGGAGAGATCCTCGGCCACGACGATGTGCAGGAACTCGCCGATCTCTGGGTGTCTGCGGCGACCGCGCTCGCCACCCTCGAGCGCAGTGGCCGGGCCGGCGGACTGACCCCGTCCGATGTTCCGCTGGTTCAGATCAGCCAGCGCGAGATCGAGGAACTCGAGCGCGATTACCCTGTTGTGCACGACATCTGGCCGCTCTCGCCGCTGCAGATCGGTATGCTCTTCCACGCCGAGGTGGCCGGTCAGTACGTCACGGACGTCTACACCGCCCAGGTTGTCCTCGAACTTCGCGGGACCGTCGACGAACAGCGCCTGCGTGCAGCGATGGCTACTCTCGTGCGACGAAATCCCAACCTGCGCGCAGGATTCCGGCACATCGGCGACGGATCGGTTGTCCAGGTGATCGCCGGTGGTGTCGACATCGCTTGGGACGTCGTCGATCTCACCGACAATTACCGGACCGACAGCGCTGCCGCCGACCACGAGGTCGACCGGCTGCTCAGGGCTCACCGCAGCGACCGGTTCGACATGGCCGCTCCGCCGCTGATGCGCGCGCTGCTCCTGCGCATCGCCCCGGATGCCGACGGAACCCCTCGCTACCGGATGTCGCTCACCAACCACCACATCCTGCTGGACGGGTGGTCCGGACCGCTTCTGATGGAACAGCTGTTCACGCTGTACGCCACCGGCGGCGACGACTCCTACCTGCCCCGCACCCGCTCGTACCGCGACTTCCTGGCCTGGCTGGACCGGCGCGACATGGCCACGGCCGTCGGATCGTGGCAACACGCCCTCGACGGCCTCGACTCGGCCACTCTGCTGGTCGATGAGCCGGCTGTGGAAAGCGTCGGAGATCAGATCCCCATCGAGTTGGGGCTCGACCTCGGTCGTCGGACCGCCGAAGGGCTCGCGGATCTCTCGCGGGACCGCGGCATCACGATGAACACCTTGGTGCAGGCCGCATGGGGTCTGGTGCTGGCACGCACCCTGGGCAGTGACGACGTGGTGTTCGGTGCCACGGTCTCGGGCCGACCGCCCGAGATCCCAGGAGTGGAGTCGATACTCGGACTGTTCATCAACACCATCCCGGTGCGGATCAGGCTCGACGAGCGGGAAACCGTCCTCGGACTCCTCGAACGGATCCAGTCCGAACAGGCAGGCCTCCTCGACGCCCACCATGTCGGGTTGCCCACGATCCAGCGTTCTTCGGGACTACCGATCCTGTTCGACACGCTCACCGTCTTCGAGTCGTACCCGGTGGACCGCGGCAAGCTCGACGCGCAGTCGGACATCGACGGCATGTCGATCGCGGGCGCACAGATCAACGACGCGTCGCACTACCCGGCAACACTTCTGGCACAAGCGGATCCAGATCTGTCGCTCAAATTGAAGTACCTGCCGTCCCTGGTGCCGGACGACCGCGCACAGGTGCTGGCCGATCGACTGGTCAGGGTCCTGGACACGTTCGCGCAGGCAAGTCTGACGCCGGTTCGCGAACTCGACCTGCTCGACGCCGACGAACTGCACGCGCAACTGGACACCTGGAACGCCACCGGCAAAGAGATCACCGACCGCACCGCCATGGAACTGTTCGCCGAGCAGGTGGCGGCAACTCCCGACGCCGTCGCGTTCATCGACGGCGAGCGGACGCTGACGTACGCGCAGTTCGACGCTCTCGGCAACAAACGGGCACGGGCTCTGATCGCCCGCGGTGTCGGACCCGATGCCGTGGTGGCCGTGGCCATGTCGCGCAGTCTCGAGCAGGTCGCAACCGTCTACGGGATCCTCAAGGCGGGCGGCGCGTACCTGCCGCTCGATGTGGAAGCGCCCGACGACCGGTTGCGCACGATCGTCTCGGACGCCGACGTCACCTGCGTGGTGGCCGATTCGGCACAGCTCGGACGTCTGCGTTCGGCGCTGCCCGGCGTCAACTGCCTGGACCCGACCGTGCCGGATCTGCAGTCCATCGACGACAGCCCGATACGTCCCGGCGAACGCAGGGGCAAGGTGCGTCCACGTTCACTGGCGTACGTCTTGTTCACCTCCGGATCCACCGGCCGGCCCAAGGGTGTCCAGATCTCTCAGCGCGCATTGGTCAACCAGCTCCAGTGGATGGCTTCCGAACACGGATTCGGGACGCAGGACGTGGTCCTGCTCAAGACGCCGTTCACCTTCGACGCCTCGGTCTGGGAGATGTTCGCGCCCACCATCGTCGGTGCCACCACCGTGATCGCGGGTCCGCAGGCACATCGCGAAGCCGATGAATTGGTGTCGCTGGTACAGCAGCACGACGTCACCGTGGTGCAGTTCGTGCCGTCGGTGCTGGCCGTGTTCGCGGAGTCGGCAGAACCCGGATCGCTGAAGTCGCTGCGCACGGTGTTCAGTGGTGGCGAGGCCCTCCCGGTGTCGCTTGCCCAACGTGTGGCCGACATCGCCGACGCGCAGGTGGTGAACCTCTACGGGCCCACCGAGGTCACCGTCGATGCCACCTCGCAGGTCGTCGCCGTACCGGGGACGGAACTGAACGGGCACGCAACCCGTGCCGATGCGGCGCCGATCGGCCGGCCTGTCTGGAACACCCGCAGCTTTGTCCTCGACCGGTGGCTTCGGCCCTGCGCGGTGGGTGCGGTGGGTGAGCTGTACCTGGCCGGTGACCAGCTGGCACGCGGGTACCTCGGGCGTCCCGACCTGACTGCCGAACGTTTTGTCCCGAGTGTGTTCGGACCTGCAGGGTCGCTGATGTACCGCACCGGAGACCGGGTACGGCGCCTCGCGGACGGCACACTCCAGTACCTCGGCCGGGTCGACTTCCAGGTGAAGGTCCGCGGTCTGCGTATCGAGCTCGAAGAGATCGAATCTGCTCTGGCACAGCATGACTCGGTGGCCCAGGCCGCCGTGGTGATGCACGAGGACGGCGGACGGCAGCGTCTGGTCGGGTACGTCACCGGACACGACGCGGATCCACAGGCGGTCCGTGCACACGCCGCACGCACACTCGCGCCGTACATGGTGCCCGAGGTGATCGTTTCCCTGGAGGAGTTTCCGCGCAGCCGGTCGGGCAAGATCGCACGACGTGAACTGCCACTACCCGAGGCCACTCTGGCTGCGGGCCGGGCACCGTCGACCCCGACCGAGGAAGTGCTCTGTCGGATCGTCGGCGAGCTGGTGGGTGCCGAGTCTGTGGGTGCCGACGATTCGTTCTTCGAACTCGGCGGTGACAGCATCCTTGCGATGCAGCTCGTCAGCCGCGCCCGGTCGGCCGGAGTGCACTTCACCGCCCGGGATGTGCTGGAGCACCGCACGATCGTCGCGCTCGCTGCTGCGGTGGATCGCGCAGCCGCCGCGTCCGACACGGATGAGACGGCTGCCGCGAGTGCCGAACCCGTTACTGCGCCCGGTGACCCGACTCTGGCCCCGCTCAGTCCCGCCGCCGCGCGCATGATCGAACGCGGCGGAGACACCCGCAGGTTCGTGATGCCGATGGTGGTCAACCTCCCTGCCGAGGTGACGGCAGACCAGATCGCGGCCACCATGGGCGCGGTCATCGACACCCACGACATCCTGCGGTCCCGTCTCGATCGCGACGCCGGGGCATTGCTCATCGGTGCACCCGGATCTGTCGACGTGCACTCGTTGCTGCGCCGCGTGAATCTGGCGGACGACAGCTGCCCGGGTGCGCCTGGATACCAGAACGCCCTGCGCGAGGTGCTGTTCGAAGAGATGGACCGGCTCGCTCCTGAGGACGGCGTCATGCTGCGGCTCGCCTGGCTGGATGCGGGACCGGATGCCGCAGGCAGGCTGCTGATTGTCGCGCACCACCTCGTGGTGGATGCGGTGTCGTGGCGAATCCTGGTGGCGGACATCGCCACCGCGGGCTCGCAGATCTCCGCAGGCGTTCCCGTCGAGCTTCCCGACGCGGGAACGACATGGCGGGACTGGACTGCCGGTCAGCATGAGCGGGTCGCGGACCGGCGAGGCGAGCTCGAGTACTGGACGTCGATCCTCGACGGCGACGACCCGGATCTGGGCAGTCGCCGACTCGACCTCGATCGCGACCGGACCGACCTGCTCACGAGGACTTCCGTCGAGATCCCGGCCGAGATCGTCGAGCCACTGATGAGCGCCACCGGCGACGGGACGACAATGGCCGACCAGCTGGTTGCCGGTTTGTCTGCGGCGGTGGTCGGTTGGCGGCGGGATCGCGGCATCGAGGTGCCCAGCGCACTGCTGACCCTCGAGGGCCACGGACGTCAGGAAGACGTGGTGCCCGGTGCTGACCTGTCCCGGACGGTCGGCTGGTTCACGTCGATGTTCCCCGCGAGGATCGACCTGTCCGGCATCGACATGGCAGCGCTGTTCGAACGGCCCGACGTCGCCCGCGAGGTGTTGAACCGCACCAGTGAGGCGATGGCGGAGAACCCGGACCGGGGTATCGGTTACGGCATGCTGCGCTATCTCGACCCGGAATCGGCTGCAACTCTGGCCGCGCTGCCCGAGCCGCAGATCGTGTTCAACTACATCGGGACCGTCCCGGGCGGCGACATCGCCGACGAGATCGCGGCAGCGCCGTGGTTCCCGGACGTGCGTGGGCCGCAGTTGGGCAGCACGGACAGCGATGTGATGGCCCGAGGGAACCGGATGCCGGCCCAGGCCGAGATCGACATCCAGTCGATGGCCACCGACACACCGGATGGGCCGGTCGTGCGCGCCTTCGTCACCTATATCGCAGATGCCGTCGACCCCGAGGACCTCGACGAGTTGATGCAGCATTGGCTGCTGGCTCTGCGGAGCCTGGCCGGGCGCTGAGCCAGGCGGCGGGGCCTCGAGCCCCGCTCGCGAAACTCGTGTGCGCTCGGTCTGCCGGCCGCGCTTGTGCCGGTACCGCGAGCGGGGCTTCGGGGGCCCGCTCGTGAAACTCGTGCGCGCTCGGTCTGCAGGCCGAGCTTGTGCCGGTACTGCGAGCGCTCCCGGTGGCCCGCTCGTGAACCTCGCTCTCGCTCTATCTGCAGGCTGAGCGGGTGCCGGTATCCCGAGCGAAGCTGGAGGCCCGCTCGCGAGACTTGTGCGCGCTCGGTCTGCAGGCCGCGCGTGTGCCAGTACCGCGAGCCCTCCCGGTGCCCCGCTCGCGAAACTCGCGCGCTCGATCTGCGTCGACCGAGTTATATTCGCCCGTTCATACGAGCGTCAGGCGAAATGCGGGGCAATTACACCTGCGTCCACTAATCTCGTAAAGTGAGTCCCAACGCGCATTCGTTTGGCGCGCCGCATTTCATGAGATACATGGCATGTGGAGCATTGAGCAGCCAATTGTCTATTGAGGTCGTCGAGGCGAGGGGGAGCTGTGTCCATTTCAGTGGTCATACCAGCATTCAACGAAGAAGTTTCGATCGGTCGGTGTCTCGACAATCTCGTCGAACAAATCGACGACATCGCGGAGATAGTTGTGGTCAATAACAATTCGACCGATAAAACAGCCGACATAGTGGCCGCTCACCAAGCGACCGTCCAGAAGATACGACTGCTCGACGAGAGTCGTCAGGGAATCGTGCCCGCTCGCAATTGCGGCCTGGCGTCGGCCACGAGCGACGTCATCGCACGGATCGACGCGGACACCATCGTCGCGCCGGGGTGGGCCGCCGCGATCGACACATTCTTCTCGTCCGCGGGCCCCGAGTTCGGCGCGGCCGTGGGCCCGTTCACCCAGTACGACATGCCTCTTCAAGGGGTGCACCGTGCTCTGATGCGGATCGCGACCACATCGCGAAAAGGGGAGAGTGACGAGGTCAAGCAATCTCCTGGCGTCTACGGGGCCAACATGGCGATTCGGCGCGAAGTGTGGGAGCAGATCGAGTCGCTGACCCATGACGAGCCGGGAATCTGGGAGGATCTGGACATCTCGATCGCGTTGCGCGCTGTCGGTCGGAAGATCGCCGTAATCGAGGGCATGCGGGTGCAGGTGTCCGGTCGGCGGATGCTGACGAGCCGAAAGTTGTACTGGCAGTTCACCCGGGGCGTTCCCCGCACATGGGAGCTGCACGGGGACCGGTCACGAGCCCGGGCGCGTGGATCAATGTGTGGATCGCGCGGACGATGTATCTCGCGTTCTGGGTACCCACCCGTACGTACGATCCGATGACGCGAAAGCACAGCATCAAGCGACTGTTCGCCGATCGAGAAGACCGGCCGATCGCCTGATACCGAACCGTCCACTCGGGCGCCGCCCGATGGGGATGGGGCAGGCCCCTGACAGAAGGATGTACGCGTGACGACAGCTGTAGACCAGATCGAACAGGAGACCGCAGACATCTTGCGGGCGGAGATCCCGGGTGATCGGGTGGCCGTTCTGGACTACCCCAACCACTTCAATTCCGGCGACCTCCTCATTTATCGCGGACAGCTGGCGTACCTCGATCGGCTGGGGATCGAGCCCGCATATGTCTGCGCGACCCATACATATGACCGCGCCGCCCTTTCGCGTCGACTGCCGACGGGCCCGCTGTTGCTGCAGGGTGGTGGGAATTTCGGCGATCGATATGACCGATTCCAGCTATTTCGTGAACGGGTGATCGAGGAGAATCCGGACCGAAAAATCATCCAGATGCCGCAGACGATCGACTTTCTCGACAAGACTGCGCTCGAGCGTGCGCAGGCCGTTTACTCCCGGCACCCGGATCTGACACTGATGATCCGCGACAGGGCGGGCTGCGAAATGACCCGCGAATTGTTTCCCGACAATCGGGTGGTCTACTGTCCGGACCTGGCATTCGGAGCCCGGCCATTGCCGCCGGTAAGGGAACCGAGCCGCGACGTGGTGATGCTCAAACGCCGGGATCAAGAATCGATGCACGAGAAAGACGTTGTCGCCCGGGCGTTCCCGGGCGTCCCGAGGACCGAATGGCATGCGTCGGTGGCGGACAACTTCAAGTGGTGGCCGGTCAGCCTGGCGAACTCGGCGATCCACAAGGTGCCGCGGGTCCGGGCGCGGGCCTACCCGTACGCCCGGTGGGCGTTCGATTACCAGTGCGATCTGATCATCCGCAACGCAGTGGACATCCTGTCCGAGGGCAAGGTCGTGGTCACCGACCGGCTCCACGCAGCTGTCTTCTCGGTTCTGCTCGACAAGCCGGTGGTGATGGTGGACAACGCCAACAAGAAGATCTCGGCCATCTACCGGGACTATCTCGGATCTGCTCCTGGCACCCATCTCGCCGGGGACTTCGACGAGGCTGCGCGGATCGTCACAACCCTGCTTTGACGTCTCTGCCAGCCCGAGCCACGAGTCTGCGTCAGGGGCACGGTGCCGGATGTGTCCGCGCATATCCCGGGTCGAGGGCAGCGAGGGTGATCCACACCGAACGGGGGCTGCTGGTGACCTCCATGTGGTTGGCCTCAGCGCTCTCGCAACCGTCCTGCACCCACACGTTCTTCACGGTCGCGCCCGGCATCGGCTTGAGGAACGAGTGCTCCGGTGGCGTCACCATCGTGTCCTGTTTGGTACCGACCGCCACGTAGTCGACCCCGGGACGGGTGTCCCCGCCGGCGGCCAGTTCGCGAAGGAATGGCGAGCCCGCCATCTGCTCGATGTACGAGGGTCCCACCGTTGCGGCGGCAAGCGTGACCACCGGGATTCCGAGCATCTCGGCGATCGCGCCGAGCTGCTGGTTGATGTTGAAGCTTGTCCCTTGGTTGGTGCCGGCAAGGCTGACCAGGGTGCGGACGATGTTGCGCTCAGGACGAACGGCATCCGTGCCCCCGCCCGACTTCAGGTACGACCGCGCGACAAGCGCTCCTTGGGAGTGCCCGACCACATCGACCTGCGGTGCCCCGGTCGCGGTGCGGACGCGCGACACGAAGTCGCCGAGACTGCGGGCCGACCGCTCGATGGTGTCGCCGCCGACGAGATCGAGGAGGTTCTGGCGTGTCCCGGGCGCCCTCGTTCCGTAGTTGAGAGCGAAGACGCAATACCCCTCGGCCTTGAGCGCCGGAGAAAGCGTCTTCCACGTCGTGGCCATATCGGCCCACGTCCCGTGGACCAGGACAACCGGGCGGGGATGTGCCGGGCTGGGGATGCAGGACCAGTCGTTGGCACCCTCTGGTGATTCGTCGGATGTTGTCGGTGCAGGTGCCGCCGTCGCAGGCGCCACGAGTGCGGTCAACCCCAGGCACATCACCGCCGTGCATACCAGGGCGATCCGTCCCGTGAGCCATCGTCGATCCAGCGTTCGCAGCAAACCTTGCCCCTCATCCGATCACAAACTGTAAACCTCTCGTTGAGAGTTTACGGGATGATGCCGGGGCGTCACCAATCGCCGGGATGTGGTCAGGACGACGCGTACGGAAGCACCCTCGTCTTGTGTTTGGAGAACAGCTGTTTCAGCGAGTACCGGCCCTTGACCGGGTCCCACGCACGTGACGGCAGCCAGAAGATGCGATGCAGCACCCGCATCGTCCGGACGTTGGCCACAGACCTGCGGGCTTGCTCGTGCATGCCGCGTGCCTCGTAGGTTGCGGGCATGTAGTCGGTGAACTTGCGGTACACCTCCACGCTCGAGAGCATGCGGCGTCCCGAGGCGCTGATGTCCATGCCTGGGATGAACACGCTTCGCTGGCCGACCTCGGTCACACACAACGTGATGTCGAGGTCGTCGAAGATACCGTTCTGGTCGAGCAGGATCGGGCGGATCTGCTCCCAGGTCGTCCGGCGGATCGCCATGTTCGCGCCGAACAGCGACGGAAGGTCGCCGCCCTTCTTGTCGGCCGATTTCAGCGCGACCGTCAGCAACTTCCTGTGCACCCATTGCAGAGGCATGTCGTATTGGTCGAAGAAGCCGGTGCCCGCACCGATTGTCTGGTCGGCAGTTGCGAAGAACTCGCGGACCGCACGGGCCCAACCGGGCTTCGCTCTGGCGTCGGCGTCGATCCTTCCGATGATGTCGCCGGTCGCGGTGTCGAAACCTGCGTTGCGCGCGGCGATGACGCCTGGCCGCTTCTCGGTGATGACACGCAATTGGGTGATGCGGTCGGTGAACCCGGCGACGATCTGCGGCGTCTCATCTGTGGAGTTGTTGTCGACGACGATGATCTCGTCGAGCTGATCCAACTCGGTCATCAGGGACTCGAGTAACCAACCGATCGAATCGGCTTCGTTGTACGCAGGAATGACCAGCGACAAGGTGGGGGAGGTCATGAATCAGGAGTATTACATGTCAAACCGGCAGCGGCGCCTGTTCATTCGCGAATGCAAACAAAAAGCAAAGCACGAAATTGACCGTGACGCTCACTTATTTCGATCGTCGTGAGTTTCTGTGGCAGCTCTGTCACCTGCAGTGATCAACGTCATAAATAGACAGGGTGCCTTCCCCATCAAGGGCCCGACCTACATTTCTGTACGTATGGCACCCTTAATCCACCTCGCCACCGGCGAGAGAAGAGCGAAAGCGGAGATCCTCGTGAGCGATACGATTTCGGCGTCCGAACGTCCGGCGGAAGCGGGTGCTCCCGCACTCTCCGTCATCACGAAGACCGCGGCAAGTGTGCCGGATCGAGTGGCCGCGCAATACGGTGGAAGCCGTGTCACCTACGGGCGCCTCCAGATGGTCATAGAGGAATATCGCGTACTGACCGCTGAGCTCGGTCTCGACGACAACGCAGCGGTGTACGCGGCCGTGATGCACACGCTTCCCGACCTCGGCGTGATCGGCGATCCCTATGAGATGGCGGGTGTGGTCACCGCATTGCTCTCGCGCATCGTCGACTCGGACCTCACGCGGTCGGTCAACTGATCGCACCTCGCCCGAAAGGCTCGAGCAGGCCGTTGTAGACCTTCGGGATCGGCGGTGCGAGTTCGCCCGTGTTCCGGGGTCGCAGACCCATGGTGACCAACGACTGGACCAGCAAGGTGCCCGCGGCGACTCCGTCGACCACAGGAATGCCGATCTTGGCGCTGATGACCTGTGCGAGATCGGCCATGCCGGCACAACCCAGGACGATCGCGTCGCTGCCGTCCGCTTCGGCGGCTGAACGGCACGCGTCCACCAGGATGCCTGCGGTGTCGGGATTGGTCTCTAGTTCGAGCACCGGGATCTCGCACGCGTGGATGCCGCGGCAGCGGCCCGCCAGTCCATACCGTTCGGCGAGCTCTTCGGCGCGACCCATCGTTCTGCCCAGCGTGGTGACCACCGAGAAGGTGCGACCGAGCAAGGACGCGGCGTGCATCGCGGCTTCGGCGATACCGACCACAGGAACCGAGGCCACTTCGCGGGCTGCATCGAGCCCGGGGTCTCCGAAGCAGGCCAGCACGTAGGCGTCGGCGGGATGCTCGCTGCGCTCGCTGCGGACAATTGCTTCGATCACGCCGGGAACGGACAAGGCCTCGTCGTAGTGAGACTCGATCGAGGCGGGCCCCATCGAGGAGGTGACGCCGACGATCTCGGTTCCCGGCGCCGCCACCGACCGCGCCGCGGCCGCGATCTGCTCGGTCATCGACACGGTCGTATTGGGATTTATGACGCTGATACGCACGACAACCAGTATTCCTGTCCCGGCACGAGCACCGCCCGGGTGACCGGCCGCAGACGCAGCCGGCCACCCGCGATCGAAGATATGGATCGGGTTGATCCGGTCAGATGACCGGCGCCTCGGACGGCTCGGCGGTCCGGGTCCGGGTGCCATAGATCAGCTCGGTGGGAAGCAACTTCATACCCAGCATGTAGATGACGAATCCGATTGCCGCACCGATGAACCAGGTGAAGCTGGCCTGGTAGCTGGTGCCCCAGATGACCACGCCGATGGGAACCAGCGCCGCGACGATGGTCGCCACCACCGCAACCGGGTTCACGCCGCCGCGGAAGTAGTACATCGAGTTCTCGTTCATCGTGAACAGGTCGTCGACCTCGATCTTCTGTTTCTTGATGAGGTAGAAATCGGCGATCAGGATTCCGAACAGTGGCCCGATGACCGCACCCAGCGTGTCGAGTGTGTAGTGGATGGCGTCGGGATTGTTGTACAGGTTCCACGGGGTGATGAGGATGGAACCGACCGCCGCGATCATTCCGCCGGCGCGCCACGTGATCTTGGTAGGTGCCACATTCGAGAAGTCGAATGCGGGGGAGACGAAGTTGGCAACGATGTTGATCCCGATGGTCGCGATGGCGAATGTCAGGACACCCAGGACGGCAGCAGTGGTGTTGTCGATCTTGTCGACGATGTGCACCGGATCGGTGATGATATTGCCCGCCTCGTCCGTACCGATCACCGTGGCGCCCGCGGACACCGTGCACACCACCAGGATCGAGAAGAACAAGAAGTTGACCGGCAGTCCCCAGAAGTTGCCCTTCTTGACCTCGCTGTAGGACTTGCCGTAGCGGGAGAAGTCGCCGAAGTTGAGCATCGGTCCCGAGAAGTACGACACCACAAGGGCGATGGCACTGATCAGAGCGGTGATGGATGCCCACCCGGTTTTGCTGGGGCCGACCGACAGATCGAAACTGACGTTGTCCCAGCCTGCCTTCCAGATGAGGTAACCGGCGAGGATGACCATGACCACGTAGACCGCGGGTCCGCAGAAGTCGATGAACTTACGGATGGTCTCCATGCCGTTCCAGAAGACGATCGCCTGCAGGACCCACATGAGCATGAAGCCGGCCCAGCCGAGCGGTGACAGACCGAGGAAGGCCATGTCGCCGCTCTCGCTGTACTTCTCGAGTGACGGCCAGAACTTGAGAGCGAGGAGGCCGAACGCCACCGAGGCGAGATAGGTCTGGATCCCGTACCAGGCCACTGCGATCAGACCGCGGATGATGGCCGGGATGTTGGCGCCGCGGACACCGAAGGCGACGCGGGTCGTCACCGGGTAGGGCACACCCGCCTGCTGGGATGGTTTGGCAACGAGGTTGCAGAGCAGGTTGACGATCACGATGCCGATCACCAAGGCGACCAAGACCTGCCAGGCGGCGATGCCCAGCGCAAAGAGGCTGCCCGCGAAGACATATCCGCCGACGCTGTGCACATCGGACATCCAGAACGCGAAGATGTTGTACCAGGTCCACGTCTGGTGGCGCAGTGGCGCGAGGTCCTCATTGGTGAGGCGCTGGTCGTAACCGAGCTTGATGACGCTCTCGCCCGCTGCATTGTTGTGATTGGTCGGTATCTCGGGTTCAGAACCTGGAGTCTTGACGTTTGTCATGGGCGGCATCCTCGAGTCGTTTCGAACCGTTTCGGAGTTCCTGTGCGGCTGAGAAAAACCTAAGTTCGTTGTGTTGCACCCTGATTACGTACGTGACAAATCGGCCGGGACAACGCCAGGGAATGCGATATATTCTGCGAGCACCGGCCAGAAACGCTCTGGTAGAGCGCGAATTGCGGGCGAATCAGCGAACCGGTGGCTGATCCTCGCGAGCCACGTTCAGCTCGGCGGCGGTCTCGATGATCACCGATTCGAGCCGGCGATGGTGGGCCTGTGCGATCGAGATCAAGTCGCCGGCGTCACGCCTGGCCATGGCGTCGATCATCTTCTCGTGGTCGCTGTGCAGTTGCAGCTGGGTGGGCCCGGTCGCCCGCTGCATGACCTGGAACGGTTCGGTGATGTCCCATGTGGAGTCGAACATGTTGAGCAGGCGAAGCATGCCGCACGGCGCCGCTAGTGCGCGATGGAACAGACGCGAATGCACGTGGTACGCGCGCCTGTCGCCGGCGATGGTCGCTTCCTGCAGTGCCTCGTGTTGTCTGCGCGCGCGGTCCAGGTCGTCGTCGGTGGCCAGCTCGCATGCTCGGCTCAAGGCGGCCTGCTCGAGGACACCCCGGACGAAGTAGATCTCTTTCAACTCGGTGAGGGTGAGCTGCGCGACGAAGTAACCCCCGCCGGTCTGATGGCCCACCAGGCCTTCGCCGATCAAGGTCTTGAGGGCCTCACGCACCGGGATCGCGCTGATACCGAAGAGATCTGCCACCTCACCGACCGGGATGGCGGTACCGGGCGCCGCGCTGCCGTCGAGGATCACCCGCCGCAGATCGCCCAGCACACTCGCCTGCGCGGACCCCGAGCGCTCGCCGCTCAGGTACGAGACCAACGGTGGCTGCGACTGGTGTGTGGACACGGTTTCCTCTGTGACGGGTGGCTAGCGGCTACCGATGCCGGATGAGCCGGGTGTGGCGAATGCGTCGAGCACCCAGTCTCTCAGGGCCTCGGTGAGCACACGCTGATTGTCCCGTTTCACGATCTCGTGCCCCTCGTCGGGGAAGAGGATCAGATCGGCCTTCTGCCCGTGTGCGCGAGCGGACTCGACGACCTGCTCGGATTCACTGACCGGGACGTTGGTGTCGTGTCGGCCGTGGATCACCAGCAGCGGCGCACGTAGCTCGGAGATGCGATGGATGGGCGACAGGTCGCGCAACAGTTCCCGGTCGGCGTCAGGATGTCCGTATTTCGTGTAGGCGGCCACCGCGATCCACGGTTCGGTGTTCTCGTAGAACGACTGAAGGTCGCTCATCCCGCAGATCGCCACGCCAGCCGCGAACGTCTCGGCGTGGAAGGTCAGGCATGCCAACGTCAGGTATCCGCCGTACGACCTTCCCGCACAGGCGATCCGGCCGGGATCGGCATATCCTTCGCGGACGAGGAACGCCGCGCAGTCCGCGGCATCGTTGATCCCGGCATATCTGCCGTACCGGTCGTCGGCGTGGGCGAACAGCCGGCCGGATCCTCCCGAGCCGCGCACGTTCGCCGCGAGGACGGTGATGCCTGCCTCGAGCAGGGCTGGGAACAGGAAGCTGTAGTCGGGCCGGGCCTGGGCTTCGGGTCCGCCGTGGAAGTAGATGAGTGCCGGTTGGGCGCCGGAGCCCCCGCCCTGGCCCGCCCGCCGCGCACGAGCGGCCCTGGACGCCGATTCGTCCGGGTGATAGAGCCAACCCGACAACGGCATCCCGTCGCGGGCGAAGAACTCGACGTGTTCGGGCTGGTTTGTGCCGCGGCGATCTGTGGTGCTGTGGTTGGTGGCATCGGGGTGGTCAAGGGGAGTCCAATGCGCCTCACGCCAGTTCACCAGACCCACCTCGGGAGGGAGGTCGGGTCCCTGCACGGTCATCGCGATCAGGGAACCCGTTGTACTGATCGACAATTCACTGACAACCGCACCGGGCAACTCGATCGGTGGGTGCAGCGTGCGGTCGGGCAGTGTCATCACCTGTAACTCGCTGCGCCCCTTGTTGTTCCACAGGATTGCCAGGGTGCTCTGGTCGTAGCTGAGTGCGAACTCGTCCAAGCCGCAGTCCGGCCGCTCGGCGATGACCGCGAACCGGATACCCTCCCGCGCGGACTCGATACCGAGTAGTCGGGGGAACTTGGCGTCGAAGTCGCTGCGCACCAGGGCCTGCACGCTGTCGAGGTCCTTGTGAAGCTTCGGCAGGCCGAGGCCGGGGAAGAGCAGGGACGAGTGCTGGTAGCCCTGGTCGAGGATCACCCCCTGGTCGGACGTCGCCCCGGTGTCGTTGGGGAGCAGAGGGGTGATGGTCGTGGCGTGCGGATCGGACTGCGCCGAACGCCGGTTGTCTCGGCGCAGCAGCAACATGTCGCGATAACCGCGTGGTCCGACCCGCAGCAGGGCGGCGTCCTTCCACGAATCGACCAAGTGCCCACCCACCCGGGCGTCGAGGTCGATGACGTACTGCGACAGGGGATCGGCGATGAGAGCGTGGGCGGTTCCGTCGGCCTCGGTTGCGGTGAGCTGCACCCGGTTCACGTCCCAACCGATCAGCTCGACCGTCGCGTAGTCGTCGGCGGCAGCCACCCGGTGGGCGGCGGTGTCGTGGGGATCGGTGGTCACCACCCACACCTGATGGTGTTCGCCGCCTCCGGGCGCGACCTCGCACGCCAGCCAGTGCCCGTCCGCGGAGTGGATCAGTTTGCGTACCGGCCCGGTGCACGGCAGATCGACCATCCGCAGCGGTCCGGCGCCCGCCCTGCTGAGAGATCGCTGCACAGCCCGCGGGTACCCGGTGCCGTCGTCCAGGATGTAGGCGAGCGCCTTTCCTCCCGGCGACACCGACGCACCATAGCTGTGGCGCTGACGGGTGCTGTCCGAGGTCGTCGCGGCCGACGTGCGCTGCGCAGAGCTGCCTGTGACCGCCGGCGTCACCTCGACCCCGGCGCGCCTGTCATCGACTCCATGCTTTGTAGCCACATCTCCAGCATGGCGACCTGCCACAGCGCGTTCGAGCCCAGGGTGGTGCGAGTCCGATTCGGGGCGGCCAGCAGTGCGGCGATGGCATCGTCTTCGTACAACGCGCGGCGACGCGCCGACTCGGCGTGCAAGGTGTCGTTGACCAGGTCGAGGACTCCGCCGTCCAGGTGGCGGATGCCGGGGACGGGGAAATACCCCTTCGTGCGGTCGATGACCTCAGCAGGCAGCAGGGCGCGGCTGGCCTCCTTGAGTACCCCTTTGCCGCCGTGCGCGAGTTTGAGCCCCGGTGGGCACGTGGCCGCGAGTTCGACGAACTCGTGATCGAGGAAGGGGACGCGACCTTCCAGACCCCACGCCATGGTCATCGAGTCGACGCGTTTGACAGGGTCGTCCACCAACATCACGGTGGTGTCGAGACGCAGGGCCGCGTCGACGGCAGTGGCGGCACCCGGCGCGTTCTGGTGCTCGGCGGCGAACTGCCAGCTGGGGTCGTGGTCCAGACGATAGTCGCTGCGCAACAACGTGTTCAGCTCGTGGTGCGAACGGTCGAAGAACACCGAGGCGTATGCCTTAGTGACATCTTCGCGCGGAGTGTTCTCCAGGGGTGGATACCAGTCGTAGCCGCCGAGTATCTCGTCGGCGCCCTGTCCCGACTGCACCACCTTGATCGACTTGCTGACCTCCTGGGACAACAGGTAGAACGCCACGCAGTCGTGGCTGACCATCGGCTCGCTCATCGCCGCGACGGTGCCCGCAATGGCGGGGAGCAGACGGTCGGTGCCGATGTGGATCTTGTGATGGTCGGTTTTGAACGTGCTCGCGATGAGGTCGGAGTACTCGTATTCGTCACCGGATTCTCCACCGGCCGAGTCGAATCCGATGCTGAACGTCGCGAGGTCGCGCTGACCCTGCTCGGCGAGCAGCGCGACGACCAGGGACGAGTCGATACCGCCCGAGAGCAGCACGCCGACCGGGACGTCGGCGACCATCCGTCGGCGTACCGCGACCCGCAGGGAGTCGAGCAGGGCTTCGCCCCATTGCGCCTCATCCCAATTCAGGCGATCGGGATGAGGCTCGAAAACCGGCTCCCAGTAACGCTTCTCGGTGGAGGTGCCGTCGGCCCTGATGGTGCGGACCGTGGCGGGCGGCAACTTGCGGACACCGGCATACATGGTGTGCGGCGCGGGCACCACCGAATGGAACGTGAAGTAGTGGTGCAACGCGACGCGGTCGATCGAGGTGTCGACGCCACCGGCGCGCAGCAGTGCCGGGATGGACGATGCGAAGCGCAGCCGCGACGTCGTCTCGCTGATGTACAGGGGTTTTATGCCGAGGCGGTCGCGGGCCAGCGTCAGCTCACCTGTGTCGGTGTTGACGATCGCGAACGCGAACATGCCCTTGAAATGCTGGACGCAGTCGGCGCCCCAGCGGTGGAACGCCTTGAGGATCACCTCACTGTCGGCGGTCGAGAAGAAGGAATAGCCGTGGCCCGCGAGTTCATCGCGCAGCTCGCGATAGTTGTAGATGCAGCCGTTGAACACCAGCGACAAACCCAGAGCGGTGTCGACCATGGGTTGTGCACCTCGGCCGGACAGGTCGATGATCTCCAGTCGCCGGTGTCCGAGGGCCACGTTGCGGTGGAGGTAGGCGCCCTCGCCGTCGGGTCCGCGGGCGGTCATCGTCTCGGTCATGGCTGCGACGGCCGCGAGATCGGGCCGTTCGCCGCCCCAGGTGATCTCCCCGCTGATGCCGCACATGCGCTACCGCCTTTCGGTTGGGGTCTGCGGGCAGGCATGGTCCCGCGACGATCCGCTGAGGATCCACGTGTCTTTGCCGCCTCCGCCACGGGAAGAGTTGACGATCATGCTGCCCGAGGGGGCGACCCTGGTGAGGGCCGCGGGCGCCATGTGGGCCGAGACGTTGCCGTCCCCGTCGGCCCGTAGATGAACGAACGCACGTAGGTCCACGTGGTGCGGGTAGAGCCCCTGACCGTCGAATGTCGGGTGGGTGGACAACCGGACAACGTCTTGTGCGACAAACCTTTCCGGGTGTCCGATCAGGTCTTTGCGCCGCTCGGCCAGCTCCTGTTCGGTGGCCTCGGGCCCGATCATCACCCCTGAGCCGCCGAGGCCGTCGATCGGTTTCACGACCATCTCGTCCAGGCGGGAGAGCACGTGGTCGCGCTGATCGCGCTCGGCACACAGCCAGGTGGGGATCTGGTCGATGGCCGGCTCCTCACCCAGGTAGTACCGGATCATCGCCGGGACGAATGCGTACACGGCCTTGTCGTCGGCGATCCCGTTGCCGAGCGCGTTGGCGATCGCGAGCGTTCCGGCTCCGAGCGCCCGGAGGAACGGGTGCCGCAGGGGGGCACCATCGGATCCTGTCGACGAGAGCAGCATGTCCTCGTCCATGCGGGCGTAGATGACGCTGAGGGGCACGTCCTTGCCGTGGATCCGCGCCACGATCCGGTTACCGTCACCACGAAGGTCGCCGGTGTCCACCACGGCCAGCCCGGCGCGTTCGGCGATCATCGTGTGCTCGAACCACGCCGAGTCCTCCCACCCGGCGCTCAGGACCACGATCGCGCCGTTGGGATCGCCGCGTGGTGGACGCGCGGCGCCCAGCGTCTCGGCGATCATCTGCGGCATGGTGTCGACCGGCAGGATCTCGTCGTGACACCTGATCTCGCCGAGGAACCGCATCATCAAAGCGCGGTTGGAGATCGCGTAGGCGACGCCCGAGGGCACCCGCAGGTTGTCCTCCAGGACACAGAACTCGCCCGGTCCGGTCGACACCAGATCGGTCCCGCAGATGTGCGTCCGAACCCGTTGCCACCGTGGGGCATTGCCTGCGCTTCGGTACCCAGGGGCCCGGTCCAGGATCTCAGGCGGGATGACGCCCTCGGAGATGATCTCCTGGTCGCCGTAGACGTCCAGGAGGAACGCGTTGAGGGCGAGGGCGCGCTGGCGCAGACCCTTCGACACCCGCTTCCAGGTGTCGGCCTCGATGATCCGGGGCACCGCGTCGAGTGAGAAGATCTGTGCCCGGTCTTGGCCGCTGACCCGGAAGGTCATCCCGCCCGCGCTCTGCTCGCTCTCCATGTGATGTTGCCGATTGCGCAGGGTCACCGGGCCCAGGGTTGTCAGCGTCTCGATGACACCGCGGTAGGCGCCCCGTACCCGGCCGTCGGCGTCGAACACCTCGTCGTAGAGGTCGGGTTGTGGGTTGTCGTGGCGTGTGTTGTAGCTGTGGAGCATCGGGTTGGCGGGGTCGGCGACGGTAGGCGGGGGTGGGGCAGCGCCGGCGGTCTCGGTGAGCAGACTGTCCACCACGTCCGACAGATGTCCACGCCGCCGCAGCGCACGTCGTTGCCTGGCCGACGAACTGCCGACACCGATCGCCTGGTCGATGAGCTCGGTGACGGTCTCCCAGTCGCCGCAGGACTCCAGTTCCGGCCGCAGCATCGACGCCAGTTCGCGCACCATGTCCTCCGCCGGGCGCGGTTTGGCGGCGACCATGTCGACGAGGTCTGCCTCCAAGCCCGACCGCGCAGCCTGCCACAACGCCGCCCGATAGATCGTGGGTGACACCTCGACGCCGGGTTCGCCGTGGGCCATGGCCGTGATCTCGTGCTGCACCAATGCCCGGAACAGGCCGGCGACGAGCGCGACGGTGTCGACGGAGGGACAGCTGTCGCAGACCCGGAGTTCCAGTGTCGGCTGCCTCGCCGAGGGCCGCACGTCGTAATAGACCATTCCCGGGTCGGTGATGACCCCGGTGTCGATCAGGCGTTGGATCTCTGCGTCGTAGTGAGCGGCGGAATCGAGACGGAGAAATGGGCCGGTGGTGGGCCACCGTTGCCATACGAGTGTGCGAGAGCTGGCATAGCCGGTGTCGGTGCCGTCGGCCCAGAACGGTGAACTCGCGGACAGCGCCAGCAAGGTCGGCACGTGTGGCGACAGTCGCCACGCAACCTGAACCGCCTGGTCGCGATCAGCGACATCGACGTGCACCTGGGTTCCGCAGATGAGCTGTTCCCGGGCCAGGAGTTGGTAGTCGGCCAGCATCTGGCGGTAGCGCGGGGTCTCGGTCACCTGTAGTTCGGTGGGGACCGCGAGTGGCATGGCGCCCGCGGCAACCACCCCGATCCCGAGTTCGCGGGCCGTGTCCGCCAAGACCGCACGATGCTCACGGAGATCATCACGCAACGACGAGAGCCTGCTGAACACAGCACTGTTCACCTCGATGACACAGCGTTGCAATTCCTCCACGTAGCCGCCCGTATGCGGCAGGGCCTCGAGCAGTTCAGGCGCCCGTGGAGTCAACCGGCGGGTGCGGAGATCAACGAGGTGGAACTCCTCTTCCACCCCGATATTTCTCGGCTGACCGTTCATTTGAGAAGCCTAAGACCAAATTCGGCAGTCGGCACGGCGACGGAACGCCAGAAGTGGTCACCCGAGGTTCATGACGGCGTCACCCAGGTGGTGATGGTGCAGTGGACCACTTCGACGCCGTCGCGGTCGGTGATCGTGATGTCCACCGGCACTTCGCATCCCTCGGTCAAGGCCGCGAAGTCGACCGGTTCGGACAGCGTCGCGACCGCGTGCAGACCGGTGGTGGCCTTGGCGAGGTAGCGACTCTCCATCCCCTTCGGGATCCAGCGGTGCGTGCTGGGCACGGTGGCCTCCATCAGCATTCCCATCGCGACCTCGGCGAGATTGCACGCCGCGATGGCGTGGAACGTGCCGAGGTGGTTGTGAACGCCGAACCACTTCGGCGCGACGACCTCGCATCTGCCGGGTTCCATCGTCTTCACGAACGGGAGGATGGTCGCGAAGTAGGGGACCCGCACACACATCCCGATCGAGAACAGCACCGAGCCCAGCCGGCCTGCGGGGAGCTTCTGACGGAAACGGTGAGTGGGGCTGCTTCGAGGGGGCTGGACGGAAGAAGTCATGACGGCATCTTACCGGCGAGTAAGTTAGCGCGGCGCGCAGCTGACCGGGGCAGCGGCAGAACCTGGCTCGCGGCCGTCGAGTGCTTCGCGCGCCTCGTGTCGTCCCACATTGAATGCCGTGGGTCCGTGTTCGTCCGCAAGGTCGCGCCCGATGCCACGCAGGACGCACTCTTGAAGGTCGACGGGCAGCCCCAGCAGCGCTTCGGTGGCATCGGGGGACAGGTTCGCCAGATAGACCAGATCGACCTTGCCGGTTCGTTCGAAGCGGTCGACGTTCGCCTGGGCGATTCGTTCGTCCGGGTTGTAGGCCGCGAACGACAATGCGGCCACCATGGTGAGAAACCCTAGAGCCCTTGGCAATTGGCGGGTGCCGAGGCCGACGCCGGCAATGATCAGGGCGACGAGGACGGCTCCGAGCCACAGCTCTGTCGCCATCACACCGACGCGCAGCCGGGTGGCTCCGAAGGTGTCCATGTAGAGGTCCATCCGGTGCAACGCCGAAGCCACGACGGCAAGCGCCGCGACGCAGAGTCCACCGAGGATCGTCCGCGTCAGTACCCGCCCGGCAGGCGTGCTGCGGTCCGCGCGTTGCCAGGCGATCGACACCACCAGGATGGTCAAGGCCGTGACGGCGAAGAGCTGCCAGAATCCGGTGCGCGCGTAGTCCGCGTAGGTCAGTCCCGCCGTCTCCTGCACGTAGTCGTCACCGCCGAACATGGCCCGTGCTGGGTGATCAGGAAGGCGATGTACAACACGAGCACGGTGCCGGTGGGAACTGCCCACATCCACGGTTCGGCCGACGTGCGCGGCGACCGGTCCGCCAGACGTGGTCGGGCGTGACGCAGGTAGATCCCGATCGCGGCGGCTCCTCCGATGACAAGACCGAGGACAACGCCGGGGCCCACCTCGGTGTCGCCGACGTCCGGCAACACAGTGCTCAGCAACGACTCGAACGTCGCGTCGGCGCCGGCGAACAGGGCGCCGAACACCACCAGGAGCACCACTGTCACCACTGCAACCTGGAGGATGGCTCCCAGGTTCTTCACCGGACGGTCCCGTGCGCCGTCGGCGATCCCGCGCCCCAACCATGCGGCGGTCGGGAGGAAGGCGACGATCGGCGCGACGACGGCGGCGGCCATCTCGCGAATGGTCCGGGCGCCGACAACCAGCGTCCCCGTGGCCAGGATCGCGATGGCCGTGCAGACTGCGGCCAGCCATCCGGCGCTGCGCCATCCCGAGACGAGTAGTAGTGCAACGATGCCGGTGGTGGTGATCAGCTCGGGCACGGTGGGCCGCTCGGGCGACGCGGCGAAGACGGCTGCCAGCACAACGATGCCGGTCAGTGCGATGCCGATCCCGATCGCGTCGGTCGGCACCAACGCCATCGCCAGTACCGTGGTGACAGCAACTGCCGCAACGACTTTCGCAGGCGCGGACCCAGGTAACGACGTGGAGAGGGTGACCCGGCGGACCTTGGCCGGTTCCTTGGTCAGCACCACCGATTGGTAAGCCTGCGGAGCATCCGAACTGTCGGTTTTGGGCATGGGTGTAGCACCTCTCGGAGACGATGGATCAAAATTGAGCCGCGATCTGCGGCGATGGTGTGCGCGTTCGAGCAGTCGTCAGTCGGTGGTCGTCAGTCGGGGGGCACGAGCGGTAGCCGGATCCGGATCCGGCATCCCTCGGGGTCGTCGACCACACCGATGTCGCCGGCGTGCAGTGTGATCACCCACTGGGCGATGGCCAGACCCAGACCTGTTCCGCCGTCGCGTGATCCGCCTCGACTGAACCGCTCGAAGATGCGCAGTCGCTCGGCGGGCGCGATACCCGGGCCCTGGTCGGCCACGTCGATGACAACTATCTCGCCCTCCGGCCAGGCGCTGACCTCCACGACGCCGCCGGGCGGGGAGTGGCGGGCCGCGTTGTCGAGGAGATTGGCGAGCACCTGGTGCAGACGGCCCTCGTCGGCGTTGACGTGGAGCGCCGCCGCGACGTCGATCGCAAACGAGATGTCGCCCGGTGAGCGGAGCCGGCATTCGGCGACGGCGGTCTCGGCGAAGCATGCGAGGTCGATGCGCTGGTGGTCGAGTTGGGCGACCCCGCCTTCGATCCGGGACAGGTCCAGCAACTCGGTGATCAGCCGTCCCAGCCGGTCCGTCTGCGAGAGCGCCAGTTCGAGGGTCTCCTGGTCCGGCGTCCGCACGCCGTCGACCATGTTCTCCAGCACTGCGTGCAGTGCGGCGACCGGTGTCCGCAGCTCGTGGGCGACATTTCCGATGACCTCGCGGCGATAGCGGTCCTCGCCGGCGAGGTCATCGGCCATCCGATTGAAAGCCGTTGCCAGCGTGCCGATCTCATCGCGGGACGTCGCTCGGACGCGGGCGGTGTAGTCGCCGCGGGACATCCGGCGCACCGCCCCCGTCATCTCGCGCAGCGGAGACGTCATCCCGTGGGCGAGCACAAACGTGACGACGATCGCGACGAGCAGTGCCATCAGCAAGGCGTACCGGAACTGCCACTGCGCGGTGATCCAGAACGACACGCTGGAGGTGAACAGTGCGCAACCGACCACAACCGCTGTCTTGAACTTGAACGAGTGCAGCGGGTCCAGCGGCCGGGGCAGCATCACGGCGGTCCCTCGGTTCCCGACGCCGCGCGGACCTCGAGCGCGTAGCCGATGCCGTGCACGGTCCGGATCCGAGACGACCCCACCTTCTTGCGAAGGGAACGGATGTGGCTGTCGACCGTGCGGGTCTCTCCGGCGGCGGGCCAGTGCCAGACCGCGTCGAGCAACTGTTCCCGACTGAGCACGGCGCCGGGGTGGCGGGCCAGGAACGCCAGGAGGTCGAACTCGGTGCGGGTGAGATGTACCTCTTGCCCTTCGACCGTCACCTGCCGGGCGGCCTCGTCGATGCGCAGCCCGTCCCTCACCTCGCCGGCCGGATCCGCCGCGGGCTCGACGGCAGAGTCGGTGAACGGGCCGTAGCGTTCGGCACGCCGGAGCAAGGCGCGGGTGCGCGCCACGAGCTCGCGCATCGAGAACGGCTTGGCAAGGTAGTCGTCGGCGCCCACTCCCAGTCCGATGACGAGGTCGGTCTCGCCGGAGCGGGCGGTGAGCATCAGTACCGGGGTCGCCGAATGTGCCTGGATGCGCCGGCAGACCTCGAGGCCGTCCATCCCAGGGAGCATCAGATCGAGGATCACCGCGTCCGGATTGGTGCTGCGATGGGCGTCGATGGCAGCAGGCCCCGTGTCGGCCGTGGTCACCGCGAAGCCCTCCGCGCCAAGGCGGTCCGCGATCGACTGACGGATCAGTGGCTCGTCGTCGACGACCAGCACCGATGGCGTCTGCGGGTGTGGGGTCATGACTGCGACGGTAGTGCTCCGATGTCCGCACCCTGCGCAGATGTTGTGAAGAGTCTGCGAAGGTTTTGTGCGGAGAATGCGCGGTCGTGACGGCAGGGTCGTGACCTGGGCCGGGGCAATTTGGACCTGGGCCGGATCTATTGCATACTTGTCGGGTTGCCTTGATCGGCAGCGCGGCCCTGTATGTCTGTCGTCTGAGCGTGCGAACGTCCAGACCAGGTGACAGGCCCCCGTCGATCAGAGAGCATCACCGGACGAACTAAGCGGTCACGAACTGGTTCGAGCTTCCGTTGTGGTGCACAACAAGCAAGTACGACCCGCGTCCACCTGGACGCACACCGGCACCACGGGTTCTGCGCATGCGCAGAGGTATGTGTAGCGATTGCGACACGCCCGACTGCGTGGACCGGACGGGCCTGCGGAAGCAGGCACTGAACAACGACAGATGAACAGCGTCGATCACCACCGCAAGGTTCTGGTCACGGGGATGCGACTACACAGTTGCGTCGTTCGAGGTGTTCATCTGTGCAGCCGAAATTGACGGAAGAGGACACAGCGTGGCGGGACAAAAGATCCGCATCCGGCTCAAGGCCTACGACCATGAGGCGATCGACGCGTCGGCGCGCAAGATCGTGGAGACCGTGACCCGTACGGGTGCACGTGTGGTCGGCCCTGTGCCGTTGCCCACCGAAAAGAACGTGTATTGCGTCATCCGCTCGCCGCACAAGTACAAGGACTCGCGCGAGCATTTCGAGATGCGTACACACAAGCGACTGATCGACATCCTCGACCCGACGCCGAAGACCGTTGACGCCTTGATGCGCATCGATCTGCCGGCGAGCGTCGACGTCAACATCCAGTGAGTGGCGGGAATCATCAGATGACTCAAAGAAATGTGAAGGGAATCCTGGGCACGAAGCTCGGGATGACCCAGGTCTTCGACGAAGACAACCGGGTGATCCCGGTGACCGTCGTCAAGGCCGGACCCAACGTGGTCACCCAGATCCGCACCGAAGAGACCGACGGTTACACCGCCGTGCAGCTCGCCTACGGTGCCATCGACCCGCGCAAGGTCACCAAGCCTGTCGCCGGTCAGTTCGCCAAGGCCGGGGTCACCCCGCGCAGGCACCTGACCGAGATCCGCGTCCACGACGTGTCCGACTACACCGTCGGACAGGAACTGACCGCCGAGATCTTCGCCGACGGAGCACTGGTCGACGTGACCGGGACCTCCAAGGGCAAGGGCTTCGCCGGTGTCATGAAGCGCCACGGCTTCAAGGGCCTGGGCGCCAGCCACGGCGTGCACCGCGTGCACCGCTCGCCGGGATCCATCGGCGGTTGCGCCACTCCCGGTCGCGTGTTCAAGGGCATGCGGATGGCCGGCCGGATGGGCAACGACAAGGTCACCACTCAGAACCTCAAGGTTCACAAGGTGGATGCCGAATCAGGCCTGCTGCTGATCAAGGGAGCAATCCCCGGTCGCAAGGGCGCTGTTGTCATCGTTCGTGACGCAATGAAGGGCGGTGCGTAGCCGATGAGTGTCAACACTGAAAAGCAGCAGACCCGCACGGTTGACGTGAAGGCCTTCGGTGGCAAGACCGACGGCACCGTCGAGTTGCCGGCCGAGATCTTCGATGCTCCGGCGAACATCTCGCTGATGCACCAGGTCGTCGTCGCGCAGCAGGGTGCCGCCCGTCAGGCACGCACGCCACCAAGACTCGTGCCGAGGTTCGCGGTGGTGGCGCAAAGCCGTACCGCCAGAAGGGAACCGGCCGGGCTCGTCAGGGTTCGACCCGGGCGCCGCAGTTCGTCGGTGGTGGCACCGTTCACGGACCACAGCCGCGTGACTACAGCCAGCGCACCCCCAAGAAGATGAAGGCCGCCGCCCTGCGCGGAGCCCTCTCGGACCGGGCCCGCAACGAGCGCATCCACGTGATCACCGAATTGGTCGCCGGACAGGATCCGTCGACCAAGACGCTCGTCAGTTCCTCGCGGAACTGTCGGATCGCCGCAAGTTCCTGTTGGTCGTCGGACGTGAAGACGTCGCCGCATGGAAGAGCGTGCAGAACCTGCAGCATGTTCTGCCCATCGCACCCGACCAGCTGAACACCTACGACGTGCTCGATGCCGACGAGGTCGTGTTCAGCCGTGAGGCACTCGGCGTCTTCATCGACGGCGCCAAAAAAGATGAGAAGGAGGCCTGAGAAACATGACAGTTCAGGCAAACCCCCGCGACATCATCCTGGCGCCGGTCATCTCCGAGAAGTCCTACGGACTGATCGAGGACAACGTGTACACGTTCTTCGTGCATCCGGAGTCGAACAAGACCCAGATCAAGATCGCCATCGAAGAGATCTTCGGCGTGCAGGTCTCGAGCGTGAACACCGCCAACCGTCAGGGCAAGCGCAAGCGCACCCGCTTCGGCTACGGCAAGCGCAAGGACACCAAGCGCGCGATCGTGACACTGACCGCAGACAGCAAGCCCATCGAGATCTTCGGAGGCCCGGTCGGCTGACGCCGCTCGGACTCCACCGAAGAAGTAGAGGACAAGAAGACTCATGGCTATTCGTAAGTACAAGCCGACGACCCCCGGTCGTCGTGGCGCTTCCGGCGCGGACTTCTCCGAAGTCACTCGTGACACCCCGGAGAAGTCGCTGGTTCGTCCGCTGCATGGCCGCGGTGGACGAAACGCCCACGGCCGCATCACAACCCGTCACAAGGGTGGTGGCCACAAGCGTGCCTACCGTCTGATCGACTTCCGTCGCCACGACAAGGACGGCATCAACGCCAAGGTCGCTCACATCGAGTACGACCCGAACCGCACTGCGCGGATCGCGTTGCTGCACTACGTCGACGGTGAGAAGCGATACATCATCGCGCCCAAGGGACTCAAGCAGCACGACGTGGTGGAAAGCGGTCCGACCGCCGACATCAAGCCGGGCAACAACCTCCCGATGCGCAACATCCCGACCGGTACCCAGATCCACGCTGTGGAGCTGCGTCCCGGTGGCGGCGCCAAGATGGCTCGTAGCGCCGGTGCCTCGATCCAGTTGCTCGGTAAGGAAGGCCCCTACGCCACGCTGCGTATGCCTTCCGGTGAAATCCGTCGTGTCGACGTGCGCTGCCGCGCCACCGTCGGCGAGGTCGGCAACGCTGAGCAGAGCAACATCAACTGGGGCAAGGCCGGCCGTATGCGTTGGAAGGGCAAGCGCCCGACCGTCCGTGGTGTCGTGATGAACCCGGTCGACCACCCGCACGGTGGCGGCGAGGGCAAGACCTCCGGTGGTCGCCACCCGGTCAGCCCGTGGGGTAAGCCCGAGGGCCGTACCCGCAAGAACAAGGCCAGCGACAAGCTGATCGTCCGTCGCCGGCGCACCGGCAAGAACAAGCGATAACAGGAGGGAGTTAGAGAATGCCACGCAGCCTCAAGAAGGGCCCCTTCGTCGACGACCACCTGTTGAGCAAGGTCGACAATCAGAACGAAAAGGGCACCAAGCAGGTCATCAAGACCTGGTCCCGTCGGTCCACCATCATTCCGGACTTCATCGGTCACACCTTCGCCGTCCACGACGGCCGCAAGCATGTACCGGTGTTCGTCTCGGAGTCCATGGTCGGTCACAAGCTCGGCGAGTTCGCGCCGACGCGCACCTTCAAGGGACACATCAAAGACGACCGGAAAGCGAAGCGTCGGTAGATGAGTACTGAAACAACCAATCCGACCGCCAAGGCGACCGCGAAGTTCGTGCGTGTCACGCCGATGAAGGCGCGTCGTGTCATCGACCTGGTCCGCGGCAAGAACGTGGACGAGGCCCTCGACATCCTGCAGTTCGCGCCCCAGGCTGCGAGCGAGCCGGTTGCCAAGGTGCTCGCCAGCGCCGTGGCCAACGCGGAGAACAACCTCGACCTCGACCGTCGCACCCTCGTGGTGTCGCAGGCGTTCGCCGACGAGGGTCCGACCATGAAGCGGTTCCGTCCGCGCGCCCAGGGGCGTGCCTTCCGGATCCGTAAGCGGACCAGCCACATCACCGTCGTGGTGGAAAGCATCGCCAGGAGCGACGCGGCCGCCGGCCGCAATCGCCGGAAGGGAGCTCAGTAGTGGGCCAGAAGATCAACCCGCATGGCTTCCGTCTCGGTATCACCACGGACTGGAAGTCCCGGTGGTACGCAGACAAGCAGTATGCGGAATACGTCAAAGAGGATGTCGCCATCCGCAAGCTCCTGGCCACCGGCCTCGAGCGCGCCGGCATCGCCAAGGTGGAGATCGAGCGCACCCGTGACCGGGTTCGCGTCGACATCCACACCGCCCGTCCGGGCATCGTCATCGGTCGCCGCGGCGCCGAGGCCGACCGGATCCGTGGCGACCTGGAGAAGCTGACCGGCAAGCAGGTCCAGCTGAACATCCTCGAGGTCAAGAACGCCGAGTCGGAAGCTCAGCTGGTGGCACAGGGTGTCGCCGAGCAGCTCAGCAACCGCGTGGCTTTCCGCCGGGCGATGCGTAAGGCCATCCAGTCGGCCATGCGTCAGCCCAACGTCAAGGGAATCCGGGTCCAGTGCTCGGGTCGTCTCGGCGGTGCGGAAATGAGCCGCAGCGAGTTCTACCGCGAAGGTCGGGTGCCGCTGCACACGCTGCGCGCAGACATCGACTACGGCCTCTACGAGGCCAAGACAACCTTCGGCCGTATCGGCGTGAAGGTGTGGATCTACAAGGGCGACATCGTCGGTGGCAAGCGCGAGGCTCTGTCCTCGTCGGCTGCTCCGGCTGAAGATCGTCGTCCGCGTCGTCCGGCCCGCCCGAAGCGGAGCGGTTCGTCGGGTACCACAGCGACCAGCACCGAAGCTGGACGCGCGGCCACCGCGACCGCAGATGCACCTGCGGCTGTCGACGCTCCAGCGACAACGCCTGCCCCCGCGCAGGCCGAGAACCAGGAGGGCTGAGGCATGTTGATCCCTCGTCGGGTCAAACACCGCAAGCAGCACCACCCCAGCCTGAAAGGTCAGGCCAAGGGCGGCACCAAGGTGACGTTCGGTGACTACGGCATCCAGGCACTGGAGAGCGCGTACATCACCAACCGTCAGATCGAGTCAGCTCGTATCGCGATCAACCGGCACATCAAACGTGGCGGCAAGGTGTGGATCAACATCTTCCCCGACCGCCCGTTGACGAAGAAGCCCGCCGAGACCCGCATGGGTTCAGGTAAGGGTTCGCCCGAGTGGTGGGTCGCGCCGGTCAAGCCGGGTCGCGTGCTGTTCGAGATGAGCTACCCCAATGAGGAGACCGCTCGCGAGGCCCTGCGTCGCGCGCAGCACAAGCTCCCGATCAAGACCCGCATCGTGACCAGGGAGGAGCAGTTCTGATGTCTGTCGGAATCGCCGCCGCCGAGCTCCGCGAGCTCAGTGACGAAGAACTGGTCGAACGTTTGCGTGAGTCGAAGGAAGAGCTGTTCAACCTTCGGTTCCAGATGGCCACCGGTCAGCTCGACAACAACCGCCGGCTGCGTACCGTGCGTCGCGAGATCGCGCGCGTGTACACCGTCATGCGGGAGCGCGAGCTCGGCCTGGCCTCAGGACCCGAAGCCGAGAGCGGTGACGACGCATGAGCGAGGACCAAAAAGTGACTGAAACGTCCACCACCGAGGAGCGTGCACGCCGCAAAGAGCGGATCGGGTACGTCGTCTCGGACAAAATGCAGAAGACCATCGTGGTCGAGCTGGAAGATCGTGTGAAGCACCCGCTTTACGGCAAGATCATCCGCACCACCAGCAAGGTCAAGGCTCACGACGAGAACGAGACCGCCGGCATCGGCGACCGCGTTCGCCTGATGGAGACCCGCCCGACCAGTGCCACCAAGCGCTGGCGTCTGGTCGAGGTCCTCGAGAAGGCCAAGTAAGCCAAGCAGTTTCACGAAAGCGGCCCGTCCCTTTGTTGGGGCGGGCCGCTTTTGATTGCTGTGCACCGACAACGTCCCCGTGACCGTGTGCGGGGGCATAGTGCCCTCCCTACATGTCGACGGGGACGTTGTTGGTGGCGGGCGCGCGCTACTTGCCGCCGATCACCACCGGCAGCAGGTTCCACGGGCGGTCGGTGAGCCAGTCGATGACGTTGGAGAGCCCAGGTGTCTCGTCGGCATCGAGGTCGTCGAGAAGCGGATCCCGTGTGGGGTCGTCCTCGGACACACCGGCATTGGGCGAGGGTTCGTCGCACACGATCATCGTGTTGTCGGCCTCGCCCCATGCCTCCTCGAACTCGTCGAGTCGGACTTCCATGCGGTCGCCGTCGGGATGGCCTGGGTCGCTGAGGTAGACAACACCTTTCTCGGTGTCGATCTCGCTGATCACCACACAGTGATCGCCTCCCTGGTCGCGACCCGTGGCTTCGTCGCGCTCCTCCTGCTCCGGGTCCCAGTACTCACCGGAGTCGACGTACAGCATGACGCCGCGGCCCTCGTCCAGAGCTGTCGCGAGGTCGTCCATCGTGCCCGTCTCGACGGTGGCCGGGATCCCGTTCTGTTCGAGCAGGTCCGCCGCAGCGTAGATGGGCATGCCGTTCTCGATCTCGCCATCGAGGAAATAGCCGTTGTCCTGGGCCATCTCGACAAAGGCGTCTTCGCTCTGGATGTCTTCGCCGGTGTACTCCGCGACGATCTGGGCAACACTCGCCGGCACGCAGGTGCCGTTCACGGCTTGCTGGAACCAGTGCTCGGAGTATTCGTCGGCATCGCCGCCGCCGACCCCGTCAGACGGTTCTGCGGGCTCGTCCGGCGGAGCCGCATCCTGATCGGGCCACAGTTCGCTCAGCACCGACTCGAGTTCGTCCAGTGCGCCGGAGTCGTCGGCCGCCGACGCTGTCGAGCTGTCCTGCGCGCTGTATTCGGCATCGCCTTCACCCATGGCTGTTCCCTTCGATGAGATCCATTGTCGATTGGATCGGCGTCAGGGCCCGAATGTTCCCGTGATGAGCGAACCCGGATTTCTCGGGCATCCAGGAAGCTCACAGCCAGGTGCCAGAGTTCTACGAGTTCGCGTTTCTACCTTGTGAAGAGTCGGCCCGGGCAGAACAGGTCGGGCTTCAGGAAGGGAGGACAACATGCAGGTCAAGAAGGCGTTCACGCGGACGGTCGCAACGGGGGCAATCGGCCTGGCTTCGCTGGGAGTCGGTGGGGCAGTGGCCGAGGCGACGGCAGCGCCGTCGGCGACATCATCAACAACGACGCAGGACGGCCCCAACCGGACGACTTCATCGTCCCCGGGCGCGGTCAAACGCCCGGATCTTGCGACATTCACCTTCCGCGGGCAGGAGGTCACCCCCGCCTACGACCGATACAAGCGTGGTTGGGGCTTCTGGTTCTTCGGCTTCTGGGTCCCGGTTGTTCTGTGACAACCGCTCGGCAGCCTCGGCCGGCGCGACGAAATAATTCGGACCACGGTCCGGTTATGATGATCGTAGCTTCTACCGAGGAGGTAGCCATGCAGTTCGGAATCTTCACCGTCGGCGATGTCACCGTCGACCCCACCACCGGTGTCGAACCCACCGAGAACGACCGGATCAAGGCGATGGTCGCGATCGCCAAGAAGGCGGAAGACGTCGGGCTCGACGTTTTCGCCACCGGCGAGCACCACAACAAGCCGTTCGTGCCCTCGTCTCCCACAACGATGCTCGGTTACATCGCGGCCCAGACCAAGACTCTGCAGCTGTCGACGTCGACCACACTGATCACCACCAACGACCCGGTGAAGATCGCCGAGGACTTCGCGATGTTGCAGCACCTGGCCGACGGTCGTGTCGATCTGATGCTGGGCCGCGGCAACACGGGCCCGGTCTATCCGTGGTTCGGCAAGGACATCCGACAGGGCATCCCTCTTGCCATCGAGAACTACCATCTGCTGCACCGACTCTGGACCGAAGAGGTGGTGGACTGGCAGGGCAAATTCCGTACGCCGCTCACCTCGTTCACCTCAACGCCGCGACCGCTCGACGGCGTCGCTCCATTCGTGTGGCACGGGTCGATCCGTAGCCCGGAGATCGCCGAGCAGGCCGCCTATTACGGGGACGGCTTCTTCGCCAACCACATCTTCTGGCCCAAGGAGCACTTCCAGCAGCTGATCGGTTTCTACCGTGAGCGCTACGAGCACTACGGTCACGGCACCGCGTCCAAGGCCGTCGTGGGACTCGGCGGGCAGTTCTTCATCCGCCCCAAGTCGCAGGATGCGGTCAACGAGTTCCGGCCGTACTTCGACAACGCGCCGGTCTACGGTCACGGCCCCTCGCTCGAGGAGTTCACCGCGGACACACCGCTCACCGTCGGCAGCCCACAGCAGTTCGTGGACAAGACGCTGAGCTTCCGTGAGCACTTCGGCGACTACCAACGCCAGCTGTTCCTGGTCGACCATGCCGGACTGCCGCTGAAAACCGTTCTTGAACAACTCGATCAACTCGGTGAGGTGCTTCCGCAACTGCGGGCGGGATTCGCCGAGGGGCGCCCCTCAGATGTTCCGGACGCGCCCACCCATGCATCGCTGGTGGCTGCACGAAGCGCTGCTGTCGCCGAGGAGGGCACAGTCGAGGCGGAGGCGATCAGCCGATGAATCCGACTCGTGTGGTGGTCGTGAGTGCCGGGGCCGGTGAACCGTCCTCGACTCGGCTGCTCGCCGACAGGCTCGCCGCTTCGGTTCAGGCGCAACGTGATTCGGTTGCGGTCGAGACCGTCGATCTGCGGGAGATCGCGGTGGACATCGCCCAGAGCATGATCGCCGGATTCCCGGTGGGTGCTGCGGATCCCGCGGTGAAGGCTGTTGTCGAATCCGATGCCGTGATCGCGGCGACGCCGGTGTTCAACGCGTCCTACAGCGGATTGTTCAAGTCGTTCTTCGACATCATCGACAAGAACAGTTTTGCCGGTAAGCCGGTGCTGATCGCTGCCACCGGTGGTAGTCCGCGACACTCGATGGTGCTCGATCACGCTGTGCGGCCGATGTTCTCGTATCTGCGCGCTGTGGTGGTCCCGACCGGTGTATATGCCGCGTCCGAGGATTGGGCGGGTACCTCCGGGGACACCGCCACGCTTGCCGACCGGGTGGATCGTGCCGCCGGAGAATTGGTGGCGCTGCTCGGCGGCACCCGTCCGACGCCATCGCCGGTTGACGATGACGAAGCCGGGATCGCCAACTTTGCTCGGCTGCTGGGGGAGTCCTTCCACCAACCCAACTGATCGCGTGATCGGCCACGGACACAATGTTCCTGGCATCAGCGCCCCCGGCACCATTGCCGGGGGCGCTTTCGCGTCAGAGCGCTGGACACCGGATGTGCGAGGTCAGCGGTGGCCTTTCGATCGACATGGGCGATTCGATCGCGTCGGCGAATGGTGGACAAGCGCCAGAAATTGGGATCGGTAGCCGCTCGGCCGGGCTTTAGTTATCCCATGCCGGAGCCACACCGAAGGCGCCGCACAACGAAAGGGAAGACCAATGAAACGAGTCCTCACAGCCACCCTCGGACTGATCGCCAGCGCAACCCTGCTGATGGCCTGCTCGGACGACAGCAGCAGCAACGCAGACAGCAGCCCCGCGGCGAACCCGGTCGCAACCAGCCAGTCGAACGGAACAGAGGTTTCCACCGGCGGCGACACCGAGGTCAAGGTGGAGGGCAAGGATCTCGCCGGCGTGGACCTCAACTCTGTGAGCTGCGTGAAGCAGGGCGGCAAGATCAACGTCGGCAGCGGCTCCACCGGTGGACAGCAGGGCCTGGGCATCGTGATGACGGATGAGGCCACCCCGAAGGTCGAGTCGCTGGGACTGGTGGTCGACGGCAACGCACTGGCTGTGACCAACGGGATGGGGATGTCGGTCGGTTCGGCGAAGGTCTCGGTAGACGGTGACACGTACACCATCACCGGTGAGGCCGAAGGCGCTGACATGAAGAACCCGACGGCCGGAATGATCAAGAAGGAGTTCAGCATCAAGGTGAGCTGCAACTGATCTGAACCGGTGAGAATGCGGCGGACGTGCATCGCACGTCCGCCGCTTTCGTGCGTGGTGCCCGTGTAAGCGGTTGCCCGCTGGTCCGCGATCAATATGATGCAGCCATGTCGGTGACCGGTGATCTCGAGCGTGCGCGCAACCTCGCCTGTGCCGACGACCACGCTGCCGCCCGCGACCTGTTGCTGTCGCTGATGCCGAAGATCGAACAGCTCGACCGAGACGATTTGATACTCGAGGTGTTCGCCCAGCTCGGAACGATCTACCTGACCCGCGGCGCTCACGACGGGGTCGTGGAATGTGTCCGCAGGATTCGCGATTGCGTCGGTATCTATTCGGAGATCCTCGCCGGGAAGATGCCCGAGGCCGCGGCGCAGGTGACGATGTCACCCGACGACATCACCCGGATGGTCGTCCGTTACACCGGGCGTGCCGATGTCCTCGACATCGGCCTGGCATCAGCTCGCGGTGACCACGACGAAGCGGCGCGGCGGCTTGCGCATCTGCCCGGCAACGCCGTGGGCGAGCCCGATTCGGACCCCGACCCCGACCATGGGTTCCATGTGGCACACGCACGCATCCTGTGCGCGATCGCGCTCGGTGATGTGGACGAACACGTTGCTGCCGCGCCCCTGTGGGAACTCGGTCTCGAAGAGTTGATCATCGTGCGACGAACCGCGTCGGAACCCGGCCCGCCCCCACCGTCCGATGCCTGGAGCCGGCCGGGCTCGGTAGGAGCCGACCGGCTTGCGGTGGACGCTGGGATCGGCTACGGCAGATTCTGTGTGCAGACCGGACGGCTCGAGGAGGCCGGCTCGCATCTTCGTCGTGCGGGTGCGCTTGCGTCGCAACGCGGCTGGCCTCTGGCATCGGCGCGCAGCGAACTCGAACGTGCGGCTCTCGCCTGGGCTCGGTCCGACCATGCGGACACCGAACGCCTGGCCCAGGCGGTGTACCCGGTGTTGGCCACGTATGCGGTCGCGCATGACGTCTCCAGATGCTGGTTGTACCTGGGGCTCACCCGGATGGCCGCGGGCGAACTGCAGGCAGCCGACCACTGCTGGGAACAGGCGCAGCGGCACTGGGACGAATTGGGTATACCCCTTCATCGTCACCGGATCTTGATGCAGCGCAGTTGGATACCGGTGTTCCGCGGACAATTCGACCGCGCCCGGGAGATGGTCGGGCAGGCCCGGATGCTCCTGGACGCGACCCCCCATGCGACCTGGCTGCACCACGCCCGCCTCGATGACCTCATGGGATCGATATGGCGAGCAGAGGCCCTCTCCGACATGGGTTTCGACGGCATCGGTGATCCTCTCGCCGACTGGAATGCAGTGGAGGCGCGGGTTGCCATGTCGGAGGGCATCACCACGGCGGCCGACGGGTCGGCCGGCCATCTCTCGGCCCAGCCCAAATTCGAACAAGCCGCCGCGCTGAAAATACCCGCGGCGCTTGCGGTCGACAGTGTGCGGCATTCGATGCCCGACGCCGAGGCTCGTTCGCGCTGGGCCCAGTCGGTCTCGGCCCCGGTGATGGCCGGCGCCTTCGCTGCGGCGTGGGAATGGGACAACACCTCATTGGTCGCCGAGATGATCGAATACGTGAGTGCACGGGGAACATTCGGCCTCGACCCGAGAGTGTCCGATGCTGTCGGCGGTGAGTGGGCACTGACCGCCACGGGGGCGACACCGTTGCACTCCGTCGCCGATTCCGATGCCGGCATCGACGAGAACCGTGCGGTGGCTGCCGGGGCCACGACCACTGCGGTCACCGGCGGTCTGACCCGGCTGGGTCCGTTGCCCCCGCTGCAGATGGACCGCGGTGCCGGCGCGATCCTGGCGGAGTATCGACGGCTGGCCGCCGAACGCTACGGACGCACGGTCACGAGCGGCGAGCCGATGTGGCCCACGTGGAGATGACCAGCGCGCCACCAACAAGATTGGTCCTGCGGTTTGCCGACGTGGGAGTTGCGACATACGCCAGCCTGCGGGTGGTGGGCGAGCCCGCACGCACCGTCACCTGGGTGGTGGAGGAGCCGTTTGTGTTGGCCGCGATCGAGCAGGTGGCCGATGCACTGCCCTCGCCGCGCGACGGCGAGACGATGGTGGATGCCCTTCGGCGGTCACTCCTGTCGGGCCCATTTTCCGATCCGTCGACCGAGTTGCGTGCGTCGTACCATCTCGGGCTGCTGTTGCTCTCACAACAGGCATGGTCTCTTTTGCTCGAATGTGTGGCGGCCGTTCGTCCGGTTCTGCATCTCACTCCCACGGCGCGTCTGGCACAGATCCCGTTCGCCCTGCTCGCGTTGCCATCGGTATATCCCACCGCCGACCAGTTGGTGCGTGCCAAGGCCGGGGCTGTGTCGGCCACCGGGGAGGTACTCGCGCGACTGCCCTGGAAGGCAGACGATCTCACCGCGTACACCGAGGGTTATCGGTTGATGGAACTGGTGGATCTCGTGATGTCGCCCCCGGCGAACATCGTCAACGCCCCGAGACGCCCGGCGCGCTGGGAGGAGCGCCGCACCTCACCCCCGGTTCTCATCCTCGATCCCCGCGTGCCCGGGCAGACACCTTCCTCGCCTCTGGGCTCGGTGTTGGGCAGACCGTCGCCGGACAGCCTGGTGTCAGAACACTTCGCCGGCGCACTGGCGCGCCATACCGTGTATCCGCCGGTATCGGACACGGTGGAGTTGTTCAGGCGCCGCGACACGGACCGGAACTGGTTGTCGGTTGTGTTGCAGGACAAGCCGAGCAGGATGCTGTTCGTCGGTCATGCCAGTGCGGCCTCGAGCGAGGTGGGCTACGCCGAGCGGTCGGCGTTGCACCTGTCGTGTACAGCTCTGCACCCCGGACTGGCGGATCCGGTGGGCAGCCATCGACCGTGGACGGCCGCCGACCTCCTCGCCGATACCGGGCGCTGGCCGATGCCTCCGCGAGTGGCCCTGGTGGCGTGCGCATCGGGCACCGATCACCGTTTCGACGAGCCGAACGGTTTGGTCGCGGCCATGATCCTGGCCGGATCGGAGCTGGTGACGGCGACGTTGTGGTCGTTGCCGACAACGGCCGGATATCGAAGCCTGGCCGACGGTGATACCGCCATCGATCCCATGGGGGAGTTGATCGCAGCTGTGGACAGCGCCCACGAGAGTGATGACCCGGTGGTGGTACTCGGTCGGTGGCAGCGTGCGCAGATGAGACGCTGGCGTTCAGGGGATGTCACTGCGCACCCGGTGTTCTGGGCATCCCTGGTCACCTTCGCAGTGCCCGATCACCGAGCGTGAGGTCGGCGCTGCGCCGGCTCAACTGCGTGGGACGCAGACCGCGACACGGGAGGAATCAGTGGAGCGGTAATAGGTGTCGATGATGCTGCCGGGCTCGACCTTCGCCACGGAAGTGGCCGGGATGAACGTCACCTCGTGTGCGGGGAACTGGCCCCCTTCGGGACGGTTGACGATCACGTCGAGCTCGACCTGACGGTAGTCCTCGCACACCTGGCCGGTCGGCTTCATGGCCGTCACCACCGCTTGTGACTTGACGCCCCGCCGGATGAGGTCGAGTTTGTCCGCCGTGGTCAATCCCTTCCGGATCAGCATGGTGTCGAAAGCCGCTCGCGCTGCGGTCATGTCGTCGGCCAGGATGACTTCGGACGGTCGCTGCGGGTCGAATCGGACGGCGAGCACCACACCCGGCCACAGGGTGGCACGTGAGCCTCCTGCATCGAATCCGTGATGATTCAGATGCCCCCGAAAGTGCTGTCCGGACACCGTTTCGACGTCGACGATGATCGTGGGTGCCGCCGCTTCACTGTGGTCAACCCAGGCCCTGTCGCCAACCCGAGCCTTGTCACCGACCGACGGCGCTTCCTCGACGGCATGGACTGTTGCGATGCCGATACCCGGTTCGTCCAGAGGCACGGACCTCGGCTCGTGGTGGGAGCAACGGCTCATGCGGGACGACGGACGCATCTCGCCCACCGACACCAGAGCCGCGCCGGCGAGGGCAACGGCCCCGACCGAGAACACTGCGGCGCTCGGCAGGAGGAATGCAACGGTCGCGATCAGCGCGACCGTCGCGCACGACGCCAGGGTCGCCAGTGCGGGAGTCGACATCGGACCATTTACGGGGCGGGGTGCTGGTTTCATGGATCAAGGGTCACTGCAGGTGCCGGCTACCGAACCCAACTTCTCGAGCCACGCGGCTCTGGTCGAGCGCACAGTGCCTCGTCTAGCATCACCTGGTGACTACCGGGTACGACGTGGCGACGGAGGTCGCCCTCGCCCGCCCACGTCGGGCGGTCATCGACGAGGCCTGGCGCCGGCTCGGTCCCGGTGTGGAGGTGCTCAGCGGCAGCGACGGTGGCCCGCTGCGCCGGACCGTGAAACGTATTCTCGATCCGCTGGTGCTGCGGCTTCGTGTGAATCCTCAGTTCTCGGCGGCGATCCTCGCCCCTGACGTGGCGCGCGACCTACATGACGTGATCATCGCTCACGGCGATCAATTGCTCTGCACCGCACAGTGGTTCGAGGTGCTCAAGAAGAGTCGCAGGCGGCTGCGCATCACCACCGGTAATGCGCAGGAACTCTATTTCCCGATCTCGTACGAGCTGGCCGTCACCCACGGTGCGCCGACGGGGGACGTGGAGGCTGTCGCCGATGCCGTTCTCCGTGACGTCCACTCGGATCGGGACCGTACCGCGACCGCAGCTCTGGACAAGCATCTGGCTGCGTCCCAGACCATCTCGACCCTCACTCGACAACTGGAGAGGAGCTGGCGCGACGTGCGTCCCGGCGGGGCGATCACCGGGCCGTTCCTGTCGGGATTGAGCACCGTACTGGCGGAGACGGGCGACCATCGGGCGCGGGCGGCACGGCAACGGGTGTGGACGGCCCTGGTTGCCGACGACACGCCATTCAATCTGGGGGCGGGTGCACGGGTCGATCCTGCCGCGTTGCCCTGGCGGCTGGTGGACCTCGGTCTGACATCTACTGAGCCGCAACGATGTCCGCATCTTACGGAGAGGTTCTCCGGGGAGCGGCCGCTCGACCGGGCCGTGGTGGACCGTGTCCGCGCCACACTGCGTCGAGCGCTCGACCGCGAGGAACTCCCCGACATCCCGCTGTTGTGTGCCGAAGAGGTGGACCGTGCGTGTTCCCCCTGGGGTCTGCTGGCAGAGGATATCCAGGCAACTCTTGTTGCCGGCATCGAGGTGGCTGTGGAGTTGATGCCGCTGGACGAAAAACACAGCGCCCGATACGGATTGGCGGCGCTGATCCAGGCCCGGCTGCGCAAGGAGGCCTACGTGTTGCACGCCCGCCGGTGCCTTGCCGCCGGCGCCCCCGTTCATCCGCGTCAGCAGCGGGTCGTCGACGACCTACGCGCGTTTCGCCGCCCGTATCTCGGCCGGCTGTGGGCCCGGCTGCACGGTCGTGATGTGTGGCAGGAGTCCTGCGACGATGTCGAGGACATCCGATCACTGCTCGATGGGGTCGCCCGGTCGGCGAGTCTGGACCAGCGGCAGCGGATCAAGGCCATGCTGGCGGACGTGAGCGGGTCCGAGATCGAGGTGACCGGGTGAGGGTCGTGTCATGAGAATCGGAGTCGAGTCGGGGCTGTGGACCACCGGCGAGGTGGAGCGTGCACTACCGCTGGTGACGGTGCTCGAGGTGAGCGGCGCGGTGATGTCCTGGACGCTCGACGAGCAGAGCACGCCACAGATCGAGTTCACCGATGCATCGCGTGCCGACTGGCTGTGGCGAGTGGTCGGTGAACGCGGCCATGTCGCGGTCGCGGCGGTCACCGACGGCCCGACCGATTCCGCGGTGGCGATCGAACTCGACGGCATCGACGTGGACACAGAGTCCGTCGAGATCCCCCGACGACTCGCCTTGGGACATTGGCTGCGCAGATGGTGGCCCGCCGGTGTGGGCGAGGGCATCCCTGCTCTCGACCTGCCTCTGCTCGACGCGGAGATCGCGATTCTCACCTCCGCCGCGGAGATCTTCTTCACCGACGACACCATCGATTCCGGTGTCGCCGAACTGCTCTCGCCACACGCCGCAGCGCTCACCGAACATGTGCGTTCAGGCGATCCACGTGTGGTCGAGATGGTGCGTCGATGCGTGGACCTGGTGGAGGAGGTGGGGATCGGCGATCCGGCACACCGGTCCGAGTGGGCTGAGCTCTCGGCACTCGCTGCGCACATGGACGCACTCGATACGCCCCCACGAGGACATCAGGATGATTACGCCCTGGCAGCGGGAAGTGGTTCAGCGCCTCGAACCGACGCGATCGCCGCCGGCACCGACACGATTCGCTGGGGTGGTGTGCCTGCGGGAATCTTCGATGCTGCCGAAGACACCGTCGACTGGTACGTGCGAGCCGACCCGGCAGCCACCGTGATCGTCGCGGCGGCGGTGGTACCCGGGGCCGACCCGGCGGGCATCGATGTGTCGGTGCGCGCCGCCGGTGTCAGCGGCTCGGCGGTCCTGGGATCAGATGGCCAGGCGCATGTCCCGCTTGTGGACATCGACGGCGAGCCGATGAACGACGACAGGGCGTGGTCCCACGACTGGTCGTCCACGTCGGTCACGGTCGGGGTCCCCGTCGAGGAGACACGTGAAACCCGGGACCGGGTGCGAGCATTCGCGCGCCGACGGCTCGGTGTGCCAGGGCCGGACGCGTTCCTGGCCGAGATCCTGGCCGCGGAGGCCGACTACTGACAGTCGTCCACCGGTCAGCGGCTGGCGACGGTCCGGTAGCGCCACAGCGACAGCGGGACGAACACCAGCAGGATTGCCAGCGAGGTGGCCAGTGAGTACTCGACGGCATGGTCGGCCACCCAGCCGGTGGCCTGCGGGAAGTCCGGGGGCGCGGAGTTGCCCAGCAGATCACGAGCTGCCGTGGCCACCGCCGTGATCGGGTTCCATTCGGCGATCGCCTTGAGTGGTCCGGGCAGGCTCTGAGCCGAGATGAACGCACTCGACAAGAACGTCGCCGGGAACATCCACACGAAGCCGACGCTCTGCGCCACCTCGACGTTGCGCGCCATCAATCCGGTGAAGGCGCCCACCCACGACATGGCGAAGGCGAGCAGAAGGATCAGACCGAGCGCGAGCAGGGCATCGGCGAAGCTGCCGCGGATACGCCATCCGATGACCAGTCCGGTGATGGCCATCACGGCAACGCTGACGATGCTGACCACGAGATCGGAGAGGGTTCGGCCGAGGACCACCGCCAGCGACCACATGGGCAGGGTCCGTAGCCGATCGACCAAGCCCGACTGCAGATCGCCTGCCAGTCCGACGGTGGTGAAGGCCGAGTTGAAAACGACCGTCTGCGTGAAGATGCCGGCCATCAGGAACTCACGATAGGACGCCCCGCCCAGCGTTGCACCAAAGACGTACGCGAAGAGGAACACGAACATGAACGGCTGAACGGTCGCGGAGACCAGCAGGGTCGGGACGCGGCGGATGGTGAGCAGGTTGCGTCCGGCCATCACCGAGCTGTCGGAGAAGAGCCCGCCACCGGACATCGTCGGTGCTGACTTCGAGGAAGCGGCACGCGGTGCGCCGGTCCTGGCGGATCGGGCCTCGGTGGTCGCGGTCATGCGGCGTTCTCCTCGGGATCGGGCGTGGGATTGGACGTGAGGGAAAGGAACACGTCGTCGAGCGTCGGTGCTTCCACGGAGAAGTCGTGCACCGCGACACCGGCCTCGGACAGGGCCTGGATGATCGTTGCGGCGCTGGCAGTTCCGTCGCTCACGGCAACCTGCCACTCGGTGGAGTGTGCGGTTCCGTGCGGTTCTGAAGACCCGTGCTGGGACAAGACGCGGTGCACCAGATCCCGGTCGATGTCGAGCCCGACCTCCACGGTCAGCAACGTCGACTGGCTCGCCGCCTTCAGCTCGGCGGCCGAGCCCATCGCAACCACTTCGCCGTGATCGATGACGGTGATGGTGTCGGCCAGTGCGTCGGCTTCTTCCAGGTACTGGGTCGTCAGGAGCACCGTGGTGCCGCCGCGCACGAGCTGATTGATCAGAGCCCACATCTCGCGGCGTCCGCGCGGGTCGAGTCCAGTGGTGGGCTCGTCCAGGATCACCACACCAGGCTGCGCGATCAGGGCACCGGCCAGGTCGAGACGGCGGCGCATGCCACCGGAGTAGGTGCGCGCCGGGCGGTCGCGCGCTGACTCGAGCCGGAAGTCGTTGATCAGTTCGTCGGCACGGGTGCCGGCTGCACGTTTGGTCATCCCGTAGAGACGCGCGACCATCCGGAGGTTCTCCCAGCCGGTGAGGTTGCCGTCGACGGCCGCGTACTGACCCGATACGCCGATGCTGCGGCGCACCTGTGCCGGATGCGCGAGCGCGTCGATGCCGAGTACGTGGGCCGTGCCCGCGTCCGGCTTGAGCAGGGTGGAGATGATGCGCACGGTGGTGGTCTTGCCCGCGCCGTTGGGACCGAGCAGCGCGTGCACGGTTCCTCGACGCACCTTCAGATCCACGCCGCCGAGTGCCTGATGGGATGCGCCGCGCCCGAAGCGGCTCCCGAATGTCTTGAACAGGCCCGACACCTCGATGGCGAACTCGGACCCGTCACCCACCGTGTTGTCGGGCGCCTCACCGTCGGGCCCCTCGATCACCGGGTGGTCGAGATGCGTCTGCGTCTCCTCACCCATTGATCCACCACTCGCCGTCGCGAGCCGAAGCGGCGACGGCCTTGCGTTCAGGCATGGATCGCTTCAAGCTCGCCGGCGCGATGTCGCGCCAGTTCTGCTCGACGAACTGCAGGCAGTCCTCGCGTCCGGACGGCCCGTGCTGCGAGGTCCACCCGCCCGGTACGGGAGCGAAATCGGGCCACAGCGAATGCTGACCCTCGTGATTGACCAGGACGCGGAAGGTACCCCGCTCGTCATCGAATGGATTGATCATCATTGGTCCTTTCATCAAGTGTTGCAAGGTGATCGCCGAGTGCCCCGGCGACTGGATGGACGTGATCACCGTCGAGTAGCTGGCTGTGCCGGCAGTAGGCGACGGTGTGCCCGATGTCCCCGGTGACGTGGTGACGCCAGTCATCGACAGCGGGCCGTCCGGGCGGTGGGTCTTCGGACGCGGTGACGAACAAGGCTGCGCCGTCGTACACCCGCGGTGTCCACTCGCGGGCCACCGCAGTGGCAGCGACGTAGGCGTCGTACAACGACTCGAGATCCGTGACCGACAGATGTGCCAACGGGCCCTCGGAAGCGCGGATGATCTCGGTCGCCTCGTCGAGGCCGATGTCGCCGCCCACATCACCGGTCAGCTCACCGTCGCCGAAGCCGAACTCCGTCAGCAACTCTCCGACCGACGGTGTCACATCGAGCTCGGGACGGCCTGGGATCACATACGAATCGAGCAGCATCAGCGTCTCGACCTGGTGGCCTTGCTCCCGTAGTTGCACCGCCATCTCATGCGCGATGGAACCGCCCAGCGACCAGCCGATCAGGTGATACGGACCCTCGGGTTGCACGGCCCGGACCTGCTGCAGGTAGTACGCAGCGAGGTCGGGCACCGACCGAAGTCGGGGACCGCCCGACAGCGCCGGGTTCTGCAGTCCGTACAAGGGCCGGTCGGAATCGAGATGCGGCAGCAGTGCGGTGTAGCTCCACGCGACACCGAGAGCCGGGTGCACCGCGAAGAGCGGAGCCCGGGTTCCCTGCGCCCGCAGGCCGATGAGCGGAGCCAGCGCCGGGTCGATACCCGGCGCGGATTCGGTGTCAGCGGGATCGCTGTCGGCGCCCTGCTCGTCGATCCGCGCCGCGAGCTCCTCCGGGGACGAGTCGCTGAACATCCAGCCGACCGGAACTGCGATACCGGCCTCGTCGCGGAGGGTCGCGATCACCTTGGTGGCCAGGAGCGAGTTGCCGCCGAGATCGAAGAACCCGTCGACAGCGCTGACCGATTCGACGTCGAGGGCTTTGGCGAAGGCTTGCGCCACAATGGTTTCCGTTCCGGCGCCGGTTCGCGTCCGGGCTCGGACGAGAACTCTGGCTTGGGGAGCGCGTTCTTGTCGAGTTTGCCCACCGGTGTCAGAGGCATCGCGTCGATGACCGTGATCGCCGACGGCACCATGTGACGAGGCAACTTGTGGGCCAGCTTGTCGCGGAGAGCGGCGGTGTCGATGTCCGCACCGTCATGGGCCACCACATAACTGAGCAGCCGTGCGGAATTGCCCGCTTCCTCACCGGTGTCCACGATGGTCACCGAATGCTGTACCTGCTCGAGGCCGGACAAGACGGCGTCGATCTCACCGAGCTCGATACGGAACCCGCGCACCTGAACCTGATCGTCACTGCGGCCGACGTATTGCAGTGTGCGGGTTGCCGTCCAGCGCACCACGTCGCCGGTGCGGTACATCCGTTCGCCACCGACACCGGTCGGGTTGGCAACGAAGCGGGCCGCTGTGAGGTCGGGGCGCCCGAAATAGCCTCGGGTCACCTGATCCCCGATGAGGTAGAGCTCACCGGCCACCCCCACCGGGGTGGGGTGCAGGCGGGAGTCGAGCACAAGCGCCCGGACGCCGCGGTTGGGCGCCCCGATCGTGATCGGGGTGTCAGGCGCCATCGGTTCACTGCTGGTGGTGATGATGGTGGTCTCGGTGGGGCCGTACACATTCAGCATCAACCGGTCAGCGGACCACCGGCGGACGAGATCGCTGCCGAATGCCTCGCCACCCACCGCGATGGTGCGCAGTCCGCGGACCCGCCGGTGATCCAGACTGGCCAGTGCCGCGGGCGTGATGAAGGCGTGGGTGACCGCGCCGAGCTCGAGGAAGTCGGCGAGCTGGTCGCCACCGAAGACATCGGTCGGGCTGACCACCAGCGCGGAGCGCCCCGAGATGGCCAGCAACATCTCGAGGATCGACGCGTCGAAACTCGGCGATGCGAAATGCAGTACCCGCGAGGCCGATTCGGGCGACATCTTCGCCTTCAGCTCGTCGTGCACCGCCGCCAGACCTCGATGGGGCACCATCACACCCTTGGGCCTGCCGGTGGAACCGGAGGTGTAGATGATGTACGCCAGCTGATCGTGCCGCGTACCGTGCCCGACCTCGGCTGGGGTGAGGGGCAGTGCCGACATCGAGACGGTCGCCCCCTGCACCGCGGAGTCGTCGAGAACGAACCAGTCCACCGCAGGTGGCATCGACTGTGCGTACTGCTCGATGGTGATACCCACGCGCACCCGGCTGTCGGCGAGCATGTGCTCGATGCGGCCTGCCGGGTACGTGGGATCAACGGGCAGGAATGCCGCGCCGGTCTTGCTGATGGCGATGGTCGCGATGATCGCGTCCACCGACCGCGGAATGGCCATGGCCACCAACGAATCCGGGCCGAGTCCGCGCCGTAGCAACAGCCTGGCCAGCTTGTTCGATCGGGTGTCGACCTGCCGGTAGCTCACACTCGTGTGCGCGTCGATCAACGCGGTGCCGTCGGGATTGTCGTTGACCGCCGCGGTGAACAGCTCCACCAGTGATCTCGGCTTCGGGGCGGGCAGACCGCGCACCGGGGCCAGGGTGGCCTCCTCGACGAAATCGGTGACCGGCGTGTCGCGACGGGCATCGTCGGTGAGTCGGTGACCGCCCGGAGAACACGGATCAATCGGGCCGAGATGGCCTCGGCGGTCCGCTGGTCGTAGCGCGCCCGTGCGTAGGTCATCTTGATCCGCGCCTGACCTTCGGCGCCGGGGTTGATACCGGTGACGGTGAACTGCAGGTCGAACTTCACCGACTCCGTGTCGACCTCGGTGACCTGGGCCAGAAGTCCGGCGCCGGCATCGAGGTTTCCGCCGAGGCTGGTCTCGGACCAGTCGTGAACCGACAGAGCGACCTGGAAGAGGGGATGACGTCCGGGCACCCGCTGAGGGTTGACGGCGCTGACGACATCGTCGAACGGTACGTCGACGTGTGCGAGTGCTTCGAGATCGCTCTCGCGGATCGACGACAACAGCTCGGTGAACGACGCCGCGGGATCGAGTGTGCTGCGCAGTGCGAGGGTGTTGACGAACATGCCCACGACTCTTTGCAATTCGGGCTCGAACCGGCCGGCCACGGGGGTGCCGATCAGTACATCGGACCCCGAGCCCATGCGGTACATCAGAACCGCGAGCGCGGCGTGCATCAGCATGAACGGGCTGACACCTTCTCGGCGTGCGAGTTCGGCGATGGCGCCGCGCAGATCACGTCGATGGTCAGCACCGTGTGTCCGCCACTGTGTTCGGCGGCGCCGTCTTGGGCCTTGGTTGTCTCTTCCTGCGACGGGATCGTGGAATCGATGGGGGCATCGGCGAGTACACCCCGCCAGTAGTCGATCTGCCGGGCCGCGGCGCTGCCTGGATCGTCGGGTGAACCCACGGTGGTGTGTTGCCACAGGGTGTGGTCGATGTAGCTGACAGGCAACGGGTCGAACTGCGGTGTCTCGCCCGAGCTGCGCGCGCGGTAGGCGAGCATCAGATCGCCGAGCAGCGTCGGCAACGACCATCCGTCCGCGGCGATGTGGTGCAGCACCACCACCAGCGTGTGGCTCAGGGGCCCGGTACGCAGCAATCGGACGCGGATGGGCGGCTGGTTCGACAGGTCGAAACCCTGTGCAGCGGTGGTCAAGACCAGGCTTTCCAGGTCTGCGATGTCATGATTCTCCACCAGCAGCCGGTGACCGATCACCTTCGCGGCGTCGGGCTCGGGCACCTGGGTGGCCTCCCCGTCGATCTCGGGGAACAGCGTCCGCAGACTCTCGTGCCGCTCGACCAGGTCGATCAACGCCGAATGCAATGCGTCGACGGACAATTCGCCGTGGAACTCCACCGCGAAGGGCACGTTGTACGCCGCCGACTCCGGATCGGTGCGGGAGAGAAACCACAGGCGCCGCTGCGCCAGTGACAGCGGTGCCGACGTGGCGTGGTCGCGGTGGCTCAGCGTCGCTCGCTCACCTCGGTCCGCAGCCACGTCTCCAGTGGCGGCAAACCCGGCGAGGTCGGAGACCGTCGGATGGTCGAAGACCACCCTCACCGGCAGTTCGGTACCCAATGCCCGGTTGATCCGGCTGATCAACTGGGTGGCGGTCAGCGAGGTACCGCCGAGTTCGAAGAAGTCGTCGTCTGCACCGATCTGGTCGGCCGGTACGCCGAGCACCTCGGCGAACAACGTGGCGAGGGACTCTTGGGCATCGCCCGCCACGGGGCGGCGCTCGGTGTCGGTTCCGCCGACCACGGGTTCGGGGAGGGCAGCGCTGTTCAGTTTTCCGTTGGCGGTCAACGGGATCGAGTCGATCGGTGTGATCGAAGCAGGCACCTGATGGCGCGGCAGTCGGGCCTGCAGGTGGCGCCTCACGTCGTCGAGATCCACCTCGCCTTCGACGGGGACGACATAACTCGCCAGCGTGGCACCCTCCCCGCGACCGCGCACCACCGTCACCGCGAAGCGGATGTCGGGTCGTTCGGTGAGTGCGGTGTTGATCTCACCGAGCTCGATCCGGAACCCGCGGAGCTTGACCTGGTTGTCACTGCGTGAGAGGTAGGTGATCACGCCGTCTGGACTCACAGTCACCACATCGCCGGTGCGGTAAAGCAATCCGCCCGGTTCGCCGTAGGGGTTCGCGACGAACCGCGTGGCTGTCAGACCCGCACGCCGGACGTATCCGCGTGCGAGACCCGCCCCGCTGAGATACAGCTCGCCGGGTACACCCGCGGGCACCGGCCGCAGGGCGGCATCGAGGACCACTGCGCCCTCACCACGGACGGGCGTGCCGATCGGAATGGGTCCGCTCGGCAGAGGCCGGCTGTCGTCGCCGTTGATCGTTGCCATCACGGACACGACAGTGGTCTCGGTGGGGCCGTAGGCATTGAGGAACGTACGTCCGGGGGCCCAGGTACGGACGAGGTCGGGACCGCATGCCTCGCCGCCCACAGCCAGCGTGCGGAGATCAGGCAGATCTGCGCTCGGAACGGTGGCGAGGGCCGCGGGTGTGATGAACGCGTGGGTGATGCGCTGCGACCGCAGGAACTGCTCGAGTTCGGACCCTCCATAGATTCGTGGGGCGATGACCATGGTGGCACCGGCCGAGACGGCCAGCAGCAGTTCGAGCATCGAGGCATCAAAGCTCGGTGACGCGAAATGCAGCGTGCGCGAATCGCTGTCGACCCCGTACCGCTCACGTTGTTCGGCCGCCAGCGGTGCCAGACCACGGTGGGTGACCGCCACGCCCTTGGGCACTCCCGTGGAGCCCGACGTGTAGATCACGTACGCGATGTTGTCCGGCTGGGCCCACCTGTGACGGGTGAGTCGACGACCACTCATGGTGTCCACGGCTGCACCGAGCTGGCCGTCCAGGCTGATCCACCGGACACCGACGGGAAGACCATGCGCGGTCGCCTGGTCGGTCAGGCCCACGACGGCTTTGCTGTCGGTCACCATGTGTTCGATGCGCTCAGCCGGATAGCCCGGGTCCACCGGCAAGAAGGCTGCGCCGGTCTTGGTGATCGCCCACATCGCGGCCACGGAGGTGGCACCGCGCTGCAGGGCGATGGGAACGATGTCCTCGGGCCCGATCTCCAGGCTGAGAAGGTAACGGGCCCAACGGTTCGACCACTCGTCGAGTTCCCGGTAGGTGAGCACTTGGCGACCGTCGTCGGTCAGCGTGCCTGGACCGGCTTCCGACGCGGGCCACTGGCCCGCGTCGAAGACGATCGCCGGCGCGTCCGGGTTGCGGCTCACGGCATCGGCGAGCAGATCGGGCAACAGGGTCTGCTGGTCCGACCAGGCATTGCCCGCCTCGTCGGTTCCCGCGGCCACACCCTCGGGCCACTCGTTCTCGGTCAGCACATCGAGGTCGCCGATGGTGATCTCGGGGTCTGCGACGACGCTCTCGAGAACGCGGACGAAGCGCTGCGCCATGGCTTCGATGACGGCTGCGGGATATTTGTCTCGCGCGTAGGTCAGCCGCATCATGTGCCCGGTGACCCGGAGCTCCAGATCGAAACGTGTTCCCGCGGTGTCGATCTCTGTGACGTCGGCGATCAGCTCCCCGAGTTGGAGGGCAGGGCCGGATTCGTCGGCGAACGCCAGGGCGACCCGGACGAGGGGATCCTGCTGACGGCGGTCGTCCGCGACCGCGGTGGCCAGTTGGTCATAGGGAACGTCGGCGTGTGAGAACGCGTCGATGTCGGTGTCGCGAACGCGGTCGATGAGCTCGGTGAACTGCGCACCGGACGTCACCGGCGTGCGCAGCACAACGGTGTTCACGAACATGCCGACCAAGTCGGCGAGATCGGGGTGGTCGCGTCCGGCGACCGGGCTACCGATCACCACATCGGAATCGGCGCCCTCGAGATGGACGTCGGAGTGGGTGCTCAAGCGGTGGAGTAGCGCGGCAAACGCGCTGTGCATCACCATGAACAGGCTTGCGTCACGCGAGCGGGCGACGCTGGACAGTCCGTCCAGGACCTCGGGGGCGATCTGGAAGTCGACCGTTCCACTGCCGTGTTCGCCGGTGTCGGTGTGAGCGAGAATAGACTCACGGCTCACCCCTGACAGGGTGTCGCGCCACCAGCTCAGCAAACCGCTGATCCGGCTGCTCGGATCCTGGTCGTCCCCGAGTGCAGCCCGCTGCCACTCGGCGAAGTCACGGAAACGAACGGGCAGCGGGGCCAGGTCGGGTGTTCGTCCGGCGCACCGCGCTTCGTATGCGACGGCGAGATCGGTTGCGAGTGGACGCAACGACCAGCCATCGGCGGCGATGTGATGGATCACCATCGTCAGCACGTGGGTGTCGACATCCGTGCGGACGAGTTCGGCCCTGATCGGCGGCGAGGTGCGCAGATCGAATCCTTCGACGCCCAATGCTGTTTGCCGCTCGGCCAGTTGATCGCCTACCGACTCAGAAACCGGTAACTCGAACCGCGGGGCTTCGAGCACCTCGACCTGTGGCCTGCCGTCGTCCTCGGGATAGATGGTGCGCAGCGGTTCATGGCGGGCGACCACGTCGGTGAGTGCGAGTTCGAGCGCCGCCACATTCAGGGCGCCGCGCAAGGTGACGGCGAAGGCGATGTTGTACGCGCCGGATTCGGGTTCGAGTCGATTGAGGAACCAGAGTCGTGAGGCAGCGAGCGCGGGAACGGAGTCACGCCCGAACGCCGGGCGTTCACGGGCCACGAGTTCGGGCAGAGGTGCGGTCGCGTCGTCGTCGGGCTCTGCTGCACAGGCCCGGGCGAGGCGCGCGGTGGTGGGGTTGTCGAAGAGGGTGCGGACCGGGACGCGGCGTCCCAGCAAGGCCTCGAGACGCGCCACCACCTGAGTGGCCATCAGCGAGTTGCCGCCCATCTCGAAGAAGTCTTCGCTGCGGCCGACGGTGGCGACATCGCGGCCGGTCACCTGCGCGAACATGGCGGCGATCTGCTGCTCGCGGAGGCCGCGCGGTCCGCCGCCGTTGTCTGTCGGGCTGTCCGCGGAACGCGACGGTTCGGGAAGCGCCCGGTAGTCGATCTTCCCGCTGGGGGTCACCGGCAACCGATCGATCACCATGATGGAGCGCGGCACCATGTGACCCGGGAGTTGAGCTGACAACCGTTCTCGGAGCGAATCGGCCTGCAACGTGTGAGCGGTCACCGGGCTGACGTACGACACCAGTTCCGTGGTGCCGTCGCGGCCCGGCCGGGCGACAGTGACGGCCTCGGCCACCAGGTCGTCACGAATGAGGGCTGCATCGATCTCACCGAGCTCGATCCGGAAGCCACGCACCTTGACCTGGCTGTCGGCACGCCCGAGGAACTCCAGTTCACCGGCCGATGTCCATCGCACGAGGTCGCCGGTGCGGTACATGCGGTCGCCGTCGCGCCCGAATGGGTTGGCCAGGAACGATTCCGACGTGCGCCGTACCCGTCGGTGGTATCCGCGCGCCAGGTGTCCGCCTGCGAGGTACAACTCGCCAACGGCGCCGGTCGGTACCGGCTGAAGCCGTTCGTCCAGGACCAGCAGATCCATGCCCCGTACCGGCCCGCCGATGCTCAAGGTCTCATCGGGTGCGATCGGGTCGGTGATGGTGGCAGCAACGGTGGCTTCGGTGGGGCCGTAGGCGTTGAACAACCGGCGGCCGCGGGCCCATCGAGAGATGACCTCGGGGTTGGGGTGCTCGCCACCGACGATCACCGTGGACAGGGAAGGCAGGGCGTCCGATTCCATGGTTGCCAGCACCGACGGCGTGACGAACGCGTGCGTGACCGACTGGTCGGCGAGTACGTCCTGGAGTTCGTTGCCGCCGAGAACATGTGGCGGAGCGATCACCATGGTGGCGGCTCCGCCGACGGCCATCAGGACCTCGAGGACCGAGGCGTCGAAGCTCGGCGATGCGAAATGCAGTGTGACGCTGTCGGTCTCGACACCGAACCGCTGCACCTGTTCGGACGTGAAGTCGACCAGGCCGTGATGGCTGACCACCACACCCTTCGGCACACCGGTGGTCCCGGAGGTGTAGATGAGATACGCGGGGTTGTCCAGCGTCAGTGGGCCGACCCGGTGGTGTGACCGGACCGGGTTGTCCGGGGCTGCACGCAGTTGCTCGAGCAGTTCGGGGTGGTCGACCGCGATCGCAGGGGTTCCAGGGGGCGCCACCGGCGAGTTCCGCACGGTGAGGCACAGTTTCGCCCCGGAATCGGCCAGGATGTGGTCGATGCGCTCGGCCGGATACCGCGGATCCACCGGCACCCAGGCAGCGCCTGTCTTGGCGGTGGCCCACAGCGCGATGATCCATTCGAGCGAACGGGGGACCGCAATGGCCACGAAGTCCTCCGGGCCGACTCCCTCCGCGATGAGGAGGTGGGCGAGGGCGTCCGAGCGGGTGTCGAGTTCGACATAGGTGAGTTCGCGGCCGGCTTCGCGGACCGCGACCGCGTCGGGATTCACCGAGACCGCCTCGGCGAGGATGTCCGGTAGCACCCGCGCGCGTCGTGGGGTGGGACCGGTGGCCGGTACAAGCGCCATTTCCTCCGCGCGACCGAGGATGTTGATGTCGCCGATCGGCCGGGTGGGGTCGGCGAGCACGCCGCGGGCGACCTGCTGCAGTCGTTTGCCCAGTGTGCGGATCGTCGCGTGGTCGAACAATTCTGCGGCGTAATCGATCTCGACATCGAGGCCGGCCGGCTTGCCGTCCGCCGTGTACTGCTCGGTGACGGTGAACTGGAGGTCGAACTTGATGACCCCGGCGCTGATCGGTGCAGCCGACACGGTGAGACCCGGCAGTTCGAGGGATATGTCGGTGTTCTCGTTGAGAGCAATACTCACCTGGAACAGCGGATGTGCCGGATTCGAACGGTCGGGGTTGACTGCCTGCACCACCTGTTCGAACGGGGCGTCGGCGTGTGCCAGCGCATCGACCGTGATGGCCTGCAGGCGCGATACGAGATCGCCGAAGCTGTCCGACTTGCTGATCGATGCGCGCAGTACGACGGTGTTGACGAACATGCCGACCAGTTGGTCGAGGGCGTCGTCGCCGCGGCCACCCACCGGTGTGCCGACCGCGACGTCGTCGTCGTTGGCCATCCGACGCAGCAACGTCGCGACCAATGCGTGGACAACGGTGAACAGCGTCTGCTCACCCGGCGCCTGTGCGGCAGCGAGCAGTCCGCGATGCACGTCGGCATCGAGTTCGACGGTGTGGCCACCGGCGCGCATGGTTGGGTTCGCCGGCCGCGGCCGGTCCGTCGGCAGATCGGTCTGCGCCGGCATGCCGGCGAGTGTGAGAGACCAGTAACGAAGTTGCGCCGCAATCGATTCGGGGCTGCTGTCATCGGCCAGTTGCTCGGCCTGCCAGATGCTGAAGTCGCTGTACTGCACGGGTAGCGGCTGCCAGTCGGGTTGGTGCCCGGCCGAGCGGGCGGTATAGGCGATCGAGAGGTCGCCCGCGAGCGGGGCAAGCGAGAGGCCGTCGGCCGCGATGTGGTGCAGGACGACGACCAGCACGTGCTCGGTGTCGGACATGCGCAGCAGCCGCGCACGGATCGGGATCTGTTCCCCGAGGTCGAAGCCCTCACCAGCCAGATCACGGCTCACGCGTTCGACGTCTGATCGGCTGACGTCGGTCTCGGCGAGGTCGAGGTCCACCTCGTCCACCGGCAGAACGCGCTGGAACGGTCCGTCGTCGTCGAGTGGGAACACCGTCCGCAACACCTGCTGACGTTCGGCGACATCGGCCAGTGCCTGGGCCAGTGCGTCGTGGTCGAGCGTGCCACGAAGGGTCAGGCGGAATGGGATGTTGTACGCGCCGGATTCGGGATCTGACCGGTTGATGAACCACACCCGCTGCTGAGCCGCCGACAGTGGGATCCGGGTGTGATCGGTGGTGACCGCCTTGATGGTGGTGACGGCTCGATCGGGTCGGATCAGTGACTCGTCGACGCCCATGTCCCGCAACGCCTCCGCCAGATCCGAGGGTGTGGGCGCGGCGAACAGGGTCTTGATGCCGATGCGCCGTCCGGCCAGCGCGGTCAACCGGGCGACGATCTTGGTGGCGAGCAGTGAATTGCCCCCGAGATCGAAGAATGATGCCTCGGCGCTGACGGTCTCTCGACCGAGTATGCCCGAGAACAATTGGCACAGGGCGAGTTCGAGGTCGTCGCGAGGCGCGACCGCTGTGTCCTGGGTGGGGACGAACACGGGATCCGGCAACGCCCGGCTGTCGAGCTTGCCGTTCGACGTGGTGGGGATCTGATCGAGTTCCACGATCACCGACGGGATCATGAACTCGGGCAATGTCCTTCGGAGTGCGCGGCGGATGTCGACCGTGTCGGGGGATGCCCCGCCCGACGGCGTGATGTAGCCGACGAGCATGGGATCGCCTGTGCCCGGGTCCACGCGGACGACCACCACGGCCTCGCCGACGCCTCCGGCGCCGGTCAGCGCCGCCTGGACCTCTCCGAGTTCGATGCGCTGGCCACGGATCTTCACCTGGAAGTCGCTGCGCCCGATGTAGTCGAGAGTGCCGTCCGCACGCCATCGGACGAGGTCGCCGGTGCGGTACATCCGTCGACCCGGCTGATGGGGATCGGCCACGAACCGATCGGCCGTCAGGTCCGGGCGTCCGACGTATCCACGGGCCAATTGTGTTCCGGCCAAGTACAGTTCGCCGACCGCGCCGACAGGCTGGGGGCGAAGCTGCTGGTCGAGAACATATACCGCTGTGTTCCACACCGGGCGTCCGATCGGCACGGAGGCGCCGGTGCTCGAGGCACTGTCGTTCTCGAAGGTGACGTCGACGGCGGCTTCGGTGGGACCGTAGAGATTGTTGACCGGAGCATTGCTGACGCGGCGGAACCGCACAGCAGTCGCCGTGGCGAGGGCCTCGCCACTGGTGAAGACCAGCCGCAGGTTGTCGAGCCCATCGTGACCTTCTGCGGTCTGCGGATCGGACTCGAACGCGGAGACGAAGGCCGCGAGCATCGACGGGACGAAGTGAGCGACCGTCACGGCATGCGCCGACATGACGTCGCGCAAGTACCACGGATCCCGGTGTCCGTCAGGGGTGGGCACGATGAGATGCGCGCCTGCCGCCAGAGGCCAGAAGAACTCCCACACCGATACGTCGAAGGTGGCCGGGGTTTTCTGGATGACACGGTCGTTCTGGTCGATGTGATATTCGTGCTGCATCCACTGCAGCCGGTTTGTGATCGCTCGATGACTGACCGTGACGCCCTTGGGTTTACCGGTTGAGCCCGAGGTGAAGATCACATACGCAGGGTGCTCCGGCCGCAAGGGTGCGCGGCGGTCGGCGTCGGTGATCGCCCGGTGGTCGACGTCCGATGTGTCATCGAGGCCGACGTCGAGAACGGTCGCGGTGGTCTCGGGAGCCTGCTGATCGGTGGCGACCAGCACGATCGTCGGAGCGGCCGTACCCAGGATGTGCTCGATGCGGTCGGCAGGGTCGTCTGGATTGATCGGCAGATACGCGGCGCCCGATTTGATGACCGCATGGATGGCGACCACTTGTTCGACGCTGCGGGGCAACGTCACCGCCACCACCGACTCAGGCCCCGCTCCCTCCGCGATCAGACGTCGTGCGAGGCGGTTCGTATGCCGCGCCAGGTCTGCGTACGTGAGTGGGTGCGTGGCGTTCCCGGCCGACTGAAGGGCGGGTCGGTCGGCGTGGTGTTCGGCTGCCGGATCCAGGAGTTCCGTCAGCGTCTGCGCCGGCAATTCCCGGTAGGTGTCGTTCCAGACGTGCAGAAGCTGTCTGCGCTCGTCGGCGGGTACGGTGCTGACCTGCGCAATGGTGCGGTCGAGGTCGCCGCGGACGATGTCGGTGAGCAGGGCCTCGATACGCCGGTGGTGATCATGGACCTCGTCGGGCGAGTACCGGTTGGGATTCGCTTCGAGGTCGAGCATGATGTGCTGATTGCCGAAGTTCTCGTAGACGTTGAACGACAGATCCTCGACAGGTCCTGTGGACAGCAGGTGCACCTCACCGCTGACCGATCCGAAGTCGATGTGGCTGAAGAACAGCATCACGTTGACCATCGGCCCGTAGAAGTCCCGCTCGGTGCCGGTGTCGCCGAGCAGCTCCCGGTTGATGTCCTCGTGGCGGAAGCGCTGATGCTTGAGGCCGTGTTTGATGTGCAGATTCGCCTGGGCGAAGAGTTCACGGATCGTCATGGCCGGGTCGGTCTGGACCTCGATGGGAAGGACGTTGGACGTCATCCCGGCACTCACGCGCAGCATGTCCGAGGTGCGCGCGGCCACGGGGAGACTGATGACCGTCTCATTCCGGCCGGTCAGTCCGGAAAGGTACAGGGCGACAATGGCAGTGATCGCAGAGGCCGGCCGCACGCCACAGGCCTTGGCCGCGGCACGCAGGTCCGCGGCGAGTTCCTCGCTGAGCTCAGAAGAGGCGATGATGGCGGTGAGGGCGGCGGTCAGGTCATCGGTCTCGGCGCCACGCCGCAGCACCTCGCTGCGGGTGAGTGATGCCCGCGCGGTCGCAGCGACGTCGGGGTCGATGCTGTCGAGCTGGTCTTTCCAGTATTGGCGGTCGATCTCGAACCGCTCTGACGCGCGGTACTCGCGGTCCATCTCGGAGATGTGCAACATCGATGCGGAGGTTGGGGGTGTGTAGTCGCGTCCCTCGACGATCGCACCGTAATGCGCGGCGACGGCGGTGAGCATGAACATTGCGCCGTAGCCGTCGAAGGCCAGGTGATGGCCCCAGCAGTACCAGATCACATGCTCGTCGGCGAGTTGGAGCACGTAGGTCTCGAGCAGGTGGTCGGTGACCAGATCCACCGGTTTGAGTCGGTGGATCTTCATCCAATTCAGAGCTGCGGCATGGGGATCGGCATCGTCTCGTAGATCGACGTAGCCGAGCTCGACCTCCCGGTCGCGATCGACGGTCAGTACCGGCTCGTCGTCGGTCTCGATCACGCGCAACAGCGCCGACTCGGTGTCTCGGGCGGTCTTGTGTACGGCGTCGGCCAGGACATCGAGGTCGACGGGCCCGCGCAGTTCGACGTACGCCGAGACCGACAGCGGAACCTCGGAATCGAACTGATGGGCGTACCAGATCCCGCGCTGAGCGGCAGTCATCGGGAATGACGGTTGTGTAGGGGCCTCTGGTGCCGGCCTGTCCTCGTTGCCCAAAGTGAACTCTGGGACGACCAGATTCTGATCGATGCCGATGGTTTCAGGCATGCTTGTACCGCTAAAGGCTCGCTTCACAACGCCCCTCCCGTAACTTGGTCGCTCGTTGTGCAGTGTCTTGCCTAGTTGTTCGGTACTGACGCTGCATCAGATTGGTCAGACTGACTATTTTTCTCGCCCCGGTGGCGTCTGGCCTGGTGACAGCCCTATCGCTGGTCGGAAATACTTTGTTACAGGGGCGGTTCCGCGCTCGGCGAGCTAGTTACCCACGGTCGCAACGCAATAAACGAGGAGCGTTCGCCACATGGACACCGGGGGTTTGCACACAGCTGTTATCGAATGATCTTCGCGGTCACGATTGCCGTTAGTATCTCTATGATTTCGTCTGGTTCGGAGTCAGATTGCATGCCTGCTTCGGTGCGTCGCTCGTAGTCGGCGATCAACGCGAACATCGCCGTGGCGACGGCTGCGACCCGCCGGTTGCGGGCTGCTCGATCGGCATTGATCGATTTGGTCAGTCGTTCAAGTACTTTCGGCCATTCCGTGTCATGGCGCTGCAGTGTCTCGTCCGGCCAGGCCGTTCTGATGACCTCGAGAAAGCGTGCGTAGTGGGTGCCCTTCATCTGCAGGATGGGTAGGACCAGGACGCTGATCAGGTCGCGGATGCTGGGCTCTTTGTTCTGTGCGGCAAGGTCTTTCAACATTTGGGATCGCACGATTTCCATGGGTCCGAGACGTCGGGCGACGATCGCGGCGATCAATCCTTCGCGGTTCCCGAAGTGATACTGCACTGCTGAGTTGTTGCGATGTCCGGCCTCGATCGCGATGTCGCGGAGTGGGACCTCGTAGCCGCGGGTGGCGATCAATCTCTCGGCGGCGTCGAGCAATTCTCGCTTGCCGCGGTCGGTTCCGGTGTCCGTCACTGTGGCCCCTCCCGTCCCATTCCGCCGCGTCGGCCCGAATGAAGTTCGTAAGCCACATCATCGTTAAGCGGCCATGCTTATATTGAACGATGATTACCGACCCGCTGCACAAGAAAGTGGTCTTTGTCACTGGCGCCTCGTCTGGTCTGGGATCCGCTGTGGTCGAACTGTTTTCTGCGCGCGGCGCAGAGGTGTTCGGCTTCGCGCGCGATGCCGACCGGCTGGCGGAAGTGTTCGAGGGCGTGCCGGACGGCCGATTCCAGATCGGCGACCTTGTCGATGCGCAGCAGTGCCGGAGTGCGATCGAGGCCTGTGTGGATCGGTTCGGCAGGATCGACGCGCTCGTGAACGTGGCGGGCGCACACACCATGCGTCACACCACGGAGGTGACCGACGACGATTGGCAGCGCGATCTCGCTGTCAATCTGAGTGGTCCTTTTCATCTGATCCAGGCGGCATTGCCTCAGCTGATCGAGAACCGGGGGAGCATCGTCAACGTCTCGTCGGTGGCGGGGGTCCAGGGTCAGGCGTACTCAGCCGGCTATTGCGCTGCCAAGCACGGTCTCGTCGGCCTCACCCGGGCGCTCGCCGTGGAGTACGCCCACACGGGACTGCGGGTCAATGCGGTGTGCCCGGGAGGGATGTTGACCCCTCAGGTGACAGACTTCGCGCCGCCCTCGAACGCCGACTTCAGCCTGGTGATGCGAGCGGCGTCACCGCGTGGATTCGCCGACACCGCGGACGTCGCGAAATTGATCGCGTTCCTCGCCGGCGACGACGCCACGGCCGTGCACGGTGCGGTGTACGCGGCCGACAACGGTCGGTCCGCGGACTGACTCAGTCGTCGGTCCGCTGCCACGGATTGGTGTGGCCGTCGGGGATCAGCCCGTCGAACATCGCACGCATGTCGTCGGACAGTTTCATCAGTTCGACGTAGGACCCGATCGGGCCGCCTGCGATGTAGGCGAACTCCATCCCGACGCCCTCGAACACACCGTCCTGGAGGATCTGTGTGCCCGCAGCCTTCAGGTCGGCGATGGCAGCGTCGAAATCGTCTGGGAGCCAGGCGATGTGGTGAAGGCCGGGCCCGTGCGCATCGAGGAATTCGGTGTAGAGGTTCACTCCTGAGACGGGCTGGATCAATTCGAGCTGCTGGCCGCCGGCGTATCCCAGCGACACGTGGATCGTGTAGTCGGCGGGCGCACCGCGGTAGGAGCATGCGCCTGGGCCGAATGCCACGTCCGGGATGCGCAACCACGATCGGACACCGTAGCGGTCGGTGAACTCCTTTTCGGCGGCGTCGATGTCGGCCACCACCCACGCGACCTGAAAGATCGGCCCGTCGGCAACGTTCACCTCAGGAACCGATCGCCAGCGCGAGTGCCATGAAGAGCATGAGGACAAAAGACGTCATGAGGCCGCCGATGGCAATGCCGGTCCACGCCTGGGCCTCGCCTGTCTCCCCGGTGTTCTTCATCTGACCCAAGCCGACAAATCCCATGATCACCGCTGCGGGGGCGAGCAGCGCTCCGAGACAGATGAACGTGGCGGGTACGGAGATGAGGGCGCAGATCATGGCCGCGTTGGCCATCGAGTTCGTCCGGGGGCGGGCGGTCGCATACGGGTTGACCGGGTACGCGTGGAGACCGGGTGAACCGCCCGGATACGTCAGCGGCGGATAGGCGCCGGGGTACGGGGGGTCGAGGCTCGCCAGGGGATCTCGGAATCCACCCGATCCTTCGGGGTCGTACGACTGCCAGTCGCCAGATGACCAGTGGGGAGACGACCAGGGCTCGGTGGCGATGGGCTCCGTGCTGTGCGTTCGACCGGCGGGCGTGGGCTTGGTGAGATCAGGCCGTTGACGATCGGATTCCTGGCCTTGTGTCATCGGTGCGCTCCGCTCGTTCGGCTGTCCATCGCCTTCTCGTGCCAGCTTATGCGTCGCCCACCGGGAGCCGGCGAGATCAGTGGCGCGTTCGGCGGTCGCGTGGGACGACGAAGCGCGGTGCCGGCCACCGAAGTGGCCCGACACCGCGCATCGGTTCCGATCAGGTTGCGGTCGCGTCAGCCGCCGTGCGTGGACCCCATGGAGACGAGGTCGGTGATGGACGATCCCGCGAGTTTCCAGGTGCCGTCGGCGTAGACGTAGTCGATGGGCATGGCCACCGGCTGCGGGGTGTGCGGGCTCGCCACCTCGACGTTCGCGGTGGCCTTGTTCTCTCCGTTCACGGTCACCGTGGTGACCGTGAACTTGTCCGGTGTGTAACCGGCGGTGGTGAAGCCGCGCGACAATCCGGTCAGCTGTGCGCCGATGGACGGATCCGTCGAGTCGACCAGCTTCGCCGAGTCGGCAGGCGCGGTCTCGGGCGTGAGGACCGTGCGCAAGATCTCCTGTGCGGTGGAGCTCTCGAGGGTCGACCCCGACTCGGTGGCCGTGCCGGACGTGTCCGCAGAGCTCTGGGATGTCGCCGAGGCCGTGGTCGAGGATGCGGATTCGGACTCGCTGTCGTCGCTGCACGCGGCGACTCCGAAGACGGTCAGGCCGACCAGCGCGATGCCGGCCACACTCTTGCGAAAGTTCATATGCACTCCTAGAACCGATTAAGTAAGCCAACACTAACCTAGGTGCGCGCGACGTGTCCGACGAGGTCAGGTGCCCGTCCGGCGAGTTTCGATGCCTCGATCGGCAGTGCGGGTGCTTCATCGGCAAGTTCGGTCTGACCGGTGCGGACGACTAGTGACCCTTGCGAAAGATGTTGTGATTGAGCCTTTTACGGCATCAAGCGCTAGATTTGCGGTGCCGGTCGCCATCCGAGGAGGGGGTTGCGGTCGGCGCAGTGCACACCATCGCGGCCGGTCGTCGTCGACACGGCGTGCGCTGCGACGGTCATCACGGAAGGGGGAGCGAAGTCCATGACAGTCGAAGATGTGCATCCGGGGCGCACTCCCGGCGCGGGGGGCCAGGCGGATTCGGTGGCCGTACCCGCCCTGTCGCCGCGGGAGGTAGAGGTGCTCCTGGCCTGGTTTGCGGCCGACTCCAAAGTCGAGGCGGCAGCATCGCTGTTCATCACGCCGGCCACCGTCAGCACCCACATCACCCGGATCCGGGGCAAGTACGATCTCGTCGGCCGACCGGCCCGTACGAAAGCGCAGCTGCTCGCGCGGGCCATCCAAGACGGGTACACGCACCTCGACGACTGGTGAAAACCCGACGTCAGTGTTGTGTCTCGGGTCCTTCTCGCAGCAATTTGGTTTCCACCTGCTGGTTCTCTACACTTGAGCGGTTGCCTGGGCACAGTTGTGCCCTGGCGGCGAGACCGCGTGCGTCGGGTCGGAAATTCGGCGTGCAAGAAGTAAACCAGGTCAAGGAGACTACAAAGTGATCCAGCAGGAGTCACGCCTGCGGGTCGCCGACAACACGGGTGCCAAGGAAATCTTGTGCATTCGCGTGCTCGGAGGCTCGTCACGGCGCTACGCCGGCATCGGTGACGTCATCGTCGCCACTGTCAAAGACGCCATCCCCGGCGGAAACGTCAAGCGGGGAGAGGTTGTCAAAGCGGTCATCGTGCGCACCACCAAGGAGCGCCGCCGTCCGGACGGTTCGTACATCCGTTTCGACGAGAATGCCGCCGTCATCATCAAGAACGAAAGCGATCCTCGCGGAACCCGCATCTTCGGCCCGGTCGGCCGTGAGCTGCGTGAGAAGAAGTTCATGAAGATCGTCTCGCTGGCTCCGGAGGTGCTCTGACATGAAGATCCACAAGGGCGACACCGTGATCGTCGTCTCCGGTAAGGACAAGGGCGCCAAGGGCAAGGTCATCGAGTCCTACCCGCAGCGCAGCCGCATCCTCGTCGAAGGCGTCAACCGCATCAAGAAGCACACCTCGGCCTCGCAGAACGAGCGCGGCGCATCCTCGGGCGGCATCGTCACCCAGGAAGCCCCCATTCACGTGTCGAACGTGATGGTCGTCGATTCCGACGGCACCCCGACGCGCATCGGCTACCGCACCGACGACAACGGCAAGCGCGTGCGCATTTCCCGCAAGAACGGGAAGGACATCTGACATGAGCACAACTGAGAAGATCCAGCCGCGACTGAAGCTTCGCTACCGCGAAGAGATCAAAGACGCGCTGAACAAAGAGTTCGCCTACGACAACGTCATGCAGATCCCCGGCGTCGTCAAGGTCGTGGTCAACATGGGTGTCGGCGACGCCGCCCGTGACGCCAAGCTGATCAACGGCGCCATCAAGGACCTGGAACTGATCACCGGTCAGAAGCCAGAAGTTCGTCGGGCCCGCAAGTCGATCGCACAGTTCAAGCTGCGTGAAGGCATGCCCATCGGCGCCCGCGTCACCCTGCGTGGCGACCGCATGTGGGAGTTCCTCGACCGCCTCGTGTCGATCGCACTTCCGCGTATCCGTGACTTCCGTGGCCTGAGCGATCGCCAGTTCGACGGCAACGGCAACTACACCTTCGGTCTCAACGAGCAGTCGATGTTCCACGAGATCAACATCGACAACATCGACCGTCCGCGTGGCATGGACATCACCGTCGTCACCACCGCGACCAACGATGACGAAGGTCGGGCACTGCTGCGTCAGCTCGGCTTCCCGTTCAAAGACCCCAACGTGAAGGACAACTGACATGGCAAAAAAGGCTCTGGTCAACAAGGCCAACAAGAAGCCCAAGTTCGCCGTGCGTGGCTACACCCGCTGCAACCGTTGCGGTCGCCCGCACTCGGTGTTCCGCAAGTTCGGCCTGTGCCGAATCTGCTTGCGCGAGATGGCACACGCGGGCGAGCTGCCCGGCGTGCAGAAGAGCAGCTGGTGATCTGGTAGCCACCAGGCTCACCGTCAGGCTTTACGAAAGGCGCTCCACCTTCGGGTGGGGCGCCTTTCGCGTCGGTGGGGAGCGCGGGTCAAGGTCTGTTCTTGCGTCGCTGTGTGTGACGTCGCTGGGCTCGGTTCGGTCCGGTGTGTGGGGTGATGACTCGCGGGCCCCGCGGTCGGGTGTCATCGCTCGGGAGGACACCCTTGAGCAGCTGATGTTCGGGACGCAGAGCGTAACCCTCCTCCCACGGGTGCTGCCCATACTCGTCCGGCCAAACGACCTGCAGCGCAGGCGAATCGGGGAACAGTTCGTTTGTGATGATCAGATCGTCCTTGTCGATCAGCTCGATGAGGCGGACAGGGACATCGATCGATTGCAATGGCACGTCGACCCTCTGGTCGACGATGTCGGTCCACTCGTATCGGTGGAGCACGTTGCCGAGCTCGTTGAGAACCGAACCGCTTGTCCTGGCGTCGAGCCCGTACACGACGAGTTCGGGTAGTGAATGCAGGCCGAGGCCGGTTGTGTAGGCGAACGAGCAGTCGGGCGGCTCGCACTCGGGTGAGTTGCACTCGCACTCTTCGCTCACGGCTGTGACGGCCCAGCCGTGGGCGCGGATCCTCGAAATGGTGGCGTTCACTCGCGGATCGCGGTGCCAGCGTGGAAGTCCTCGGATGGCTGCGGCGTGGTCGGACATGTTCGCTCCTTCGTTCGGTTGCGACCACTAGAGCAGTGGAGTCGGACAAGTCACCACGATCGGCCCGCTGCGTGGCAGCCGAGGGAAATATGCCCTTCACTGCAGGCCAGGGGGATGATCCTGGTGCGGCTGGGGCCGTCCACATTGCTGGTGCGTCTGATCGCCATGGAGATCGGTGTCTACAGTCGTCCGGAGCTTCAGTCGCGGGGGCTGGACGGGTGGCAACTGCGCACACAGGTTCGCGACGGTTCGCTGATCAGGCTGCGCACCGGCTGGTACGCAACGGAGACGGCCAATGCCGTTGTTGTCGAGGCTGTTCGCCGCGGCGGAGCGCTCAGCTGTGTGTCGGCCCTGCGCCACCACGGACTGTGGGTGCCCCCGGGTTATGACCGTGTTCACGTGCGGGCCAGTAAACACAACAAAGCGCACGGCACCCGGTCGTGTCAGGGTCATGGGCGGCCGATGCCGGTCACCACCGCGGTCGACCCGATTCCGGTGGCGCTCGACTGCGCCGCCCGGTGTATGAGTGCCGAGGACTGGATTGTCGTCTGCGACTCCGCGCTGAACTCGGGCGGCCTGACGATCGCCGGGCTCAAATTGGCGATGGGCACTGTGACACAACGGGTTTCGAACCTGATGGACAAGTGCGAACCAGAAGCTCAGTCGGGGACCGAATCGATCACGCGCCTGCGACTTCGTGCGGCGGGGTTCACCGTGGTCGTGCAACCGGTGATCGTCGGGGTCGGCCGAGTCGACATGCGGGTGGGCCGACTGCTCATCGAGTGCGACAGCCAGAGCCACCACACCAGCCTGGAGAACTACCGCAACGATCGTCGTCGCGACCGACAGGCTCTGCTGGACAGGTGGATGACGATGCGCATCACCTACGACGACGTCCTGTACGGCTGGGAGGACGTCCTCGCCGACATCCGGTCCATCACCCGGGCCGACCGCCATCGCATCCGCACCAGGAACGTCCCCGTCACTGGCGACGAAGGGCTATTTGCCCTCGGTGACCGTGTTGGGGGATGAAGGTGGTGGGATCAGCGGCCGAGAAGCCCGCCGAGCCCGCCCTGGACACCCGATTGCTGTCCACCGCCGGTCCCGCCGATGAGTCCACCCGGCGGCAGCTCGGACGGCTGAACGACCACAAAGCCGTGGCCGCTGAACGCGAGTGTGAATCGCTCGCCGGTGCTGCGTCCCATCAGGGTTCCGAGATTGAACGAGTCGTTGCGCTTGACGCTGGTCTGCAAGCTCGACGACCACGCGACCGCGGCATTCGGGTCGGCATAGGTCTGCTGATCGACGGTCAGCACCACCGGGTTGCCGTCGGTGGTGATGGCGATCCGGCCGCGGCCGGTGAAGACGCAGTTGAACAGACCGGCATTGCTCTGTGCGGCTGCGCCCTGCATCCGTTTGACGTCATAGCTCAGCGTGGAGTCGAAGGCGAGGACGTTGGCGCCGTTGATGGTCAGGCCGTCGGTGCCGTCGAGGTCGATCAGATGGACGTCGCTCGCGGCATCGGCAAGGAACAGATCGCCGCGTCCGGTGACCTTCATCAGCGGGACACCCTCGCCGGTGAGGGTGTTGCGGATGGCCCGGCCGATACCCCCGGATCCGAGGGCCTCGAACTTCAGATCCCCCTGGTAGGCAACCATCGACCCGGATCGGGCCATCACCTCGCCGTTCATGCCGACCCGGCACATCTTGCTGCCCTGCTTCTGGATTCCGGTGCCCGACACCTCGGCATGTGCCGGCGCGAAAAGGTCACTGTTCATGGCGTGGACTCCCTGGTTCTGGGGTGATGGCGAGTTCGTCGGCTGTGACACCGGCTGCACCGGCGCGTATGACGATGCAGCCGGGAGCTGCGTGGGCGGGGTGGGCTGCCCGGCCGGTGGCCAGGGCATGGGGTCGGGCGCGGGGGGAGTGGTCACCGGATCGTCGTCGACCTGGATACCGAAGGCTTTCGCGAGTCCGGCGAGTCCGTCGTCGTACCCCTGGCCGACGGCCCGCACCTTCCATGCATCGCCGCGCCGGTACACCTCCATGCACACCACCGCGGCCTCGGTGGTCAGACGTGCCGGGGTGAACGACACGGACGGCACTCCTGCACCATCGCGCAGTTCGGCACGCAGCGTTCCCGCGGTGGCGAAGGTGGTCGGACCTTTGCCGTCGAGACTGGCGGTGATGGCGATCGTCTCGATGTCGGCCGGCACCCGGCCGGTGTCGATGCTGATGACATCGGACGCGCCGGCGTCGCGGTAGCTGACACCGGGCCCCGACGCCTGGTTGTAGAAGATCAGGTCGTCGTCCGAACGCACCCGGCCGTCACGGCCCAGCATGACCGCCGACGTGTTCACCGGAGATGCGCAGGTCACCGACACGCTGATCTGCGGCGACGGGATCGCGGTGTTCTCTCCTGGAGCGAGTTCTCTCATGGTGTGTGCCATTGTTCCAGGTACGTGCTCGGCGCAGCCGCGACCGACGGATTCACACTGGAATCGTGAGGGTGCCGACCGCGCAGGAGAAGGCCGACAATTTGGCCTGAGCAGCGCCGTTCCCTACACTAGAACGGTTGCCTCGGCTGACCCGTGCCTTCGGTCGGTCAGAAACACCCAGGTGACCACTTTTCTTGGCTTCCGGCTTTGAAAACTCCGGAGTGCATCCGTGCATTCGGGGGAGCACTACCCCCGACTGGCTTGCCAGTCGGACTGAACTGCCCTGACCGGCAACGGTCGGTCAGGGACACGTAACTCACTTCGTAGTAGGCCCACGATGTGACGTGCAAGGCCCGCGACGGCCAGGCGATCGCCTGGAGGTCAACGGAACCGGTATGCGCATGCTGAATGGGAACCGCCGCGAGAAAGGTTGACGGTCTGATATGACCATGACTGATCCGATCGCAGACTTCTTGACCCGTCTGCGCAACGCCAATTCGGCGTTTCACGATGAGGTGAGCCTGCCGCATTCGAAGATCAAGGCCAACATCGCCGAGATCCTCAAGCGCGAGGGCTACATCACGGACTACCGCAGCGAAGATGCCGAGGTCGGCAAGAACCTCGTCGTCACGCTGAAGTACGGCCCCACCCGCGAGCGGAGCATCGCCGGTCTCCGGCGCGTGTCCAAGCCGGGTCTGCGCGTGTACGCGAAGTCCACCAATCTGCCAAAGGTGCTCGGCGGCCTGGGCGTGGCGATCATCTCCACTTCCTCGGGTCTGCTGACCGACCGCCAAGCCGCCAACCAGGGCGTGGGCGGCGAAGTCCTCGCGTACGTCTGGTAAGGGGCAAAACTAATGTCGCGTATTGGAAAGAACCCGGTCGCAATCCCGGCCGGAGTAGACGTGAAGATCGACGGCCAGACCGTCAACGTCAAGGGCCCCAAGGGGCAACTGTCAGTTGACATCTCGGAGCCGATCAGTGTCGCAGTCGAAGATGGCACCGTTGTGGTGACCCGTCCCAACGACGAGCGACGGAACCGTGCACTGCACGGCCTGAGCCGCAGCCTGGTGGCCAACCTGGTCACCGGTGTCACCGAGGGCTACACGCGCAAGATGGAAATCTTCGGTGTCGGTTACCGCGTGGCGCTCAAGGGCAGCGACCTCGAGTTCGCGCTCGGTTACAGCCACCCGGTGCCCATCAAGGCGCCCGAGGGCATCACCTTCGCGGTGGAATCGCCCACCAAATTCTCGGTTTCGGGAATCGACAAGCAACAAGTCGGACAGATCTCGGCGAACATCCGCCGCCTGCGCCGTCCGGACCCCTACAAGGGCAAGGGCGTTCGCTTCGAGGGTGAGCAGATCCGTCGCAAGGTCGGAAAGACGGGTAAGTGACATGAGTGAAACTGTGAAGACCAAGCGTCTGCCCCTGGGCAAGGACGTGTCCACCCGTCGTCGTGTCTCCACGCCCGCCGGCACTTCCGGCTGCGCAAGAAGATCAGCGGCACTCCCGAACGGCCGCGGCTCGTGGTGAAGCGCTCCTCGCGCCACATCCACGTGCAGCTGGTCGACGACCTCGCCGGCAACACCGTGGCCGCAGCCTCGACCATCGAGGCCGACGTCCGCAGTGCCGGTGGCGACAAGTCGGCACAGAGCAAGAAGGTCGGCGAACTGATCGCCGCCCGCGCCAAGGCTGCCGGTGTGCAGGCCGTGGTGTTCGACCACGGTGGCCACGGCTACCACGGTCGTATCGCTGCTCTGGCGGATGCCGCCCGCGAGGGAGGGCTCGAGTTCTGATGATTGATACGAATACTTGCAACGGAAGGACCATCTGATGCCGGGACGTCAGCGTCGTGACGGCGGTACCGGAAGCGGACCCGCCGGAAGTACCAGCAATGACCCCAACGCCAACAACGCGGGCGGCGACCGCCGCGGTGGCGGCGGCAACCGTGACCGTCGCGACAACCAGCGCGGCGGCGGCCGGGAAGACAAGAACCAGCTCGAGCGCGTCGTAGCCATCAACCGCGTCTCCAAGGTGGTCAAGGGTGGACGTCGGTTCTCCTTCACCGCTCTGGTGGTCGTCGGTGACGGCAACGGCCTGGTCGGTGTCGGTTACGGCAAGGCCAAGGAAGTTCCCGCGGCGATCCAGAAGGGTGTCGAAGAGGCTCGTAAGAACTTCTTCCGCGTCCCGATGATCGGCGCGACCATCACCCACCCGGTTCAGGGTGAGGCTGCGGCCGGAGTCGTGATGCTCCGTCCGGCCAGCCCCGGTACCGGTGTGATCGCCGGTGGCGCGGTGCGTGCCGTGCTCGAGTGCGCGGGTGTCCACGACATCCTCGGCAAGAGCCTGGGCAGCGACAACGCCATCAACGTCGTGCACGCAACCGTGGCAGCGCTCAAGCTGCTGCAGCGTCCCGAAGAGGTGGCTGCACGTCGTGGCCTGCCAATCGAAGACGTCGCACCGGCCGGTATGTTGCGAGCCCGAGCAGGACAGGGAGCGTAGTGAAATGGCAGAACTGAAGATCACCCAGGTGAAGAGCACCATCGGTTCCAAGCGCAACCAGCGTGACAGCCTGCGGACCCTCGGACTCCGGGGCATCCGCAAGACCGTCACCCGCGAGGACAATGCCCAGAACCGCGGCCTGATCAATGCGGTCCGGCACCTCGTGACCGTCGAAGAGGTTTAGTTCCATGACAATCAAACTGCATCATCTGCGGCCCGCCCCCGGGTCGAAGACAGAGAAGACCCGCCTGGGTCGCGGTGAAGGTTCCAAGGGTAAGACCTCGGGACGTGGCACCAAGGGCACCAAGGCACGCAAGAACGTGCCTGCCCGCTTCGAGGGCGGGCAGATGCCCATCCACATGCGGCTGCCCAAGCTCAAGGGTTTCAAGAACCGCAACCGGGTCGAGTACCAGGTTGTCAACATCGGTGACATCGCCCGGCTGTTCCCCGAAGGGGGCACCGTGGGTGTCGACGAGTTGGTCGCCAAGGGTGCCGTTCGCAAGAACGAGCTGGTGAAGGTTCTCGGCGAGGGCGAATTGTCGGTGGCCGTGCAGGTTTCCGCCAACAAGTTCTCGTCGTCCGCGAGCGAGAAGATCGCTGCTGCGGGCGGGTCCACGACTGTCCTGTAGGGCAGACGTCGATCACCCACCACCCAGGACTCGCTACAGTGGCGGGCGGCGCGTTTGCAACTGCGCGCGCCGCTCGCCACTTCAGTGGTCGCACGCCGGATCCCCGGCGCGTGACTGTTAGAGTCCAAGAGTTGTTTGTAGCCCGGTGCAACGCTGCTGCCGGAGCGACATTGCCCAGGAGGAGTTAGTGCGTTCCGCCGTCATATCGGCCTTCAGGACACCCGACCTGAGGCGGAAGATTCTCTTCGTACTGGGAATCATCATTCTTTATCGTCTCGGCGCGACCATTCCGTCGCCCGGCGTGGACTATAAGCAGGTTCAGCAGTGTCTGGACGCGGCGTCTCAGGGCGACTCGGCCGGCATCTACTCCCTGATCAACATGTTCTCCGGTGGAGCCCTGCTCCAGCTGTCGGTGTTCGCCATCGGCATCATGCCGTTCATCACCGCCAGCATCATCGTTCAGCTGTTGACCGTGGTGATCCCACGTTTCGAGCAGCTGCGTAAAGAGGGCCAGTCCGGCCAGGCGAAGATGACGCAGTACACGCGGTATCTGACGCTCGCCCTGGCCTTGTTGCAGTCCACCGGCATCGTCGCTCTCGCCGACCGTGGCGATCTGCTCCCCGAGTGTGAGAACGGTGATCAGATCCTTCGGGATCAATCGATCTTCGGGCTGTTCATCATCGTCCTCGTGATGACTGCGGGCGCGCTCGTGGTGATGTGGTTCGGTGAATTGATCACCGAGCGTGGCATCGGCAACGGTATGTCGCTGATGATCTTCGCCGGTATCGCCGCCCGCATCCCGTCCGAGGGCAAGACCATCCTCGACACCCGTGGTGGCCTGGTCTTCTTCTTGGTGTTGCTGGCCGCACTGGCCATCGTCGCCGGCGTGGTGTTCATCGAACAGGGGCAGCGCCGTATCCCGGTGCAATATGCCAAGCGGATGGTCGGCCGCAAAATGTACGGCGGTTCGTCCACCTACCTCCCGTTGAAGGTGAACCAGGCAGGCGTCATCCCCGTCATCTTCGCGTCGTCCTTGCTGTACCTGCCGAACCTGATCCTCCAGCTGACGCAGAGTTCCACCGAGGAACCCTCGTGGTGGCAGCGTCAGATCCAGACGTATCTCGTGGACCCGAGCAATCCGGTCTACATCCTCGTCTACTTCTTGATGATCATCTTCTTCACGTACTTCTATGTCGCGATCACGTTCAACCCACAAGAGCGTGCGGACGAGATGAAGAAGTACGGCGGCTTCATCCCGGGCATCCGCCCGGGTCAGCCAACGGCGGACTACCTCGGCTACGTGCTGAGCCGAATCACTCTGCCCGGCTCCATCTATCTCGGCACCATCGCCGTGTTGCCCAACCTCTTCCTGGAGATCGGCAATTCGGGATCGGTGCAGAACATCCCGTTTGGCGGCACCGCGGTGCTGATCATGGTCGGCGTCGGGTTGGACACCGTCAAGCAGGTCAATTCGCAGCTCATGCAGCGCAAGTATGAAGGGTTTCTCAAGTGAGACTGGTGATTCTCGGCCCGCCCGGCGCCGGCAAGGGTACGCAGGCAGAACTCATCTCGGAAAGCCTGGGAATCCCGCACATCTCCACCGGAGACCTGTTCCGCGCCAACATCTCGCAGGGCACCCCGATCGGGCTCGAAGCGAAGAAGTATCTTGATGCCGGCAATCTGGTGCCGTCGGAGATCACGATCGACATGGTTCGCGCTCGCGTTGCCGAGCCGGATGCCGCCAAAGGTTTCATCCTCGACGGTTTCCCCCGTTCGACCGACCAGGCCGATGCGCTCACACACATCCTCGATGAGCTCGACACCAAGCTGGATGCGGTGCTGTCGTTCGGCGTCGACGAAGATGTTGTGGTCAAGCGGATGCTGGCTCGCGGACGTGCGGACGACACCGAAGAAGTGATCCGCAACCGTATGCAGGTCTACCTCACGGAGACGGCGCCGCTGCTCGAGTACTACGCCGACACGGTCAAGACCATCGACGCCATGGGCGACGTCAACGAGGTACACCAGCGCGTGTTGCGGGCCATCGGCGCCTGAGCATCTGAGAGTTGTAGGTTCTGATGGGGTTTCGTAGACCCAAGCCCGTTCCGTTCCGTTCGGCGGGCGAGGTGGATGCGATGGCCGCTGCCGGTGAGGTTGTCGGCCGCGCGCTGGTCGCCGTACGCGAAGCCGCCAAGGCAGGTGTCTCCACCCTGGAACTGGACGAGGTCGCCGAGACGGTGATCCGCGAGGCCGGGGCCGTCCCATCGTTCCTCGGCTACCACGGGTTCACCGGCTCCATCTGTTCGTCGGTCAACGACGTTGTGGTGCACGGCATCCCGTCCAAGGACGTGGTGCTCGCCGAGCATGACCTGGTGTCCATCGACTGTGGTGCGATTCTCGACGGCTGGCACGGTGACTCCGCGTGGACCTTCGGGGTCGGTGACCTGTCGGCGGCAGATCAGGACCTCAACGACGCGACCCGCCTGGCCATGGAGGCCGGTATCGCCGCGATGGTCGACGGCGGCCGGCTCACCGACATCTCGCATGCGATCGAGACGGCCACCCGTGCTGCGGAGAAGACCTACGGCCGGACCTTCGGCATCGTGGACGGATACGGCGGTCACGGCATCGGACGCGAGATGCATCTGGACCCGTTCCTGCCGAACGAGGGCAAGGCGGGCCGGGGCCCGCAGCTGGTGATCGGATCCACGCTCGCGATCGAACCCATGCTCACCCTCGGCACGGTGGAAACCACCGTGCTCGACGACGGTTGGACCGTCATCACCAACGACGGCACCCGAGCCTCGCATTGGGAGCACACCGTTGTGGTCACCTCCGACGGTCCTCGCATCCTCACCGTCCGCCCGTAATCCCATAGTGGTGGGTTCGGGTGGGTAAACCTGCAGGTCAGGTTCACCGGAACCCACCAAAATCGGGTCTCAGACCTCCAACATGATGGTCACCGGGCCGTCGTTGACCAGGCTGACCTGCATGTGCGCCCCGAACCGGCCGGTCGCCACCTCGGCACCCGACGACCGCAGCGCTGCGACCACCTCTGCCACGAGTGGCTCTGCCACCGAACTCGGCGCTGCCGCATTCCACGACGGCCGACGTCCCTTGGCAGTGTTGGCGTACAGGGTGAACTGACTGATCACGAGAATTGGTGCGCCGAGGTCGGCAGCTGACTTCTCTCCGTCGAGAATCCGGAGCCGCCAGATCTTGTCGGCGAGGGTCCTGGCGTCGTCGGCGCCATCGGTGTGCGTCACCCCGATGAGCGCGACCAGGCCATGGCGACCATCGCCGGGTTCGATCCGGCCGACCACCTCACCTTCGACCTCGACCGACGCTTCGGTGACCCTCTGCAGAAGTGCTCTCACCCGGCCAACTTAGCGGGCGGCCGACCACCCGATGGAATGGCACCGGACCGCTCAGGGTTGAACGGGCTATGACTGACTTCGGCAACTATGGGGTGTGGGCCGGGTTCTCGGCGATTTCCCCGGATCAAGCACGGCAGATCGAGAAGCTCGGGTACGGCACCATCTGGCTGGGTGGTTCGCCCACATCGCTGGCCCCGGTGCGCAAGCTCCTGGCTGCCACGGAGACGGTCCACGTCGCCACCGGCATCGCTGCGATCTGGAACACCGATGCGGCCGAGATCGCGAAGCAGTACAGAGAGCTCGAATCTGACTTCCCCGGTCGGTTTCTGCTCGGCGTGGGCGTGAGCCACCCCGAGGCGATCGCGGAATATCGCAGTCCGTACGACTCGCTCGTCGAATACCTCGACGTTCTCGACGAAGGTGGAGTGCCGGTCGACCGGAGGGTGATCGCTGCACTCGGGCCGCGCATGCTGCGCCTGGCTCGCGACCGCGCCCTCGGTTCGCACCCGTACCTGGTGCCGGCCGCCCACACGGCGTACGCGCGGGAGATCCTGGGGCCGGGTAGTTTTCTGGCACCTGAGCACAAGGTTGTGCTTACCGACGACGCAGCGCTGGCCCGTTCGGTGGGTCGACCTTTCGTCGACCAGCCGTACCTGCATCTGCAGAACTACACCAACAACCTCAAACGCTTCGGCTTCACCGACTCAGACATCGCTGATGGTGGCAGCGATGCGCTGATCGACGCCCTGGTGGCGCACGGCACCGCAGAAGTGGTCCGGGAACAGCTCGACGCGCATCTGTCGGCGGGAGCCGACCATGTCGCCGTGCACGTACTCGGTGACGGTGACATCGTCGAGGACCTCGCCAAGCTGATCTGACCTCGGGGCGGGCCCTGCGCTACTCGCCGGAGGCGACCATGTCCGATGACGCGCTCAGCCGGTCGCGGATGGAGTCGGACGTGCGGTAGAGGGCGGCAACCTGGATCGGCACGCCGGTCATGTTGGCCATCCCTGCCAGGCGCTCGAGATCCTCGGGGTCCGAGGAGATGAGCTTGTTGACGTTGACCCCGCCGGTGCCGAGGTCGTTGCTCGCGGCGTCGTTCGCTCTGGTCCACCCGCCGTTCCCGTTGTGGCCCCAGCCGTGTGGGATGGCGACGACGCCCTGTTTGATGTCGTCCGTCAGCGTCACCGGGAGCGCGATCTGACCGTGCCGCGAGGCGACACTGATCAGCTCGCCCTCCGCGATTCCTCGGTCGGCGGCATCGGTGGGGTGCATGCGGGCCGCATGAGTCCTGCCTCCGCGCAACAACATCGGGGCGTTGTGCTGCCAGCTGTTCTCTGAACGGATCTCGCGCATGCCGATGAGCCGTAGAGGGTAGCCGGGGTCGGCGTCACGCTCGAGGCGGTCGATCTCGGCGAGCAACTCGGGCGCGTCCAGCCGGATCTTGCGCGCTCGATGGGTGACGATCTTGCGCAGCTGGCCGGGCTCGAGATTGTCCGCGACTATCTTGCCGTGCGGGAACTTGTTGATCAGCTTCTCGAAGGTGAGGCCCCCGCGACGAAGACCGAAACGGTCACCGCCCATCCCGATGCGCACCACCAGATCGGAGAGCGTCGTCGGAGTCCACGGCTTACCGACCAGATCGGCGAACTTGTTGAACAGGTGCAGCCCGCCCAACAGCGGTGCCTGTTTGGCAAGCGACGCCACGAGCTCGTTGATGATCTCCCATTCTTCGCGCGCTTCCCCGCGAGGCGGGATGACGGCTTCGGTGGCCTGTTTGAACGGCGTGGTGAACAGGGCCTGGAAGGGGAGGAGGAAGTCGGACCGCTCGTACATCGTGGTGGTGGGCAGGATGTAGTCGGCGTGAGCGTTGGTCTCGTTCTGATAGAAGTCGAGGGACACCATCAACTCCAGGTCGTCGAGCGCCTTGGAGAGTTCGTCGCCGTTGGGCACCGACAGAACCGGATTGCCGGCGCTCACGAACAGGGCCTTGAGTTGTCCTTTGCCCGGGGTGAGCATCTCCTTGGCCATCACCGAGGCCGGAGCGGTGCCCAGAACCTGCGGCAGATCGCCGACCCTGCTGCGTCGTCCGTTCCACGCGAACCGCGAGACATGTTGCAGCGCTGCCACACCCAGGCGTTGTCCGGGGATGCCCAGATCGCCGAACATGGATCCGCCGGCGACGTCGAGGTTGCCGGCGACGAGGTTGACGATGTCGAGCAACGCGGTGGTGAGGGTGCCTGCGCGACCCAGCGACGTCCCGATCCGGCCATAGATCGCGGCGCGGTCGGTGACCACCAGGGTGCGGGCCAGATCGCGCACGGTCTGGGGATCGATGCCTGTGCTATCGGCGGTCATCTCGGGAGCGAAACCGGCGGCCAGCTCTTTGATCGACTCGAGACCGGTGGATTGCTCGGCCAGCTGATCCTCGTCGGCGAGCTTCTCGGCGAACATGACGTGCAGGAGCGACAGGAGCAGCAGCGCGTCGGTATCCGGGACGATCGGCTGCCATTCGAACTCGCGGGCGGTCTCGGTGCGGCGAGGGTCGATCACCAGCACGCGTCCACCGCGGTTCGTGATGGCCTGCAGGCTTTCACGGATACGCGGTGAACTCATCACACTGCCGTGGGAGACAACGGGATTGGCGCCGATGATCACCAGGAACTGCACCCGGTTGATGTCGGGAATGGGTGCGGCAACCGGGGTGCCGTAGAGGAAGTGACTCGCCACGAATCGGTTGTTGACGTCTTGCGACCCGGCCGAGTAGACGTGCGGTGTGCCCAGCAGCGTCGTGAAGTTGGCCACCCAGAGTGTGTGGCCGGTGGAGAATGTTGCCGGATTGCCGAAATACCATCCGATGCTGCCGGCACCGTCACGGCGGTGGATCGCGCCGAGGCGAGAGGTGATGTCGGACATCGCGGTGTCCCAGGAAACCTCTTCGAACTCGCCGAACTCATTCTTGCGCAAAGGGTGCAGAACGCGGTCGGGATCGTTGACTATCTCCGTGAAGGCTATGCCCTTGGGGCAGGCGAAGCCTTTGGACAACGGATTCTGCTTGTCCGGCCGCAGCGAGAGCAGCTTCCCGTCCTCAACGGTGGCGATCATCCCGCAGAGCGGTTCGCAGATCCGGCAATAGGTGGTTTTCTCTTCTTTCACGCGCTGCCTCCTTGTGACCCCGTTCACATCTGACAACGAGTGTTTCACGATTGCGGGGCGTGCGCCAGCGGTGTCAGACGTCGAGGGCCTGATCGCTCGGTGTCGCGCCCACGGTGGAGGCGCGGGCGACCAGCTCCGGCTGGAACAGGATGTGCTCGGGACCGGCGCCCGGAGCCCTGTCCGTCTCGGCGAGCAGCAGATCCACGGCGTGAGTCCCGAGCTGACCACTGGGCTGACGGATCGACGAGAGGGGGACGACGGCGGACTGTGCGAAGTCGATGTCGTCGTACCCGATCAGCGCGATGTCGCCGGGAACCGACACATCTCCGAGCATCGTCAGTGCTTGCAGTACGCCGATGGCCAACAGGTCGTTGGCGCAGAAGATGGCGTCGGGACGGTCGGCCGCCGGTCGCGAGCGGATGCCCTCGCCGGCAGCGCGGCCCGCGAGCACGCTCAAGGCGCCCGTCGTGATGACCTCGAGCTGGGCGCCCTGGACCTCGGCGACCGCCTCGCGTGCCCCGCGCAACCGGTCGGCGACCTGGTGAAGACCTGCCGGTCCGCCGATGAAGGCGATGCGCCGGCGACCGATGGCGCAGAGATGTTCGCAGGCGAGTCTGCCCCCGGCGACATCGTCGACCGCCACCGACGAAAACGGGCTTCCCTCGCCGCGACGGTCCACCAGGACCACCGGGGTCCCGCGTCGGTGGAGCTCGGCGAGACGGCTCAGGTCGTCTCCGACGGGGGAGACCAGGACGCCGTAAACGCGTTGTTCGTCAAAGGTTTCGACGTATGCGCGTTCTCGTGCCGGGTCATCGTCGGAGGTCCCGAGGAGTACGGTGAGCCGGTTCTCGGCGGCCCTGCGTTCGGCCGCCCGCGCCAGGTCGGTGAAGAACGGGTTACCGACGTCGAGGACGATCAGCCCGACACACCGTGACCGGCCCGCCTTGAGCTGCCGGGCCGCATCGTTGCGGACGAATCCGAGGTCGGCGATGGCTCGATGGACCCGATCGACGGTGGTCGGGGCGACCTTCTCCGGTGCGTTGAGGACGTTGGAGACCGTCCCGACGGACACCTCCGCCGCAGCGGCGACGTCGCGAACGCTCACCGCCATCGCCGTACGCTCCTTTCGACATCGCCCACGGGACCGCAGACCGGGTGATCGGTCGAACGGGTACTGCCCGAAAGGCTATCGGGTCGTCTCCGGCGACGGGGCGTGTGCGGGCATCGGGGCGAGCCGGACGAGTTGGGTGACGTGCCCGGGATTGAGCTCTTCAAGACAGGTGACACCGAGCAGTCGCATGGTGCGTTCGATCTGCTCGGCGAGGATGTCGACGGCACGGTTGACGCCTGCCTCGCCGCCCGCCATCAAGCCGTACAGGTAGGCGCGGCCGATGAGGGTGAACCGGGCGCCGAGCGCAACTGCCGCCACGATGTCCGCGCCCGACATGATGCCGGTGTCGAGGATGATCTCGGTGTCGCGGCCTACCTCGGCTGCGACGTGGGGCAACAGGTGGAACGGGATCGGGGCCCGATCGAGTTGCCTGCCGCCGTGATTGGACAGCACCAGCCCGTCCACCCCCAGGTCGACGACGGCCTTGGCGTCGGCCACCGTCTGGATGCCTTTGACCACCAGCTTGCCGGGCCACTGGGCGCGGATCCAGGCCAGGTCGTCGAAGGTGACCGTGGGGTCGAACATCGTGTCCAGCAGTTCCGCGACCGTCCCCGACCATCGGTCCAGGGACGCGAAGGCCAGCGGTTCGGTGGTCAGGAAGTCGATCCACCATTGGGGGCGGGGCAGTGCGTTGATGACGGTGCCGGGTGTCAGGGCCGGCGGTATCGACATCCCGTTGCGCTTGTCCCGCAGGCGGGCCCCGGCGACCGGTACGTCCACGGTCACCAGCAGGGTGTCGTACCCGGCCTTGGCTGCGCGGTCGACAAGCGCCATCGAGCGCTCGCGTTCCTTCCACATGTACAGCTGGAACCAGTTGCGGCCGAGCGGGTTCGCGGCCTTCACATCCTCGATGGATGCAGTCCCCATGGTGGACAGCGAGAACGGGATGCCTGCGCGCGCGGCGGCGTGGGCACCGGCGATCTCGCCTTCGGTCTGCATCATCCGGGTGAAGCCGGTGGGTGCGATACCGAACGGCAGCTGCACCGGGCCGCCGAGCACGTCCCAGCCGGTGGAGACCTTGGACACGTCCCGCAGGATCGCCGGATGGAACTCGATGTCGGCGAAGGCCTGACGGGCCCGGGTGATGGACAGCTCCGCCTCGGCCGACCCATCGGTGTAGTCGAACGCTGCGCGCGGGGTCCGGCGTTTGGCGATGGCGCGCAGGTCCTCGATGGTCAGCGCGGCCTCGAGACGTCGCTTCTTGCCGTTGAACTCCGGCTTCTTGAATTGCATCAAGGGGGCGAGGTCGTGGGGCTTGGGAATCTGCCGCTTCATCGTCATGCCTTTCTCAGAGCCGCTGGTCGCGGATCATACTGCTGTGGGGGGAAGGCTGCCGCGACCATCGCGCGAGCAGCGGCGAGATCGGCGCCGATCAGTTGTTGTGTGCGAGCCGAGATCAGTACGTTGCCGATGGCGGTGGCCTCCACCGGACCGGCGAGCACCGGCAGGCCGAGCCGGTCGGCGGTCAGCTGGCACAGCAGGCGGTTCTGGGCTCCACCGCCGACCATGTGCACGGTTCGTACCTCGGTTGCCGAGAGCTGCGCGGCCTGTTGCACGCGTTCGGCAAAAGCGGCGGCCAGACTCTCCAAGATGGCGCGCACCATCTCGGCATGCCCGTTCGGGGCCGGTAGGCCCCGCTGGGTGTACCACCTCGAGATGCGCGAAGGCATGTCGCCAGGGGTCAGGAACTCGTCGGCGTCGGTGTCGAAGACTTGTGCCGGAGGTTGGGCGAAGGTGGCCCCGTCGATCAGGTCGGGGAGGTCGATCACGGTGCCCTCGCGTTCCCATTGCCGGACCGATTCGCTGAGCAACCACAAACCCATCACGTTGCGCAGGAAGCGGATACGACCATCGGCACCGACCTCGTTGGTGAAGTTCGCCGAGCGGGCGGCCTGATCCACCACCCGGTGGGCCAGTTCCACACCGACCAGGCCCCACGTGCCGCAGGAGATGTAGGCGGCATTGTCGGGATTCATCGGTACAGCGGCGACAGCCGACGCGGTGTCGTGGGATGCGACCGCGTTCACGGTCACACCCCCTGTCACACCCAGACCCGAACCGACCGACGGCAACACCTGCCCGAGTTCGCAACCGGGCTCGATCAGCGGACCGAACAGGTCTGTCGGGACGCCCAGGGTCGACATCAGGTCGTCGTCCCAGTGCCCGTGGATGTCGAGCAGCCCGGTTGTCGAGGCGTTCGTGCGCTCGGTGCGCATCTGACCGGTCAGCCAGTATCCGATGAGGTCGGGGATGAGCAGTGCGTGGTCGGCCAACTCCAGGGTGCCGCACGCCTTCTCCGCGGCCAACTGGTACACGGTGTTGAACGGCAAGAACTGAAGGCCGTTGCGCGAGTAAAGGATCTCCGGCGATACGGCGTTGTGCACGATCTCGGTGCCGACGGACGATCGGTCGTCGCGGTAGTGGTAGGGCAGACCGAGCAGGCGTCCATCGCGGAGCAGTCCGTAGTCCACCGCCCACGAGTCGATCCCGATGCCCGTCAGGTCGGGCGCCGCCTCGCGGCCAGTGCCAGCCCCTCTCGGATGTGCGCAAAAAGCCCGGGCACATCCCAGTGCAGGCCCGTCCGGGTCCCGTCCCAGATCGGTAGGGGCCCGTTGGCGAAGCGGGTGAGTTGCTCGATGCGCAGCTGTCCGCCACCGACCTCGGCGAGCATGACCCGGCCGCTGGTGGCGCCGAGATCCACCGCCACCAGCTGCCGTGTCGGCCCTGACCTCGTCATCGCAGGAAGGCCGCCGCCACACCGGCGTCGACCGGCACGTGCAGGCCGGTCGTGTGCGACATGTCCGCGCTGCACAGGACAAACGCCGCGTTGGCGATGTTCTCCGGCAGCACCTCACGTTTGAGCAAGGTGCGCTGCGCGTAGAACTCACCGAGCTCTTCCTCCGGCACTCCGTACACCGCAGCGCGTTTGGCGCCCCATCCACCGGCGAAGATCCCCGAGCCGCGAACAACACCATCGGGGTTGATGCCGTTCACCTTCACGCCGTGTTCGCCGAGCTCTGCCGCGAGCAGGCGAACCTGATGTGCCTGGTCGGCCTTGGTCGCCGAGTAGGCGATGTTGTTCGGGCCGGCGAACACCGAGTTCTTCGACGAGATGTAAAGGATGTCACCGCCCATCTGCTGCTCGATGAGAGCCTTGGCGGCCGCCTTCGACACCAGGAAGGAACCACGGGCCATCACGTTGTGCTGCAGGTCCCAGTCCGCGGCAGTGGTGTCCAGCAACGACTTCGACAGTGAGAGGCCGGCATTGTTCACCACCAGGTCGATACCTCCGAAGGCCAGCACACACGCGTCGACCGCCGCTTGCACCTGCTCTTCGTCGGTGACGTCGGCACGGATACCGATTGCCACGTCGGACGAGCCGATCTCCTCGGCGGCTGCCCGTGCCTTGTCGGCGTCGAGATCGGCGATCACCACACAGGCACCCTCGGCGGCCAGGCGCTGCGCGATGGCCTTGCCGATACCCGAAGCTGCCCCGGTGACAAGCGCGATGCGTGTCGCCAGCGGCTTCGGTTTCGGCATCCGGGCCAGCTTGGCCTCTTCCAGCGCCCAGTATTCGATCCTGAACTTCTCGGCCTCGTCGATGGGGCGGTAGTGCGAGATGGCCTCGGCGCCGCGCATCACGTTGATGGCGTTGAGGTAGAACTCACCGGCAACCCGCGCGGTCTGTTTGTCTTTTCCGTAGCTGAACATCCCGACCCCGGGGATCAACACGATCGCCGGATCGGCACCGCGCATGGCGGGGGAGTCGGGTGTGGCGTGCCGCTCGTAGTAGGCCGTGTAGTCCTTGCGGTACGCGGCGTGCAGCTCCTTCAATCGGGCGATGCAGTCGTCCACGGATGCGTCGGCAGGCAGGTCGAGCACCATCGGCTTCACCTTGGTGCGCAGGAAGTGATCGGGGCAGGAGGTGCCGAGAGCTGCCAGCTGTGGATGCTCTGCAGCAGAAAGGAATTCGAGGACGGGATCGGTGTCCGTGAAGTGACCGACCTGAGGATTGTCGGTGCTCACCAGGCCGCGCAGTGTAGGCGCCAGTGCCGCCGCCTTGGCCCGCCTCTTGTCGTCGGGCAGCGGCCCGAACCCACGCAGCGCCGGGCCGAAAGGCTGCGGTCGCCCGTTGCGGGCGATGTACTCTTCGGCCGCCCTGATGATCTCCAGTGAGTTCGCCTCGGCCTCCTCGGACGTCTCGCCCCACGCTGTGATGCCGTGTCCGCCGAGGATGGTGCCGATGGCCTGCGGATTGCGACGTTTGTGTTCGGCGATGTCGAGACCGAGCTGAAAACCCGGTCGCTGCCACGGGATCCAGATCACCCGGTCGCCGTAGATCTGCTTGGTGATGGCCTCACCGTCTGCAGCGGTCGCGATTGCGATTCCGGAGTCGGGATGCAGGTGGTCGACATGGGCGGCGTCGACGAGACCGTGCATGGCGGTGTCGATCGACGGCGCAGCGCCACCGCGCCCGTGCAGCGTGTAGTCGAACGCCGCGACCATCTCGTCTTCGCGCTCGACACCGGGGTACACGTCGACCAAGGACCGGAGTCGATCCAGGCGCAGAACGGCCAGGCCTTTCTCGGTCAGGGTGCCGAGGTCGCCGCCGGATCCCTTGACCCACATCAGGTCGACGTCGGCGCCGGTGACGGGGTCGATGTCGGTGCCTTTGGCAGAGGTGTTGCCGCCGGCATAGTTGGTGTTCTTGGGGTCGGAACCGAGTCGGTTGGACCGCTTGATCAGCGCGCTGACGGTGGGGTTGGTACTCGGGCTTGCTGTTGTCATCGGGTTTCCTTCGGTCTCATGCGTTCCAGGACGACTGGGTGCCCGAGGCCCGCTCGGTCGCCATCTGTTCTCGGTACCCCGACGCCGCGAACGCGTCCATCGGATCGGCGGGCAGTCCACGTTCGGTGCGCCACTGGGCCAGCATCGGTCTCACGTCCGTGTAGAACGCGTCCATCACTATTCCGTTGGCACCCAACACATCTCCCGCTTCTTGTGCGGCGGCCAGCGCGTCGGTGTCGACGAGCAGAGCTCGTGCTGTCATCTCCTGCACATTGAGTACGGAGCGGATCTGCCCGGGGATTTTCTCTTCGACGTTGTGGCATTGGTCGAGCATGAGGGCCACCGGGGAGTCGGCGTCGAGACCGCCGCCGCGGATCACCTCGCACATGATGCGGAACAACTGGAACGGGTCGGCCGCCCCGACGATCAGGTCGTCGTCTGCGTAGAAACGCGAGTTGAAGTCGAACGACCCGAGCTTCCCCAGGCGCAGCAACTGGGCCACGATGAACTCGATGTTGGTGCCGGGTGCGTGATGCCCGGTGTCGAGGCAGACCATCGCTCGCTCGCCGAGAGCACTGACCTGCGTGTAGGAGGTACCCCAGTCCGGCACGTCGGTCATGTACATCGCCGGCTCGAAGAACTTGTATTCGAGCACGAGTCGCTGATCTTCTCCGATGTGCTGGTAGATGGTTGCCAGCGATTCGGCGAGGCGATCCTGCCGGCCCCGGATGTCGCCCTGGCCGGGGTAGTTGGTGCCGTCGGCAAGCCAGATCTTGAGGTCCCGCGACCCGGTCTGGTTCATCACCTCGATGCATCGCAGGTGGTGGTCGATTGCCTTCTGGCGCACGGTCTTGTCGATGTGGGTGAGGCTGCCGAACTTGTAGTCGTCGTCCTGGAAGGTGTTCGAGTTGATGGTGCCGAGCCGCACGCCGTGGTCGGCGGCGTACCGTCCCAACGCCGAGAAGTCGTCGGTCATGTCCCAGGGGATGTGCAGCGCAACCGAGGGTGCCAACCCGGTGAGGCGGTTGACGACGGCGGCGTCGGCGATCTTCTCCTCGACGGTGCGAGGCGTGCCCGGCGTACCGAAGACCTTGAAGCGGGTCCCGGAGTTCCCGAATGCCCAGGACGGCAACTCGATTGCGAGGTTCTCCAGGAGGGACCCGGGTGCGTTCACAGCTGTCATCGGTGTGGAGTCCTTGCGATCGTCGGGTTCTTGAAACGTTTCAATATTTGCATGTCGAGGTGATGCCATCGCTACAGACCCCCACCCGTGGGCACCGAGGCGGGCGCCGGTCGGTCAGCGGGCTCGGACGGGACGGGATGATCCGCAGCCACGTTCGATGCGCTCGCCAGTTCCGGACTGAGGGGTTCGCCGTAACGCTCGATCTCGATCTGCTGCAGTGTCTTGCCGCGGGTGTTCGGGGTGGCGATCGCACCGATGATGAGGGCGACGGTCAGCAGGGTTACGAGCAACAGGCCGACCCAGGCCAGTCCGACGGCAGCGAGCAGGGTGGGGAAGAAGTAACTCAGTGCCCCGGTCGCCGTGCGGACCACGAAGAACATGAAGCCTTGTGCACTCGCGCGGTACGGGGTGGCGAACAACTCGCTGGCCCAGAGGCTGTAGAAGGCCTGCGCGCCGATACCGCTCGAGATGCCCCAGCAGATCGCGAAGATGAGCAGCGTGGGCAGACCGCCGTCGGTGAACAACACCAACACGCCCCATCCGATGATGCCGGGGACGGCGCCGGCCACATACAGCGTGCGCTGCGAGACGCGGTCACCGTAGCGCATGAACCCGAAATAGGTTGCCAGAACGGTCATTCCCCACACCAGGACCTGTAGCAGGTTCTGCTGCACCTCGCTGTCGAGGCCTGCGGTCTCGTACACCCGCGGCATGAAGATGCCCGCCTGGCCCGCCACGGTGTTCCAGAACCCGTAGATGCCGATCAGGACGAGCAGTGCCGTGATGTTCTTCTTGCGCGAGAACAATCCGCGCAGACCGTTGCCACCGCTGACGCGCTGTGCCTGGTCTGAGGTGGTGTCATGGCCCTCTTCGGTCCAGATCTTCGATTCGACGAGGCCTTGCCGGATCCACCAGACGATGGCCGCGACCACAAACAGATGCAGGAAGATCAACCGCGAACCCAGCAACTCCAGCGGCGCCAGTGCGGCGGCCAGGGCGAAGCCGATCAGTGGCCCGACGGACCACGCCAACTGTGCTGTTCCCACATGGCGGGCTCGCGCATTGGAGGGTGCTTGTTCGGCGATGTACGTCCACGATGCCGGGACTCCCGCACCGACCGCCAGGCCGGTCACGACGAATGCCAGTAGCAGCATGGTGAAGTTCATCGCGAACGCGGCGATGAGCACACCGACCATGTACAGCAGCAGGTCGTAGGTGTAGATCGCCTTGCGGCCGTACCGGTCACACAGTGGCCCACCGATTGCTGCGCCGACGGCCGCACCAAAGGCGTTGGCGCTCAGCGCGGCGAGAAGGCCGACCGCGAAGTTGCTGATCCCGAACTCGTCTTGCCAGAATCCGAGGCTCGTGGCGATCGCGATGATCGAGCCGGCCTCGATGTAGTTGGACATGGCCACGGAGATGGTTGCTTTCCATCCCGTGGTCTTCTTGGCCCCCAATTTCATGGGTACTCCTTGTGGGGTGAGTCTTGTGCAGGGTAATTGGTTGATGCGATCGGGCGGATGCCGATGAGACGCAGCCGCGACGGGATGGGCAGGGGATCTCCCCTCAGTCGAGGTGGAAGTAGTCGGTGAGTCGTTCGAGCGTCTGATCCGGTCCGCGACCGGCGGGGTCGGTGAAGTACTCGGCCATCGAGGACTGCCAGCGGGCGTTGACATCAGTCGCGTCCATCTCGGCCACCGCACGGTCGAAGTCGTCGGTCTCGAGGTAGCCGACAACCAGTCCGTCGCGGCGTCGCAGGAAAAGCGAGTAGTTGTGCCAGCCGGCGGCGCGCAGGGCATCGAGCATCTCGGGCCAGACGTGCTCGTGTGCCGCGAGGTAGTCGTCCACGCGTTCGGGTCGCAGGTTCATGGTGAAACACACTCGCCGGCGTGCCGGTGGTCCGTCTCCTGCCCGGGAGTCCGTGAGATGAGTGTTCGGGGTGGGAGCCATCGTGGGTCCTTGAGCTGATCGGGCATCCGGCCGGGAAGCCGGCGGATGAGACGGGGATGAACGTCTTTGAAACGTTTCAAATCGATGTGATTGGAGTCACCGTAAACTGATGGGGGATGGCCGTCAAGAGGTGACGTCGTGAGCCTTCGGAATCCGGGCCACTGCCCTTGTGGGCGAAAAGGCGACGCGGCGAGGTGCTGAAAACGCCCGGTCGGCGGGGATCTGAGCGGCTCGAACTGGGCGTATTTGTCCTGAGCTGCGCGAACGCGTAATGTAGATCAACGGTGCGCCCGCGCGCCGGGTTGTTTTTGTGCCCAGATCCGCAGAGCTCGTTCGAGTCCCCTGCCAACTGAGACTCGAAAGCCCGGGACAAGTGCGTGCCAAGAAGGTAACCGAACAGAACTGTTCAGGTGTGGTCAACACACCAGAATCGTGGAGGCTATGGCCAAAGAAGGCGCGATCGAGGTCGAGGGCCGTGTTGTCGAACCCTTGCCCAATGCGATGTTCCGCATTGAGCTGGAGAACGGCCACAAGGTGCTTGCCCATATCAGCGGCAAGATGCGACAGCACTATATCCGCATCCTGCCCGAGGACCGCGTGGTCGTGGAGCTCTCGCCTTATGACCTGACCCGCGGCCGCATCGTTTACCGCTACAAGTAATCGACCGGTACCTCGGCCCGCTGATGCGGGCGAGAGGGCCAGTGCAACATGCCCGGTACCGCCGGGTGTGAACACCAACGACAGGCGTGGCCCCAGGGCCACGCCGCAGGCTTTGAAGGAGATCACTGACGTGAAGGTTCAGCCGAGCGTCAAGCCGATCTGCGAAAAGTGCAAAGTGATCCGGCGTAACGGCCGAGTCATGGTGATCTGCGAAAACCTGCGCCACAAGCAGCGCCAGGGCTGATCAGCACTTGTAGGAGATCGCTTGTGAGAGCGACACAACTCAATACAGGCACGACAGAAGACCTTCCAGCACCAGCGGCCATAAACGGATGACCGCCTACCCCCGGCACGGAGGCCGGGGCCCCTCGCAGAGTAGGGGACGGACTGGGAGCAGACCTCCGAGAACCAAAGGAAACGCCACATGGCACGTGTTGCTGGTGTTGATCTTCCGCGCGAGAAGCGCCTGGAGATCGCACTGACCTACATCTACGGAGTTGGCCGCACCACCTCCAAGGAAATCCTCGACGCCACTGGGCTCAGCCCGGATCTGCGCGCCAAGGACCTCACCGACGAAGACGTCTTGAAGCTTCGTGAGTACCTCGAAGCCTCGGTCAAGGTCGAAGGTGACCTGCGCCGCGAGGTCCAGGCCGATATTCGTCGCAAGATCGAAATCGGTTGCTACCAGGGCCTGCGCCACCGTCGTGGCCTGCCCGTCCGCGGACAGCGCACCAAGACCAACGCTCGGACCCGCAAGGGCCCGAAGAAGACCATCGCCGGGAAGAAGAAGTAATCCATGCCTCCTAAGTCACGTAGCGCTGGCCCGAAGAAGGGCACTCGCCGTCGCGAGAAGAAGAACGTCCCGCACGGCAGCGCGCACATCAAGAGCACGTTCAACAACACCATCGTCTCGATCACCGACCCCGCCGGGAACGTCATCGCATGGGCATCCTCGGGCCACGTCGGCTTCAAGGGCTCACGTAAGAGCACCCCGTTCGCCGCGCAGCTCGCTGCCGAGAACGCTGCCCGCAAGGCGCAGGAGCACGGTGTCAAGAAGGTCGACGTGTTCGTCAAGGGACCGGGCTCCGGTCGTGAGACCGCGATCCGCTCACTGCAGGCCGCCGGCCTCGAGGTCGGCACGATTTCCGATGTCACCCCGCAGCCGCACAACGGTTGCCGCCCGCCCAAGCGGCGCCGGGTCTAACGGGAAAGAGAGAACTAGAAAATGGCTCGTTATACCGGACCCGTCACCCGTAAATCACGTCGCCTCCGCGTCGACCTCGTCGGCGGAGACCAGGCGTTCGAACGTCGCCCTTACCCGCCCGGCCAGCACGGCCGCGCGCGGATCAAGGAGAGCGAATACCTGCTGCAGCTCCAGGAGAAGCAGAAGGCCCGCTTCACCTATGGAGTGATGGAGAAGCAGTTCCGTCGCTACTACGAAGAGGCCAACCGTCGCAACGGCAAGACCGGTGACGAGTTGCTGAAGATGCTGGAGACCCGTCTCGACAACGTGGTGTACCGCGCAGGCCTGGCCCGCACGCGTCGCCAGTCGCGTCAGATGGTCAGCCACGGCCACTTCACCGTCAACGGTGTGAAGGTCGATGTGCCCAGCTACCGCGTCTCTCGCTTCGACATCATCGATGTCCGCCCGAAGTCGCTGCAGACCACCCCGTTCCAGATCGCCCGGGAAATCCAGGCCGATCGCAAGGCGCCGGGCTGGCTGCAGGTTGTCCCTGACACGCTGCGCATCCTGGTGCACTCGGAGCCTGAGCGCGCGCAGATCGATGTGCCGCTCACCGAGCAGCTCATCGTCGAGTTCTACTCGAAGTAACCGCCGTTCGTCGCTGGGCAGGGTTCGCCCTGCCCAGCGTCTGGTCGGCCCCTGGCAACAGACACAAGGGTCTGCTGTCGCAGTCGAGCGTCATATAGCGGACGTTCACACAGGAGGAAAAATCTATGCTCATTTCACAGCGACCCACACTCTCCGAAGAGGTCATCTCCGGCGATCGCTCGAAGTTCGTCATCGAGCCGCTCGAGCCGGGTTTCGGGTACACGCTCGGCAACTCGCTTCGCCGCACCCTGCTCTCGTCGATCCCCGGCGCTGCTGTCACCAGCATCCGCATCGACGGTGTGCTGCATGAGTTCACCACCGTTCCCGGGGTCAAGGAAGATGTCACCGACATCATCCTGAACCTCAAGGGCCTGGTCGTGAGCTCCGAAGAGGACGAGCCGGTCACCATGTACGTGCGCAAGCAGGGCCCGGGTGCAGTCACCGGTGCCGACATCGTGCCTCCGGCCGGTGTCACCGTGCACAATCCCGATCTGCACATCGCCACCCTGAACGACAAGGGCAAGCTGGAGCTCGAGCTCGTGGTCGAGCGCGGTCGCGGTTACGTCCCGGCCGTGCAGAACAAGGCCTCGGGCGCTGAGATCGGCCGTATCCCGGTCGACTCGATCTACTCGCCGGTCCTCAAGGTCACCTACAAGGTGGAGGCCACCCGCGTCGAGCAGCGCACCGACTTCGACCGTCTGGTCCTGGACGTCGAGACCAAGAACTCGATCACCGCGCGGGATGCGCTGGCCTCGGCCGGCAAAACCCTCGTCGAGCTGTTCGGGCTCGCTCGTGAGCTGAACATCGAAGCAGAAGGTGTCGAGATCGGACCCTCGCCCGCCGAGGCCGATCACATCGCATCGTTCAGCCTTCCGATCGAGGATCTCGAGCTCACCGTCCGCTCGTACAACTGCCTCAAGCGCGAGGGAGTGCACACGGTCGGCGAACTGGTGGCCCGCACCGAGTCGGACCTTCTCGACATCCGCAACTTCGGCCAGAAGTCGATCGACGAAGTCAAGGTCAAGCTGCACGCACTCGGCCTGGCACTCAAGGACAGCCCGGCCAGCTTCGATCCGTCCCAGGTGGCCGGATACGACGTGGCCACCGGCACGTGGTCAGATGACGCCGCTTTCTCCGATGCCGATGCCGGCGAGGATTTCGCGGAAACCGAACAGCTTTAATCGCAACCCAGCTCACGGCCGAGAGGCCGAGAGTTAACCCTAGGAGTTCGAAATGCCCAAGCCCACAAAGGTACCCGCCTCGGTGGGTCGGCTTCGCACCAGAAAGCGATGCTGGCGAACCTGGCCACCTCGCTCTTCGAGCACGGCCGGATCACCACCACCGAAGCCAAGGCTAAGCGGCTGCGTCCGTACGCGGAGAAGCTGATCACGCACGCCAAGGCCGGCAACCTCGCCCACCGTCGTGAGGTCCTCAAGGACATTCGCAACAAGGACGTGGTGCACACCCTGTTCGCGGAGATCGGCCCGTTCTTCGCCGACCGCAACGGTGGCTACACCCGCATCATCAAGACCCTGCCGCGCAAGGGCGACAACGCCCCCATGGCAGTGATCGAGCTGGTTCGGGAGAAGACGGCTTCGTCGGAGGCCGATCGGGCCACCCGCGCTGCTGCCTCGAAGCAGAAGGCTTCCGAGCCTGTCGCCGAGGTTCCCGCCGAGGTGTCCGAAGGCGACAATGTCGTCGAGGCCACCCTGGATGAGGCCACCGACGCACAGGTCGAGAACGCCGACGCCGTCGCCGAGGGCTTCACCGAGGAGACGACCGCGGAGAGCGCCACCGAGATCGTCGACGAAGGCAAGGCCGAAGGCTCCGACGACAAGAAGTCGGCCGAGAAAGATTCTGACGCCTGAGCGAGAACATGTCTGACGAGCCCGTCACCGGAGTTTCCGGTGGCGGGCTTCGTCATTTCGTCTCGCCGGTCCGGCTGCGTATGCAGATCGGTTATGACGGAACAGATTTCGCTGGATGGGCCAGGCAACCCGGACAGCGCACGGTGTGCGGGGTTCTGGAGCAGACATTGTCCACCATCGTCCGAGAGCCCGTCGCCCTGACGGTCGCCGGACGCACCGATGCCGGCGTGCACGCCACCGGTCAGGTCGCCCACTTCGACGTGTCCGGCGAGGCGTTGCAGACCAGGTCGATCGCCGGTGAACCCGCGAACCTCGTTCGGCGGCTGGCGAAGATGTTGCCGCCCGACGTCCGGGTGAAGGATGTCGAGACCGCACCTGCCGAGTTCGACGCCCGGTTCTCGGCGCTGCGCCGGCATTACGAATACCGGCTGGCCGATGATCCCTGGGGCGCCGAGCCGGTGGCTGCCCGCACCACGGCGGCATGGACACGGCTCCTCAACGTGGACAGGATGCAGCAGGCATCAGCAGAACTGGTGGGTCTGAACGATTTCGCCGCTTTCTGTCGCCGGCGTGAGGGGGCGACCACCGTTCGTGACCTACAGCGATTCGAATGGGTGCGTGACGACTATGGCGTGCTCGTGGCCCAGGTGAGTGCCGACGCCTTCTGCTGGTCGATGGTGCGCTCACTCGTGGGTGCGGTCGCCGTGGTGGGGGAGGGCCGACGCACACCCGAATGGTGCGCCGGACTACTCCGACAACGGGTTCGCTCCAGCGAGGTGCCCGTTGCACCGGCGTGCGGCCTGAGTCTCGTCGGTGTGGACTACCCTCCCGATGAGGAAGTCGCCGAACGCAATTCCGTGACCCGTGAGGTCAGATCGGCGATCGACCCGGCCGGGTGCTGCGGCGACTGACCGCTTCCACGGGTCGCCCGTGCACCTTCAGGCCGCCCAATGGTCAGGGACGCAGCTTGAATCCCCGCGGGTCTCGCACCGCGCCGGTGAACATCATGATCGCATCGATGATCACCCAGATGCCGAGGCCGAACAGCACCAGCCAGCCGACCAGGACGAGGGTCAGCAGCCAACCGACGAACAGCGTGATGAGCTGAGTGACGGCGATAGCGTTCGAGCCGAGGTAAAAGCGGCCGGCGCCGAAGCCTCCCAGAAAAAGCTGCAGCAGGCCGGCCGTCGCTTTCGACTTGTCCGACAACGGTTCTCCGGTGAATGGGTCACGACCGAACGGCGCGCCCGGATCGCCGCCGAAACCGTAGCCGGGCCCGTACGGCTGGTTGTAGAACGGTTGCGGAGCGAACTGCGGCGCCGGGAACGGCTGCTGCTGATGGTGCGTCTGATCCCACGGCTGTGACGGGTTCGCCGGCCGCGTCGGACCGTATGGATCAGGAACGCCCGAATCGTCGTATGGCATGGGATAGTTCATTCTCGTACCTCGCTGGTCGACCGGATGGGTCAGGAGTTGTAAAAGGGTTCGCCCCGTCGCGATGCGGTGGTCGAGAAGTCCTCGGCGACCGTGGCCGCCAACTCGACAAAAGCCCTGCGGGTTGCCTTGCCGAGAAGATCGAGGTCGACTTCCGCGCCCTCGGCGAGGTGGTCGTCGAACGGGATCTGCTGCACGGCGCGACAACGGGTGAGGAAGTGGGCGCTGAGCTGGCCGGTGTCGATGGTGGAGGCCCCTGGGCGCGACGAGCTGAGTACCACCACCGCGCCGGAGACCAGATGCCCGAAACCGTGCGCCTGCAACCAGTCCAGGGTGGCGCCCGCGCTGCGGGCACCGTCGATGGCGGGCGAGGTGACGAGGATGAGTGAATTGGCCATGTCGAGCACACCGTTCATCGCCGAGTGGCTCAACCCGGTGCCGCAGTCGGTGATGATGATGTTGTAGAACCGCTGCAGGACCGTCATCACGCCGCGGTAATCGGTCTCGCTGAACGCCTCGGCAACCGCGGGATCACGTTCGGAAGCAAGAACTTCCAGCCGGCTCGGCGCCTGGGAGGTATGGGCCCGCACATCCGAGTACCGGTAGATCGATTCATCGGAGAGCAGGTCGCGCACGGTGGACCGCGTCTGCTGCGGAATGCGCTGAGCTAACGTGCCCAGGTCGGGGTTCGCGTCCACAGCGATCACGCGATCGCCGCGCAGGGAAGCGAAGGTCGATCCCAAACCGACTGTTGCGGTTGTCTTCCCGACGCCGCCCTTGAGGGAGAGAACCGCTATGCGGTAGTCGCCGCGCACCGGCTGGTTCACCCGATCGAGGAGTTGCTTGTAGATCAGGTCATCCGGCGACTCGCCGGGGTTGATGGCGCCTGCAGACAACTTGTGTACGGTGCGTCGCCATCCACTGGCCGGGGCGCGCCGTGCCTTGCGGAGCAGCGCCACCTCGTCGAGGGTGGCCGGCCCCGACGCCCGGGGCTGGGGTGTGAACCCCGCCGGGCCGGGGTAGCTATGTGGCGCATGGTGCTGGGGAGGCATGTGCTGGGCCGGGCCGGGGCCGGTCTGCGATGCCGGTTGCGGTGGCGAGATGTGGGGTGGCGGCATCGTCGAGAAGTGTTGAGACGGTGCGGGGCCCGGTCCGGTGACGAAGGGCGGAGTGGCGAAGTGCTGGGCGGGCTGCTGATCCGGGGTCGGATACTGGGGCGGACCGGGATGGTGCGGCGGGCCCGAATGTGGCGGGCCGGGGTGTGGTGCCGGGGCCGGCGAATTGCTCTGTGACATCAGAGGATCGAATGCCGTGGGCGCGGGTCCGTCATGCGCAGCGCTGAAGTGTTGCTGCGGAACTGCTGTCGGCACCATGTCCGGCGATGGACGGTTGTGCGGCGTGGGCGTTGGGTGCCCGTCCTGAGTCGATTGTCGTTCATCTGTTGGAGGCTCAGGGGCGCTTGCGGGAGCCTGTCCATGCCTGCCCGGTACGTGTTCGCTCGACGGTTCCTGCAAACGGGCGTCGGGTACGGTTGACGAATCATGCTGTGGTACAGCGGGATCGGCGCCTCGGGGCGTACCGAACGCGGCGACATCCACCTCTGCGGCGTCTTGCAGCCACGGCGGAGCTGCCGGCACGTCGGCATTGTCGAAACTCAAAGTACTGCCCCCTGTTGCACGATCGAACCCCCGGACACAGTTCTTCGATCTCCCCGAACTGCCCCGCACCCCGGCGTGCTCACGGCGCCGACGACATCGCCGGCCCTGTCTTGCACACCGCCTGCACGGACTATAGACCAACGGGCGGTTCACCGGATGTTCTGGACTGGCGTTGTCGGCGCTTGTGGGTACTATCTGCAACCACAGGGGAGAAGAAATCTAGGGGGGGAACGTGGCTGCCGCGACTTCGCGCACCGGGAACATTGCCGTTTTGACCACCGATCAGGCTTGCCCACATCGGTCAGGATCGAGCCCGCTGAGCTCCGGAAAGACCCGGGCCTGTTGGCCGCCGAGGTGCTCAGGCTGTGTCAGCAGGCCGCGATGAAAGCCGGTGTCGCGCGGCGTGACGAGCTGCGTGCCGGTGGGGTGAGTAGCGAGATCATCGATGCGATGAACCTGCCGCGTCCTGACGACCTCGCCCGGGCCGAGTACGAGGACGACGCGGTCGCCGGTGCGCCCGGTAGCTGGATGAGGTCGGTATGAGTTCGGCCATGGACGAACTCGAGGCGCGGGCGCGGGCGCAGCTCGACGGACTCCGCGAGGTCAACGAGAAGCTCGCTGCCATCTCGGTTCGGGAGACCTCACCCGATGATCGTGTCACCGCCGAGGTCGACGGGGTCGGTGCGCTGACCGGCTTGTGGTTCAGCCCCACCGCGCACGCCATCGGGGCGACAGAGCTCGGTGATCTCGTGGTCGCCACCGCGTCCACCGCTGCCGCTCACGCTTTTGCGCGGCGTGCTGCTGTGCTCGAGGACTTCAACGAGTCCTTCACCGAGCTCGTCGCCAGCCGGCCGGGCGGCGAGCGTCCCCGGTCGCCGATCGGAACCACACCGTATTCGTCGGCGTCCTAGTTCGCGACGCAGTCATCAGCACGACCGGCGTCGGCCGGTCCGCTTCTGCACGTACACGCTTCACCATTCACATCAACGGGGGTTCGATGTCCGAGATCACTGCTGTTCCTGCTGCCATCGAGGCGTTCGGTGACACGGCGGCACTCATGTCCGCTGCCGTGGCCAGCGCGGGATCCATCAATGCCGCGGCGAACATCGCTCAGATGGTGCCGGTCTTCGGGTTGATCGGCCAAGAGTTCCTCCTGGCGTTCGCCGGGGCCCAGGCCAGCCACCTGCTCGGGGTCGGGCAGCTCGCAGCGGTGCATGCGGGTACCGCAGCCGCTGCGCTCGCAACGGCATCGGAGTTCACGGACACCGATGATGGGGCCGGCCGAGAGTTCACAGCCATCCAGTCGGCTCTGTGAGAAAGCGCGACCAGTGACCGAATCCGAGCCTGCCCCGCCGGCTTCATCTCCTCCTGTCGACCCCACCATCAATGACCTCCTGCAGGCGAGTCCGCTGGGCCCCATCCTGGACACCCCGGTCAGTCAGGTGCTCAAAGACCTGGGAATAGCCGGTCTTCCGCAACTTCCGCCAGCTCCGCCGATGCCTGGACTGCCGCCGCTGCCGCCGCTTGATCTGGACGTCCTCGTCAAGCCGCTCACCGACCTGCTCGGTGGCTTCGGAACGGGGAACCTCGGCGGTGGGGACTTCGATCCGACCGCGATACTCCAAGGGCTCTCGCAGATCCTCGACCTGTCGATGTCCATGGGTTCGGGGGCTCTCAAGGCACTCGACCAGGTCTGGACGGGCCAGGCGGCCACTGCCACCGCAGCCAAAAGTGTGCAGGCAAGCGCTGATACGGCCGCTCTGTCCGCCCAGGGAACCACGATGACGGCCGACACCCAGGGTGCCGCGGCGATCGTCGGCACCGGCCTGGCGCTGGTTCAGGGCATCATCGCGAAAACTGTTGCCATCATTGCCGCTTCGGCCCCTTTCCTGGTGACTCCTCCGGGACAGGCAGTGGCTCTCGGTGCCGCTGCTGATGGTCTCGCCGAGGCCACCGCCGTGGTAGCGGCCACGCGTGCAGAGCTGTTGGCGCCGACGGGGCACATGGTCGTGAACGGACAACCGGTGCCCGTGACCGGGGCACCGATGGCGGGTCCATCGCCGTTCTCCATCGCCGGCACGGTGCTCGACAGTGTCGGCAAGCCCATGGTCGCCGGCGTCGGGCAGCTCGGTGGGATGGCAGGTCCGGCGGGCTCTAAACTGCTCAGAACCCATGAGGCGCAACTGAAGAAGTCGGCTACCGATCCATCAATGGATCCCGCGAGAACCATGCCTGCCGGCCTTGCGGGTGGCCTAGGCGGCGGTGGTGGCGGAGGCGGCGGCGGCCTGGGTCCAGGAGGTGGCGGACCCAGTGCGCTGAGCGCCCGTACCACCCCAGGACTGATGAGCGGCGTTGGGCCGGAAGGTCTTCCGGCAACGAACAATCGCAATCAGAGCACGGTGGTTCCGGCTGCGATGGGAAGCCCGATGGCGCCGATGGGTGCGATGGGAGCCGGTCGCGGAGCCGGTGCGTCAGACGACCAGCACGAGACCGCGGACTACCTCGTCACCGAGCTCAACGGGACTCAGATCATCGGGGACATCCCGGACGTCGCGCCCCCTGTGCTGGGAGAAGTGCAGACCGAGGACCGGGAGTCCTCACCTGACGTGCGGTTGCGCCTGGGACCGTCTGGCAGAGACCAGGAGATATGACACCGATGAACAACGGAGAAACGATGACCGGATCACAGTTGAACGTCGATCCCGACGAGTTGGTGCGCGCGGCAACAGATCTGGATCGGCTGGCCGATCAGTTGGGCAGTGCTCTGACACAGCACCTGCCGACGCTGTCCGTCGCTCCGGCCGGCCGCGACGAAGTGTCGACCGTCGCCGCACAGACCCTGACGGCAGTGGGGGCCGAATTCGCGGCAACCACCTCGGCCGGGGTGAACGAACTACGAAAGATCGCGGCCGTGCTGCGGGCTCAGGCCGGCGGCTACCGCGGTGCCGAAGAGAGTATCGAGGAGGCTTTCCGGCTGTGACCGGGTTCACGGGGGTGGTCTGGGAGGCGCGGCCTGCGCAGCGGCTCGCCGCGGATCTCGTCGAAGGCGGCGCCGGGGCGACACCGTCTGCGCAAGCGGCTCTCGCCTGGGGCTGCGTCGCGGGGGTGCTCGCCGACGCGGGATTGGACTACGCGGCAATACTGACGCGCCTCGGAACCGGTTGGGAGTCTGCGACATCCGACCACGCGTTCGCCAGGCTCGCCCACTTCGCGACCTGGTTCACCGAGGTTTCCGCGGCCGCCGTGGAGAACGCGGGGAAGGCCACGGCTCAGTGCGCCGCCACCACCGTTGCTCATGCCAACATGCCCAATCTGCCTGAGATCGCTGTGACAAAGGGTATTCGGGACACAGCGGCTACCGTGGGTGCCGCCCTGGGCGCGCCGATCGGCGGCGTTGCGGCAGATGCCGAACGCGCTCTGCACGACCAGAAGCAGCGTGCTGCGCGGGTCATGGACACGTACGAGGCCGCGAGTGCACCTCTGGCCGAACCGTGGCTTCCGCCGCGTCTGACGGAGGTCGTCTCGTCCACCGCGCTGGCAGGCGAACAGACGTCACGCCCGCCTGCGCATGTCGCGCCGGTATCGGCGCCCACCTCGACGACATCCCCCGGGCCACTGCTCCTGGGCGGATTCGCGCTGGCCCCTCAGGCTCCACGTGAGAAGACGCGTTTTGCCACAACGGTTCTGGCCGGTACCACAACTCCGTCCGCGGCGGCCGAAGTTGCGGGCCAGCCGACACCGCAGCGGTCGACAACTGCGATGACGCCTGCGCCCCCCGTCTCGCCGCTCGCGACGGTCGGCCAGGAGCCGGCACGTGCGGCCCGGTCGCCGCAGGGCGCGGGTATCGACGCAGCGGCCGTCACCCAGGAGCCGACCGGTCGGTTCGGTGACGAATCGGGGCGGGCAGCCGAGGTCATCGACGCTCGATACCGCACGGGTGCACTCGATTTGCCGCCGGCGACGTCGGTCCCAGCGGTCCTCGGTGCCCCGGACACAGGACGATGACAACGATGTGGATCAAGGACATCGCACCGGAGTATCACGTGACCCTCAGCGATATCGATTATCTCGCAAGGCGTCTCGATATCCAGACGTGGCCAACAGTGCTCGATGTGACGCCGATTCACGACACCGCAGTGGAGCGAGCCGCGGCGCATTCCTCCGCGTCACGAAAGCTGCTGGATGCCGGGATGATGAGCAGAGATGCCTGTTCGACAGCCGGCGTGACCGAGCCGCTGGCGGACGCGCTGGCCGTGCTTGCCAACCCCGAGGCCGTTGTGGAACTCCGGGGATATGGCATCGAGATGTCGGCGCGTATGTGTCTGGCCCGGAGCGGCGGCAGACATGTTGTGGCACATCGACGATCGGACGGACTCGCCATCCGGATGCTCGGGACGGTAGACGCGAGCGAGGTCGGGTCGCTGATCGCCGCTGAGTTCGGGGCGATGTCGGCGGCGGACGTGCAGTCGATCAGCGCGCCCGCGGCCGAACTCCGCGAACGACTCGATCGCGCGGCCACGGCGGCGGACTATGCGGATGCGCTGTACGCCGTCGGTGCGACGCACGCTGACGCAGCCAGGTACGCGGCGGCATTCGAATCGTGTGTCGGCCATGCCGAGATCATCGCGCGGGAGGCAGGCCCGGGCAGAAATCTACGAACGTCAGGCGCGGTCGCGGTGTACGGCACCGCCCGTGGCCGGATCGTGGCGAGTCCGACCATGTCGCCCGATGGCCGGATCTGGACGACGCTGTCCGCGGGCACACCGCACCGCATCGCGCAGGCAACCGACCTGTTGATGGAGACGTTGCCGACCGGCAGATGGATGCCGTGATCGGGGGGAATCGAGAGGGGGAGCAGATCCCGGCCGTCGAGGCTGATCGACGACCGGGAGTCAGTCGCTGTACACGCGGACGTCATCTGATTCCGCGGCAATCACACACAAAAGGGGAAGCATCATGAGCACCGGAACCAACGGTCTCGATCTCGACGTCGCGGCCGGGTTGGCCTCGACGAAATCGGTGGGGGACATCGTCGACGACATGGGCACCGTCCTGGCCCGCATCACCGCAGACGCCGAAGAGGCGCTTGCACTGTGGAAAGGCAACGCGAGTGGGGCCTTCCAGGGCGCGGTGACCGCATGGAAGGACGAGGCGACACAGTTGCAGACAGCTCTCGACACGCTCAAGACGTCGCTGTCGACCGGCTTCAACGGCTACGACGCCGACGACCAGGACAACGCCGGCATCTTCAACAACGTCGCCGGATCCGGACCCGCGCTCAAGCTCTGAGCGCTCCAACTTCCATCGAGTCAGAAAGCAGACAAACCATGAGCATCATCCAGTACAACTACCCGCGGATGGAAGAGCTGGCATCTCAGCTCAACAGCAACTTCAACCAGCTCGAACACCTCGCCACCACCTTGAAGTCCGAGGTGTCCCGGCTGCACGAGAACTGGCAGTCACAGCAGGCATCGCAGGCCTATGGCGCCGCGCAGCAGTCGTGGGACACCAGCTTCACCGACTCCCGCGCGCTGCTCACCGCGCTGTCGTCAAAGGTCACCGAGGCATCGAGCAACATGCAGGCCGCCGATCAGCGGACGGCCGGCTACTTCAGCTGATCGTCGGACCACCTCGAACAACCCGAAACCCGCCGGCCACCCGAGTCGGCGGGTTTTCGGCGGCTGGCAGGCGGGTTGAGAGGTGCGGCGATCCGTACCGCTGCCGACCAAACCACGCCGATCGACCGGGTGCCTCAGAGCCACCAATTTCGTTGCCGTAAGAATCTTCGTGTGCATCGCGGCGGATTGGGCAATCTACGCCGGTTGCGTCCGATAGTTTGCAGACAGGCTGCACGCTGGGGCACGCCGCGTTCGAGTGAGGGAGTTCCTGCATGGGTAATCCGCTGACACGGACAAAGTCCGTAGAGCAATCGATGGCTGACACCGAAGAACCCGGTTCGCAGCTGAAGAAGAGTTTGACCTGGTGGGACCTCACGGTCTTCGGTGTATCGGTCGTCATCGGTGCCGGCATCTTCACGATCACCGCGTCCACCGCGGGTAACAAGGCCGGACCGGCGATCTCGCTGTCATTTGTGATGGCCGCAGTGGCGTGCGCATTGGCAGCCCTGTGTTACGCCGAGTTCGCTTCCACGGTTCCGGTGGCCGGGTCTGCCTACACCTTCGGGTATGCCACCTTCGGCGAGTTCCTGGCCTGGATCCTCGGCTGGGACCTCATCCTGGAGTTCGCCGTCGGCGCCGCGGTGGTGTCGAAGGGGTGGTCGAGCTATCTCGGCACGGTCTTCGGATTCGCGGGTGGCACAACGGAAATAGCGGGGCACACCGTCGACTGGGGTGCGTTGGTGATCGTCTCGGTGATCACCGTCCTGCTCGTGCTCGGCACCAAACTGTCGTCGACGTTCAGCGCAGTGATCACGGCCATCAAGGTGACGGTTGTGCTGCTGGTCATCGTGGTGGGCTTCTTCTACATCAAGGCCGACAACTACAAGCCGTTCATCCCGGAGTCGCAGCCATCGGAATCGGGTGGCAAGTCCGTTGATTCCACGCTCTTCTCGTTGATCACCGGTGGTGGCGACTCGAGCTACGGCTGGTACGGCGTGTTGGCAGCGGCATCGATCGTGTTCTTCGCGTTCATCGGATTCGACGTGGTGGCAACAACTGCCGAGGAGACCAAGAATCCGAAGAAGGACGTTCCGCGAGGCATCCTCGGTTCCCTGGCCATCGTGACGGTGCTGTACATCCTGGTCACGATCGTGGTGACCGGCATGTTGAGCTACAAGGAACTGGCAACATCGGCGGGCAACGGCGAACCGAAGAACCTGGCGTACGCGTTCGGACAGAACGGCGTCACCTGGGCAGAGAAGGCGATCTCGATCGGTGCCCTGGCCGGACTGACAACCGTTGTGATGGTCCTGATGCTGGGTCAGTCCCGGGTGTTGTTCGCGATGGCCCGAGATGGACTCCTGCCGCGCTCGCTGTCGAAGACGAGCAAGTTCGGCACACCTGCCCGAATCCAGATCATCGTGGGCATCGCAGTTGCGGTTGTCGCGGCGTTCTTCCCGATCGAGAAGCTCGAGGAGATGGTCAACGTCGGCACGCTGTTCGCCTTCGTTGTGGTCGCGGCCGGAGTCATCGTTCTCCGACGCACCCGCCCGGATCTGCCTCGCGGCTTCAAGGTGCCCCTGATGCCGATCCTGCCGATAGCGGCAATCGTGGCCTGCCTCTGGCTGATGCTGAACCTGTCGGCGCTGACGTGGATCCGGTTCCTGATCTGGATGGTCATCGGCGTAGCGGTCTACTTCCTCTACAGCCAGCGTCACTCCATGGTGGGCAAGCGTCAGCGTGGCGAGATAGACGACGCTGTCGGCGACGCGGCGTTGGCCGCGGAAGCGAAGAGGGCGGGGCCGAATCGGCCCTAGCGGCTGACTCACACAGAGCCCCGGCCGAGAGTGCGACTCTCGACCGGGGCTCTTTTATGAACTGGGGCACTTTACAAATAACCTCGTATGTATAGACAACCGACGTGACACTGGCTATTGTCAAACTCATCACGTTCTACTCGACGAGGAGGTAGTTGATGAGCACCGATCTCACGGCACAAGGTGGCCAGGGGGTGTCGCCGTCTCTCGAGTGGCGAGACCGCAAGCGATACCTGTGGTTGCTCGGCTTGATCCCCCCGACGGCACTGTTTCTCGCGGCCGGTCTGATCGCCGGTTTCAACGCACTCGGATGGAGCGCGGTGTCACCGGTGTGGTGGTGGATCGGACCCCTGCTCGTCTACGGTCTGCTGCCCGTCCTCGACATCTTCTTCGGACCGGACGGTCAGAACCCACCCGAAGAGCTGATGGAGCAACTGGAAAACGACAAGTACTACCGGTATTGCACCTACGCCTACATCCCGTTCCAGTTCGCAAGCCTGATCTTTGCCTGCCACCTGTGGACAACCAGCGATCTGAGCTGGCTGGGTGTCGACGGCGGATTGGGGATCATCTCCAAGATCGGTGTGGCGCTGTCGATCGGTGTCATGGGTGGCATCGGCATCAACACCGCTCACGAACTGGGCCACAAGAAGGATTCGCTCGAACGCTGGCTCTCGAAGATCACTCTCGCGCAGACGTTCTACGGTCACTTCTACATCGAGCACAACCGGGGCCATCACGTCCGTGTCGCGACGCCCGAGGATCCGGCCAGCGCCAAGTTCGGTGAGACGTTCTGGGCGTTCCTGCCACGCAGCGTCTGGGGTTCGCTCACCTCGGCGTGGAAGCTCGAACGCACCCGGATGAACCGCCTGGAGCACTCTGTCTGGAACATCCGCAACGACGTGCTCAACGCCTGGCTGATGTCAGTGGTGCTCTGGGGTGCGCTGACGATCATCTTCGGCTGGGAGATATTGCCCTTCATGGTGATTCAGGCGGTGTACGGGTTCAGCCTGCTCGAGACGGTCAACTACCTCGAGCACTACGGACTGATGCGCCAGAAGCTTCCGAGTGGCCGGTACGTACGCGCGGCACCCGAGCACAGCTGGAACTCCGACCACATCTGCACCAACATCTTCCTCTATCACCTGCAGCGTCACAGCGACCACCACGCCAATCCGACCAGGCGTTACCAGGTTCTGCGGAGCTTCGACGACGCCCCGAATCTGCCCAGCGGCTACGCGAGCATGATCACGCTGGCGTACTTCCCTCCGATCTGGCGCAAGGTGATGGACCACAGGGTGATCGACCACTACGACGGCGACCTCACCAAGCTCAACGTCGTACCCGGCAAACGGGAGAAGGTGCTCGCCCGAGCGGCTGGGAGCAAGCAGCGATGAGCGCGTACCGATGCCCGGTCTGCGACTACGTCTACGACGAGTCGGCCGGGGCGCCGCGCGAGGGTTTCCGGCCGGGCACAGCGTGGAACGACGTTCCGGACGACTGGCCGTGCCCCGATTGCGGGGTCCGCGAGAAGGTCGACTTCGAACCAGCCCCTGGGCGCTGACCGCAACGGCCGAATATCACCGATGACAACGCGACAAATACCTCATCACCAAGGACATCACCATGAACTACAAGCTGTACGTCTGTATGCAATGCGGGTTCGAGTACGACGAGGAAAAGGGTTGGCCCGAAGACGGAATCGCGCCGGGAACCCGCTGGGACGACATCCCGGATGACTGGAGTTGCCCGGACTGCGGTGCCGCCAAGGCCGATTTCTACATGGAGGAAGTAACCCGGTCTTGACCGCCGATGCGGTGGTGCCGTTGCGGCCCGGTGTCGCGGTGCGCGCGGGCACGCGCACACGGGCCGACGGGCGCACTGCCGCCGACCGATATCCTGACCGCATGTCTGAACCCCATGTCGAGCCGGCGTCGGCACGCCACGCACCACGGGGCACAGCGTCAACGGACGTCGGTTCGGTCCCGGCCCCGCAGACCCCCTTCGCACAGGCGAGCAAGAAGCTGTTGCGGGACAGCCTGCTCGACGGGATGCGTGATCTCCTGCGTACCCGGGACTGGTCGGCTGTCACCATGGCCGATGTTGCGGCGGCCTCCGGGGTCAGCAGGCAGACCGTCTACAACGAGTTCCGTTCGCGACAGGGCCTTGCCTCGGCGTACGCGCTGCGGTTGGCCGACGAACTCGTGGACCTCGTGTCAGCCGCGATCCTGGCGCACGAAGGGGAGGCGAAAGTCGCCTTGGCCGAAGGGTTCTCGGACTTCTTCGCGACTGCGGCCGAGGACCCACTCATCCAGTCGTTGCTCACCGGGCAGGCGAAACCGGATTTGCTCCGGCTGATCACCACTGATGCGGGGCCGTTGATCACGCAGGCCAGCGCCAGGGTGGTGGTGTTGTTGCAGACGAGCTGGGTCCAGGCGGACGAGACAGCGGCGGTGAGGATCGCCCGTGCCATCGTCCGGATGGCGCTGAGCTATGTGTCGATGCCTCCCGAGGCCGACCGCGACGTCGCAGACGATCTGGCCGAGATCTTTGGGCCGGTGGTGGATGCCGCAGCCGGGGGCCGAGTCGGTTCATCCACCCGTTAGCCTGGTACCCATCATCCAAGTTGGACTTGAGGAGTGGTTAATGACATCGGTCCAGACCGGTTCGCTCACGGCGGACAACCGCAACGGTATCGACTTCAAGGTCGCCGACCTTTCGCTTGCAGAATACGGGCGTAAAGAGATCGGCCTGGCCGAACACGAGATGCCGGGCTTGATGGCACTCCGACGCGAATATGCAGATGTGTTGCCGCTCAAGGGAGCTCGGATCTCCGGGTCTCTCCACATGACCGTGCAGACCGCTGTGCTGATCGAAACCCTGGTGGCTCTCGGCGCCGAAGTGCGCTGGGCCTCCTGCAACATCTTCTCCACCCAGGACGAGGCCGCCGCGGCCATCGTCGTCGGACCTCACGGCACCGTGGACGAGCCCAAGGGCGTCCCCGTGTTCGCGTGGAAGGGCGAGAGCCTCGAGGAGTACTGGTGGGCTGCCGAGCAGATGCTCACCTGGCCCGGCGAACCGGCCAACATGATCCTCGACGATGGCGGCGACGCCACCATGCTGGTGCTGCGTGGCGCTCAGTTCGAGAAGGCCGGGACCGTGCCACCCACCGACGACGACACCGATTCGGCTGAATACAAGGTGTTCCTGGCGCTGCTGCGCGAGCGGTTCGAAACCGACAAGGGCAAGTGGTCGGCGATCGCGGAGTCGGTTCAGGGCGTCACCGAAGAGACCACCACCGGTGTGTTGCGGCTGTACCAGTTCGCCGCTGCCGGTGAGCTGACCTTCCCCGCCATCAACGTCAACGACTCGGTCACCAAGAGCAAGTTCGACAACAAGTACGGCACCCGCCACTCGTTGATCGACGGCATCAACCGCGGCACCGATGTCCTGATCGGCGGCAAGAAGGTGCTGATCTGCGGCTACGGCGACGTGGGCAAGGGCTGCGCCGAATCCCTCGCAGGCCAGGGGGCTCGCGTGCAAGTCACCGAGATCGACCCGATCAATGCCCTGCAGGCGTTGATGGACGGATACGACGTCGTCACGGTCGAGGATGCGATCGGCTCCGCCGACATCATCATCACCTCCACCGGCAATCTCGGCATCATCACCTTTGAGCACATGAGGCAGATGAAGCACCACGCCATCCTCGGCAACATCGGTCACTTCGACAACGAGATCGACATGGCCGGCCTGGAAGCGTCGAAGGACATGACCCGGATCAACATCAAGCCGCAGGTCGACCAGTGGATCTTCCCCGACGGCAAGGCAATCATCGTCCTGTCCGAGGGTCGTCTGCTCAACCTGGGTAATGCCACCGGCCATCCGTCGTTCGTGATGAGCAACAGCTTCTCGAACCAGGTCATCGCCCAGATCGAACTGTGGACCAAGAACGACGAGTACGACAACGAGGTTTACCGGCTCCCGAAGGCCCTCGATGAGAAGGTCGCGAAGATTCACGTCGAAGCGCTCGGCGGCAAGCTCACCAAGCTCACCAAAGAGCAGGCCGAGTACATCAATGTCGATGTCGAAGGGCCGTACAAGCCCGAGCACTACCGGTACTGATTTACATCTGAACAGGTAACGACCACCGAAATGGTGGGTCCAGGGGCATCACTCAGTGATCGCCTCGGGGCCCACCATTTTTGTTGTCGGGGCTGTGATGGCGGTCAGCCGGTGATGATCCCGCCGCCTTCTGGTTCGTCGGCGGTGGAACGCTCGGACAGGCTGGGGCAGAAGCGCCACTGCTCCTCTTCGTTGCGGAATGCCCAATGCACCTCGCCTGTCTCGGACTCGATCGTCATCACGCCGTCGATCTTGCCGACGATGCCGCTGACCGTGACGTCCTGGATGTCGATGCGGGCGGTGATCGACCCGTTGCGGTCGAAGAGTTGCTGATACCCGGCCACGGACTCGGTTCGTGAGTCCGCGGCGCAGGCCATGTCGTGCAGCCCGATCGCGTCCTGGTCGTTGATGAGCTGAACACGCTTTTCCGCAGCGGCCTGGACGGCATTTTCCTCGGCCGTACCGTCCAGTCGGCCGGTTGTGGTGACCGGGCCCTGGGTGGATGAGGACGGTGCTGCGAACGGGTCGCTGTCGTTGCCGCCGTTGAACGAGAGGACGGCGGCCAACGCCACGGCCAGCACGACCACCATGCCGATGACTCCGGCGACGATCAGTCCGGTGTGTGAACCTCGTGGAGGTGGGGGTGGAGGCGATCCCCATGGAGCCGGCTGGCCGAAAGGCTGGGCCGGCGGGGGAGACGGGTTCCATTGACCGGAAGGTGCGGACGCCGACTGCCCCCGCCCCGGTGCCTGCCATGGACCGTTCTGTCCTGGTCCGTTGCCGGCACCATGCCGGCCGCTCGGTGGGCCGGGCTGTTGTGAGCCGCCTTGACCGGGATGCTGCTGACCGTATGTGCCGGGCCGTCCGTAGGGCTCCGACGGACCTGGGTCACGCCAGGGCGACGAGCCCGGTGGTGGGTGGGTCAAGGAGTCCTTCCCGAGGACCGCTCAGATTTCTCGGGTCGAGCAGATCAGCCAGTCCCCGGAGCGGTTCTCCATGTCGAAGGTATAGCGATTGGTGTCGAGGTCGGATTGGTTGTCCGGGTCGACGAAGGTCAATGACACGGTTGCCTGCGCGCTGTCGCCGGTGACATCGATACCGGTGACCGAGTTCAGCTTCATTCCGACGGTGGCGGTGTCCTTGGCCTGGATGTCCTCGATCGTCGCCTCCTCGGCGCCACAGGTGACCGCGATCGCCGCGTCCCAGTCGCGCGCGGTGAACGCCGTCGTGTACTCGCGCACGGCCGTCTCGATCTGCTCCTCGGCGTCGGCGGTCGACGTCTGCGAACTGTCGGTGGTGTCCGACGATCCGGTGGTCTCCGAGGTCTTTGTCGAACTCGTCGGCGAGGCTTTCGGGTCGTCGTCGTCGCCGCCGAGAACCAGGAACAGCACAACCCCCAGGGCGATGACCACGGCCGCCGCGATCCCGATCCCGATGATCCAGGGCGTCTTCGACGGCTTCGGCCCGGAGGGCGGGCCGTATCCCGGGCCCCCGGGGCCGCCTCCCGGTGTCGGCGGGGTGGCGCCGTACGGCTGCTGGTAGCCGCCGTACTGGCCGGAGTTGTACTCACCCGGGCGGTACTCGCTTGTCGGTTCGTACTGCGGTTGTCCGCCGCCGCCGGGCGATGAGGGTTGTCCCCAGCCGGGCTGTTGTCCGGCCTGACCGCCCCAGGTGGGTTCGCCGGGCTGGCCCCAATTCGGCTGCTGCCCCGGTTGCCCGCCCCAGGTCGGTTCGCCCGGGCCGGAACCCCAACGAGGGTCGCCCTGGTTGTCGCCCGAGCCGTAGGGGCCTTGCGGTGGTTGCGTCATCGGGGCCTCCGGGCGAGTTCGGGAGCGGCTGGGGTGTCAGCTCGGTGTGTGGTGAATAGCGTTTGCGCAGCGGCGGTTTGCTGTGTTCGAACATTACTGGGGATACCGGCACCCACCAACAGGGGAGTCGACCACACGCCGGGTCGTTGCCGACATGTGATGGTAGTGAGAGGCGGTTTCCGTGAAATCAAAGATAATGGATGGGTGATTCACTATCACTTGGTTGGCACATCTTCCAGCCGGTTTGTTCGCGACTGAAGTGTGTGAGTTCGGCAGGTCGGGCGGAGATGGCCCCGTTCGTCGGCCCGGCGAACGCCAGCGTCACGTGTGCGGTTGCCATCTGGTTGTCGTCCGATCCGATGAACTGGATGTCGGCTATGCGGGTGACACGGATGAGCGCTCCTCGCTCAGGCGGCCCGAGGGCCTGGACGATCTGGTGGGCCACGACGCCCTGCTGATCGCAGTACGTGAGCGAGAGCGCGGCCGGGTCGCGGCGATTGAGTGCGTCGATCTGCCGGTGGACCAGTTCGCGGATCTGGCTCTCGTTGCCGGCCGCGGCCGGTCGCAGAGCAAGAGCGGACCACACCAGCACGATGTTGAGGACCAGGACAACCAGGGCGAGCAGGGCTGCGGTGCGGACGGGTACGTACTGAGTCGGGTGGGGCAGCGTCAGGCTCATGCGCTGACCTCCCTCCACCTGGATCGTCCCGCGCGGGTGCTCCTCGGGGACGACCTAGGTCTCTGGTCGAGAGGCTAGTGATGCGACGGTATGCGGCAGCGGACATAACGGCTGTCGTTGCAGTGTCTTGACCGAGTTGTGATCGCTGGTCGGCACTTGGCTATCGCGCAACCCGGGGAGGTCGTCGCTAGATGGCGATCAATCGGTCCGCGAGCTCGGGATCTGCCTCGGTGCCGAGGCGCGACCACGGCGACATCCAGCCCATCTCGGCGAGTGCGCGGTAGACGAGCCCGGTGCGTTCCTGGAGCTCGTGGTCGCGCTCGTAGTGGTCGCGGAGGCGTGACGCATCCAGTTCGGCGCGCGACTTGGCCCTGCCGATGGCGACATCGGTCGGAACGTCGAGCAGCAGATGATGATCGGGTACCGGTAGTCCGAACCTGCTGAACTCCAGAGTCGTCACCCACTGCACCACTTCGCCATCGGCATCCTGCCCCAAACGGGCTGCGCTGTAGGCGGCGTTCGACGCCACGTAGCGGTCGAGGATCACGGCGTCGTTGGCAGCCAACAACTTTCGCAGATGCTCCGCGGCGTCGCGGCGATCGAGGGCGAACAGGATCGCCATCGCGTGCACGCTCGAACGCAGATCGCCGTGCTCTCCGTGCAGTGCCTCGGCGGCGATGTCGGCGGTGACGGACTCGCTGTACCTCGGGAACGTCAACGTCTGCACCCGATAACCCTGTGTGGCCCAACGGTTGACGAGCCCGGTGACCAACGTGTGTTTGCCGGCGCCGTCGAGACCTTCCACCGCTATCAATACGCCCACTCCTGCAGGGTAGCCGCGTTCGGCGACCAAACGCCGCAGCCCGGTGGGATGGGCCGGTCGGCGCGTCAACCACAAATATGGGCCATTCGGTGACACGATGAGACGATGAAACCCAGGATTCTGGTTGTCGATGATGATGCGGCATTGGCGGAGATGCTCACCATCGTGCTGCGCGGAGAGGGTTTCGAGCCTTTTGTGGTCGGCGACGGCACTCAGGCGCTGACGGCGGTCCGCGAGATCCGGCCGGATCTGGTGCTGCTGGACCTGATGTTGCCTGGGATGAACGGGATCGACGTGTGCCGGGTGCTCCGGGCGGACTCGGGAGTCCCGATCGTGATGCTGACCGCCAAGTCGGACACCGTCGACGTGGTCCTCGGGCTCGAATCCGGCGCCGACGACTACATGATCAAGCCGTTCAAACCCAAGGAACTGGTCGCGCGGGTGCGTGCCCGCCTACGTCGTACGGAAGACGAACCCGCCGAATTGCTGTCGATCGGCCCGGTCGAGATCGACGTTCCCGCGCACAAGGTGACGCGTGAGGGCGTGCCCATCTCGCTGACCCCGCTGGAGTTCGATCTCCTGGTGGCGCTCGCTCGCAAACCCCGTCAGGTGTTCACCCGGGACGTGCTGCTCGAGCAGGTGTGGGGCTACCGGCACCCGGCCGACACTAGGCTGGTCAACGTGCACGTACAGCGCCTGCGGGCCAAGGTCGAACACGATCCGGAAAACCCAGAAGTGGTTCTCACGGTGAGGGGGGTCGGCTACAAGGCCGGACCACCGTGATCGGACGCCCTCGGCGCCGCATCAATGGTTCATTCGGGCCCTGGATGCGTCGGGTGGGCGCGGTCGGAAGGATCGTCGGACAGCTGTGGCGGCGTTCGCTGCAGCTGCGTGTTGTCGTGTCCACGCTCGCTCTGTCTTTTGTGGTCCTCCTCATCCTGGCGTTTGTCCTGACCAGTCAGATCACCGATCGGCTGCTCGACCTCAAGTTGCAGGCCGCCACCGAAGAACTCGACCGCACCCGGGTCGCCGTGGAACGCGACCTCTCCGGCGCCGATCCGAACACCTCACTGGTCAACCGGCTGCGTCAGACCCGATCGATCCTCACCGACCGCGATGTCGACTCGGGCGATTCATCGGGTGTGGTGGGTACCTTCGACACGGTGTTGCTCGCACCAGGCTCCGGACCCACCGAACCGACAGGCGTCGGGCCGGTGGGGGAGATCCCGGAGAACCTGCGCCAGATGGTGCAGGGCGGCCAGATCGCCTACCGATACTCGTCGGTGACGGGGTCGAGTGGGCACCAGAGTCCCGCGCTCATCATCGGCAGCCCCACGAACTCCGACATCCCCGGCCTCGAGCTGTACCTGGTCTTCCCGCTCACCAATGAGGAGAACACCGTCTCGCTGGTGCGGGGCACGATCTTCACCGGTGGAATCGTTCTGCTCGGGCTCCTCGCGGCCATCGCGATCCTGGTGTCGCGGCAGGTGGTGATCCCGGTCCGATCGGCGTCGAGGATCGCGGTGAGGTTTGCGGACGGACGCCTCAAAGAACGCATGCCGGTGCGCGGCGAGGACGACATGGCCAGGTTGGCGATGTCTTTCAACGACATGGCCGAGAGCCTGTCGAAGCAGATCACCCACCTCGAGGAGTTCGGCGGTCTGCAGCGTCAGTTCACCTCGGATGTCTCCCACGAACTGCGCACCCCGTTGACCACCGTGCGAATGGCCGCTGACGTGCTCTACGAGAGTCGCGAACAGCTCGAGCCGGTCCTCAAGCGATCGGTAGAACTCCTGGACAAAGAGCTCGATCGATTCGAGACGCTGCTCAGCGAATTGCTCGAGATCTCCCGCCACGACGCCGGTGTGGCGGAACTCGCCGCCGACAGGCTGAACATGTCGATCCCCATCGATGCCGCGGTGAGGACGGTGCAGCATCTTGCCGACGAGACGGACACCGAACTGATCCTCGATCTCCCCGACGAACCCGTGATCGCGGAGATCGACCCACGACGAGTGGAACGTATTCTGCGAAATCTGTTGGCCAACGCCATCGACCACGGTGAACAGCGGCCGGTGACGCTGACGATGCGCAGCGACGGCGATGCCGTCGCCGTGACGGTGCGAGACCAGGGGATCGGTCTGCGACCCGGTGAAGAGAAGTTGGTGTTCAACCGATTCTGGCGGTCTGACCCCTCGCGGTTCCGGAGGTCGGGTGGCACCGGCCTCGGATTGGCCATCAGCGTCGAAGATGCGCGACTGCACCAGGGCCGGCTCGAGGCCTGGGGAGAGCCGGGGCAGGGCGCCTGTTTCAGGCTCACGCTTCCGCTGGTCCGTGGACACAAGGTGCTCGGCAGTCCGCTGCCGCTCAAGCCGCCGTCGATGCGACGCAGCCGGGATTCGGGGCAGACCCATGTATGAGCGATCGAGGACCCTGCGGACCGGGATCGTACTGGCGGTGATCATCGCTGCGGCGGCCCTGCTGTCGTCGTGTGTGTCGATCCCGAACAACTCCAGTCCGCAGCCGCTGGGGTCGCTCGAACGGCATCAGCCCACCCGCAACGTCCCCACACCGCGCCCCGACATGGACCCCGAGGCCTTGGTCCGCGACTTCCTCAAGGCGTCGGTGCAGCCGGGATCGGGCCATCTCGCGGCACGTCAGTTCCTCACGCAGGAGGCGTCGAACTCCTGGGACGACCAGGGCGGGGCACTGCTGCTCGACGAGATCAACGTGCTCAGTGACAACCGCACCGACGACACCATCACGGTGCGGGTGAACGGCGAGAACACGGGTGAACTACAGCCGAGCGGCCAACTGATCCCGAGCTCGGGACGGATCGAGACCCGGTTGTCGCTTCGCAAGGTGGACGGGCAGTGGCGCATCGACGGTCCGCTCCCGGTCGGGGTGGTGATGGACCGCGAACAGTTCGAGTCGTCGTACCGGCCGCACGTGCTCTACTACCCGAGCACCGACGACCAGCACCTGGTGGCCGATCCCCGGTGGATGTACTCCGGCGGCGATCAGCTCGCCGACCAGCTCATCGGTCTGTTGATCGCCGGACCGGTCGACGACCTACGAGGCGCCGTCACCAACGAATTCCCGGCCCGGTCGTCGCTGCACGGCTCGATCGAGTCGCTGCCGACGGGCGGGATCCGACTCGATCTCGCCGGGCTCAACGGTGTGGGCGACGCCGAACGTAATCGGCTTGCGGCACAGATCATCTGGACGCTCAGCGAGTCCGACATCACCGGGCCGTACGTGATCGACGCCGACGGCGCACCGCTCGACGAACGACACTCCGGCGGATGGCAGGCCAGCGATGTGGAGTCGCTCGATCCCAGCCCGGCACCGGACTCACCGATGGGACTGCACATCATCCGCGGCGGATCGTTGTCGCTGGTGGCCGACAATGCGGTCACACCGGTGCCCGGGGCGCTCGGGTCGACGCGCAGTCTGTTGTCAGCCGACATCTCGGCCAACGGCAGGCGGGTGGCGGTGGTGTCGCAGAATACTGCGCCGGGTCCGGCGCCCCGCCTGGCGCTCGCGGTCGGGGACTACGGCGCCGCCGTCACCCCGGTGCTCGAGGGCGAGATGATCACCCGGCCGTCGTTCGCCGGCGACGACCAGACGATGTGGGCAGTTGTCGACGAAACCCGGGTCACGCAGGTGACCCAGGGTGCCGGTGGTGGACAGATCACCGAGACGGAGGTCGACTCGTCGGCCATCAGGGCGGTGGCCCAGGGGCCGATCACCGAACTGCAGGTGTCGCAGGACGGTGCCAGGGCCGCGATGATCGTGAACGGTCAGGTGGTACTCGCCGTCATCGAGGACCGGGCCGACGGCAGGCCGGTGCTCACGAACGCGCAGGGCGCCGCGGCGCTCAACATCTCGGGTGCGGTGTCGCTCGACTGGTTGAGCAGCGAGATGCTCGTGATCGCGAGGAATGCTTCCGACGGACCGGTGGTGCAGTTGCGGATCGACGGCACGCCACCCGGGGCGCTGCCGAGCGGCAACCTCAGTCCGCCGGTGACCGCGGTGGTGGCCGGCCAATCGACCATCTATGCCGCGGACAGTCGCGGAGTGCTCAGGCTCGGGAGCACCAACGATGAACCCGACCAGTACTGGAGTGAGGTCACCCCGACGATGGGGTCGGGCGCAATCCCCGTCCTACCTCACTGAGTCTTGCTGTGGACAACCACCGGGCTGTGGACAGCCACTGCCGACACAGTGGCGCGGCCGTTGTGAGAGTGGCTGTCGCCGCGATGATGGCGGCATGGTCAGACGTGTGGTCGATGCCCTCGCCGACCTGGTGGTGCCGCGACTGTGTGGCGGCTGTGGACGACCCGGCCTGAACTGGTGTGCGCAGTGCGCACTCCTTCTCGCCGACGCACCCACGGCTGTGCAGACCCGTGTGCCACTCCCGGTGGCGGTCTATGCCGTTGGTCCCTACACCGGGCCGCGCCGCCGGGCGATCCTCGAACTCAAGGAACACGGCCGCGTCGATCTCGCCGCGCCGCTGGGACGGGCGCTCGCCGACGCACTCCGGATCCTCGATGGTTGGTCGGAGTTGCCGATGGCCACGAGCCTGGTCCTCATCCCGGCTCCGACGAGGAAGCTCTCGGCACGGCGGCGCGGTGGCGATCCCGTGACCGCGGTCTGTCGGTCCGCCGCGGCGCACCTGGGGTCGGCGGTGGTGGTCCTCCCGGTCCTGACGACGTCACCGTGGGCCCGGGATTCGGCCGGACTGTCGGCGTCTGCCCGCAGCGCGAACCTGGCCGGCGCGATAGGCATCGGCGGGCGTGGCCGCCGGGAGGTCGCGACCGCGAGGGCCGGCGACACCGCTGTCGTCTTGGTAGATGACGTGGTGACCACCGGAGCGACGGCCGCCGAATCGATCAGGGTTCTTGATCGAGCAGGAATCGGTGTACACCTGGTGCTCGTGATCGCAGCGGTGTGACGGGGTTTTCCGTGCGTTCATCCGTTGTCGCCGAACATGTTTCGTGGCGCAGTGGTAGGGGTCTTGAAGTCGGGCGGCGCGCCATCGGAGGTGAACACCTGTTGACGAAACTGTGGCGAACACCTGCCGGGCGGACTAACGTCAGGGGTGCGATCTGATTGCCAGACCCAAGGCCACCGACGGTGGCGACGGGGGGAGGTGATGCCGAACATTCAGACCGGTACCAGGTCGCTTGCGGCCGCGGTACCGGAAGTCCTGTTCACCGATCCAGGAGGTATCGCAAGTGACGACAAGTGTCGGCAGGAATGCCGTTTCCGAATCCAGCGTCGACAAGCAGGCGAGTGTCGACCCCGAAGCCGCAGGTGCCCCCGAATCCGCCGCGCACGACCCGTTTGATCCCGGCATATACATACGAACCGAATCCTCTGACGCGCCGTCGCGACCTGATGCCGAAGTCCAGGTCAGTGGCCGCAACGTCGAGATCCCCGACCACTTCCGCATCCATGTGATGGACAAACTCTCCCGGGTGGAACGTTTCGATCCCACGATTTTCCGCTTCGACGTGGAACTGCACCACGAACGCAACCGCCGTCAGTCGAAGATCTGTCAACGACTCGAGATCACCGCACGCGGCAAGGGCCCCGTGGTTCGAGGCGAGGCCTGCGCCGACAACTTCTACGCCGCCCTGGACGCGGCACTCACCAAGCTGCAATCCCGTCTGCGTCGCACCAAGGACCGGCGCAAGGTCCACCACGGTCTGCGCACCCCGATCTCCGTTGCCGAAGCGACCGCCGCCGCTGATCCGCTCCTGAACGGCAATGCGGCCGCACCGGCCGGCGAGGTCGAAGACGACCGATGGGCCGACCACAGTCCCGAGGCCGCGGGCCCCGGTCAGATCGTCCGGATCAAGGAACACGACGCGGTTCCGATGACCGTGGACGACGCGCTCTACGAGATGGAACTGGTCGGTCACGACTTCTTTTTGTTCCATGACAAGGAAACCGACAAACCCACGGTTGTGTACCGGCGCCATGCGTTCGATTACGGATTGATCCGTCTGTCCTGACCATCGAGAGGCACCTGATCCGCCTCGCGTGACCGCGATGGCGCTGACCGTGGCTACCATGGAATCCGACCTGCTCCGAATCTGCAGGTCGGATTTCGTGTGTAGTCAATTGGATCGAGGATAAAACCAGTGCTCAACAAGCTGCTGCGCGTCGGCGAAGGCCGGATGGTCAAACGCCTGGATGCCATCGCTTCGCATGTGGAGACGCTCGACAACGAGACCGAGGCGCTGACCGACGAGCAGCTGCGGGCCAAGACCGACGAGTTCAAGGAGCGCTACGCCGGTGGCGAGGCGCTCGACGATCTCTTGCCGGAGGCGTTCGCGGTCGCCCGGGAGGCCGCCTGGCGGGTGCTCTCGCAGAAACACTTCCACGTTCAGATCATGGGCGGCGCTGCCCTTCATTTCGGCAACATCGCCGAGATGAAGACCGGTGAGGGCAAGACCCTCACCTGTGTGTTGCCCGCCTATCTCAATGCGTTGGCCGGCGACGGCGTGCACGTGGTGACCGTCAACGACTACCTCGCCAAACGTGACTCCGAGTGGATGGGCCGTGTGCACCGCTTCCTCGGGCTCGAGACGGCCGTCATCCTGACCGGGATGACGTCTGATCAGCGCCGCGAGGCCTACAACGCCGACATCACCTACGGAACCAACAACGAATTCGGTTTCGACTATCTCCGCGACAACATGGCGCACTCGCTGAACGACCTGGTGCAGCGCGGGCATCCGTTTGCCATCGTCGACGAGGTCGACTCGATCCTCATCGACGAGGCCAGGACGCCGCTGATCATCTCCGGTCCCGCCGACTCGTCGAGCAAGTGGTACGCCGAGTTCGCACGCATCGCGCCGCTGCTCAAGAAGGACGTGCACTACGAGGTCGACATCCGTAAGCGCACCATCGGTGTGCACGAGGAGGGTGTCGAGTTCGTCGAGGACCAGCTGGGCATCGACAACCTGTACGAGGCAGCCAACTCGCCGCTGGTGAGCTACTTGAACAACGCGCTCAAGGTCAAGGAACTCTTCGAGCGTGACAAGGACTACATCGTCCGCAACGGCGAGGTCCTGATCGTCGACGAGTTCACCGGCCGCGTGCTCGAGGGTCGGCGTTTCAACGAAGGTCTGCACCAGGCGATCGAGGCCAAAGAGCGGGTGGAGATCAAGGCCGAGAACCAGACCCTGGCCACGATCACGCTGCAGAACTATTTCCGCATGTACGACAAGTTGTCGGGCATGACGGGTACGGCGCAGACCGAGGCCGCCGAGCTCGACCAGATCTACAAACTCGGTGTGCTGCCCATCCCGACGAACAAGCCGATGGTGCGCGTGGATCAGACGGATCTGATCTACAAGACCGAGGAGGCCAAGTTCGATGCGGTGGTCGACGACATCCTTGAGCGTCACCAGAAGGGCCAGCCGGTTCTGATCGGTACCACCAGTGTCGAGCGGTCCGAGTACCTCGCCCGGCAGCTCAAAAAGCGCGGCGTTCCGCACAACGTGCTCAACGCCAAGTTCCACGAGCAGGAAGCCAGATCATCGCCGAGGCCGGCCGCAGCGGTGCGGTCACGGTGGCCACCAACATGGCCGGCCGTGGCACCGACGTCGTGCTCGGCGGCAACCCCGACATCCTGGCCGACATCCGCCTGCGCAAGGCGGGGCTGGATCCGGTGGACACTCCCGAGGAGTACGAGGCCGCGTGGGACGAGATGATCGAGCTCGTCAAGAGCGAGGTCGCCGACGACGCGGAGAAGGTCCGGCAAGCCGGCGGGCTCTACGTACTGGGTACCGAGCGGCACGAATCCCGCCGTATCGACGACCAGCTCCGTGGTCGTTCGGGCCGCCAGGGCGATCCCGGCGAATCCCGTTTCTACCTGTCGCTCGGTGACGAGCTGATGCGCCGATTCAACGGCGCAGCCCTCGAGGCGATCATGAACCGGGTCAACCTCCCGGACGACGTGCCCATCGAGGCCAAGATGGTCACCAAGGCCATCCGCAGCGCACAGACCCAGGTCGAGCAGCAGAACTTCGAGGTGCGTAAGAACGTCCTCAAGTACGACGAGGTGATGAACCAGCAGCGCAAGGTGATCTATGCCGAGCGTCGCACCATCCTCGAGGGCGAAGACCACCGCGAGCAGGTCCAGCGCATGATCGACGACGTCGTCGGCGCCTACGTCGATGCCGCCACGGCCGAGGGGTACGTCGAGGACTGGGACTTCGAGCAGCTCTGGACCGCCATCAAGACGCTGTACCCGATCGAGATCGACTACAAGGAACTGGTCGAGGAGAACGAGTTCGGCGAGCGCAAGGAGATCAGCGCGCAGGAACTTCGCGACATGCTGATCGCCGACGCGCATGCTGCGTACGAGAAGCGTGAGAAGGAGATCGAGTCGATCGCCGGCGAGAACGCGATGCGCCAGCTCGAGCGGACCATCCTGCTCAGTGTCCTCGACCGCAAGTGGCGTGACCACCTCTACGAGATGGACTATCTGCGCGAAGGTATCCACCTGCGCTCGATGGCGCAGCGTGATCCCGTAGTCGAGTACCAGCGCGAGGGTTACGACATGTTCACCGGCATGCTCGAAGGCCTCAAAGAGGAGTCGATCGGCTTCCTGTTCAACGTGGCTGTCGAGGCGACACCTGCGCAACCGGCTGCCGCGGTTGCACCAGCTGCTCCCGCCGCGCCTGCTGCCCCCACCGCGCCGGCCCCCTTGCCGACCGAACAGCCGGCCCCGGCGCGTAAGCCTGCTCCGGCAGCCCTGCGCGCCAAGGGGATCGACGACTCTGACGATGCCGCACTGACGTACAGCGGTCCGTCGGAGACCGGTGGCACCGCAGTCCGCCAGACCGGTTCGTCGAACGGACAGGCGTCCGGCACGCGCAAGGAGCGGCGCGCTGCCGCACGCGCAGGCACCAAGACAGGTGGGCCCAAGCCGGCCAAATCGCGCAAGAAGCGGTGACACAAACGGCGATCTGAGGTCGCCGTCAGCATCACCTCTCGGGACAAAGGAACCCGGATACCGCAGGGCACGTCGTACTGCTGGTATCCGGGTTCCCCGGTTTACCGGGCCGGCCACCAGTGCCGGTCATGTGCCGATGGGTCCGGGGGGACCATGACAACAACAACGCTCGGGACGGCCACGGAGCTCGCCCCGACCTCAGAGTCGAGCTCACCCGCACACGAGGGTCCGTTCGCATGTTCCCGGCCGACAGGGGAGTCCCATTCGTCCGCCGCGGAGGTCGTGGATCGCGCACTTCTGCGGGTGACCGCTGCACCTCGATACGAACCGGAACCGGTGGATCCAAGTAAGCCGCGGGTGATCACACTCGGCCGGCCGGCGCCGCTCCGTCGATCTCCGGTACCCGTGGTGCCCGACGGTGTGGACCTCGAGATCCGGCAATTCGCCATCGGGGCAATCAAACTCGTGCTCGAGGTGATGAATCGTCGCCGTCCCGTGACGCAGTTGTCGGCAGTGGCAATTCCGCATATCGCCGACCAGTTCCGCACGCTGCTGTCCTCGGGAACCGACCGGGGTGGCCCGCCTGCGGCGTTGCTGCGCCTGCATACGCAGAGCATCCGGCCGGACGTCGCCGAGATCACCGTCGTCTACGGACGGGGCGACAGAGTGTTCGCGATGGGCGCTCGTGTGGAGCGCCGCCGGGTGGTGATGCGCGCAGCCGAACCGGGGGGAGCACGCCGCCGAACGCAGCGCTGTCTCCTGACCGCTGTGACCGTCGGATGATCGGCAACCATGCGCTCGCCTGCCGCGACGCCGCAACGCCGGCGTGGCGGACAGGTGGGCCCGTTCGGCCACCGACGGCTAGCATCGAACTGTGAATCGGCTGTCGCCCCAGGACTCGATGTACTACTACCTCGATGAGCGCGGCACCACCACGCAGGTCGGATCGCTTCTGATCCTGGAACGTCGACCTGGGGGACTGGACTACGCGAGTCTGCTGACGACGGTCGAGTGCCGTCTGCAACTGGTACCCCGATATCGGCAGAAGATCCGCGAGGTGACGCTGGGGTTGGCGCGGCCGGTATGGGTCGACGACCGCGACTTCGACATCACCTATCACGTGCGGCGATCGGCACTGCCGAGCCCCGGTGCCGACGACCAGCTGCACGATCTCGTGGCGCGCCTGATGTCGCGACCGCTCGAGCGCAGTAGGCCGCTCTGGGAGATGTACCTCGTGGAGGGCCTCGCAGACGACCGGGTGGCCATCCTCACCAAGACCCACCGGGCGCTGGTCGACGGGCACGAAGCGCTCGAGATCAATCAGGTCATCGTCGACGACACCCGCGAACCCGCCCAGATGCCCGAAGACCTCTGGCTTCCCGACCGGGAGCCGAGCAACAGCGAGCTGGTGGTCGGGGCGATCACCGACGTCATCACCCGGCCCTGGGAGATGGTCGACCAGGTGCGAGCCGCCACCAACCAGGTGACCTGGTTGGGCCAGGCCGTCACGGCGACGGCCCGCAGGGTGGAGACGGTGATGAAGATGGCGGCCAGCACCGCGCCCGCGAGTCCACTCAACGGCGCGACGGCGCCCACCCGTCGTTTCACGGTCGCCTCGTTCGCGGTCGAGGACTGCGTCGACATCGCCGAGCGGTACAGCTGCCAACCCAACGACGTGATCCTCGCTGCCATCGCGGGGGCCATCCGGCGGTGGCTGCTCTCCCGCGAGCAAGCGGTCGACCAGGTCGAGACGATCCGCGCGATGGTCCCTCTCTCGGCGTACCCGGTCGACAACGACGCGGCGGAGTCCGACGCCGACATCGAGGCCCGTGGCATGGCCACGTCGGCCGAATGGATGGCAGGCGGTCTACACGGGTTTGTCACCGATCTCCCTGTGGGAGAAGCCAATCCGGCTGTGCGCCTCTCGCAGGTCGCGCAGCTGGCCGAACGGCACTCGCAGTCGGGCCGGCGGGGATCGGTGGGCGTGGAACCCTGGATACCCGAGATCGGGCCGGCGACCTTCCATGCGATGAGCGCGCGCGCGACAGCCTCGCTGTCGCGTCGGTCGTTCAATCTGCCCATCACGATCGCCCGGGGTCCGAGGGCGGCGCAGTATCTTGGTGGCAACGAGATCCTCGCGATCTATCCGGTTCCCGTCCTGGTGCGCAACCGCGCGCTGGCCGTCGGCCTGACCTCGTACAACGGCCGGATCTACTTCGGCCTCAATGCCGATCGCGGTGTGATGTGGGACCTGGGCGCGATGGCGGAGTACCTCACCGACTCGTTCGACGAATTGCTTTCCGGCGCGCGCTGAGCCCGTGCCGGTCCCTCGAGAAAGGTCACATGAGAATCTATCTGCCCGCCACACTGTCGATGCTGTTCGAGCTCAACCAGTCCGGTGAGTTCCGGCCGGTCGGCGGTACGGCCTTCGCGCTGACCCCGGCGCTCCGAGAGGCGTACCACGACGGTGACGACGAGGAACTCGCCGAAGCGGCCATCCGTGAAGCGGCCAGGGCGTCGCTGCGGTTGCTGGCGGCGGAGGACGACGATCGGTCCGACGAGGACGGACAGGCCCAGCTACCTTCCCGGCGTGTGGTGATCGCGGCGGACGTCGACGAGGTGAAGCTGCGGCCCGACCTCGACGTCGCGGTGGTCAAGGTCCCCCCGGTGGTGGACCGCTCGGCGATCGCGTCGGTTCTCATCGACGGTGGTGATGCCGAGGACAAGGTGGTCCGAGCTGTCGGGCTGGTGGACTCGGCCGACCTCGGCGACGAGGACTCCGAGCTGGCGATCGGCGACGTCGAGGATTTCGACCTGGGTTGGTATGCAACGCAAGAGCTTCCGTTCCTGCTGGAGCTGCTCTAGGCGCGCCGGCGCCGACCTCCCTGTGCGCCCGTTCGACGCGTAACCTACGGTTGCGTAAGTTTGCGCCCGAGAATTGACGGCGGCAGTTGAATGGAGGCACTTCAGATGGGTTGGCGAGAACGTTTCGAGGCACCGGTGCGGGGCATCGCCAGCAGCAACCGGGCGGCTAACACCGTGCGGGCGGTGGCGGCAAGGATCACCACCCGTTGTTGCCGGACGACTATCTGCACCTCGCGAATCCGCTGTGGTCGGCGCGTGAGCTGCGCGGCAAGATCGTGGAGGTCCGGCCGGAGACGCCGGACTCGGCCACCATCGTCATCAAACCGGGGTGGGGTTTTTCGTTCAATTACCTTCCGGGCCAGTACATGGGGATCGGGGTGCTCGTCGAGGGGCGCTGGACCTGGCGTTCGTATTCTCTGACGTCGGTGCCGCAGACCTCGGGAGGTGCCCGTAGCCGGGTGGTCACCATCACCGTCAAGGCGATGGCCGAGGGTTTCCTCTCCGGGCACCTGGTTCGGGGCCTGGCACCGGGCACCGTGGTCCGGCTCGCGCCGCCTCAGGGTGAGTTCGTCCTTCCCGCCGACCTGCCCGAGAAGCTGCTGTTCGTGACCGCCGGTAGCGGCATCACCCCGATCATGTCGATGCTGCGCACGATGGAGTCGCGCCACCAGCACACCGATGTGCGACTGATCCATTCGGTGCCCACGGCGGATGACCTGATGTTCGGCGCGGAACTCGAAGCGATGCAGGCGGGCGGGCTGCTCGACGCCCACATCCAGTTCACCCGCAGCGAGGGCAAGGTGGACATCGAGCGTCTCGACGCTCTGTGTCCGGATTGGGCGTCTCGCCAGACCTGGGCCTGTGGCCCGGCCGCACTACTGGATTCGCTGACCCACAAGTGGACCCAGGCGGGGCTGCGGGACCACCTGCACATCGAGCGGTTCGCGTTGGAGCGTGGCGAGGTCGGTGCCGAGGGCGGCACGGTGACCTTTTCTCGTACCGGCAAGACGGCGACCGTGGACGGTGCCACCACACTGATGACGGCCGGCGAGGATGCCGGCGTGCAGATGCCGTTCGGCTGCCGGATGGGTATCTGCCAGAGCTGTGTGGTGATGCTCGAGAAGGGCTGCGTACGAGACCTGCGCAGTGGCGCCGAACACGTAGAGGGCGAACGAGTTCAGACCTGCGTCAGCGTCGCGGCAGGGGATTGCACTCTCGAGGTCTGACCCGTAGAACGCACCGACCCCCGATGATGTGCTGTTCTGGCGGAACTCACCTGGAGGTTTGTTCGCCAGAAGGGCACATCATCGGGGGTCGGGACGTGTAGAGGCTCTAGCGTGCGGAGCCGGTCCGGCTGGAGGTGCTGCTTCGGCGGCTGCCACCCTGGCCGGTGTGGCCGCGGGTACGGCCGTTCTCGGCGCGGCCACCTTCGGATCGTGCGCTTTGTCCACGGCCACGACCCTCATACGGCGCGGAGCCGTTGGCGGTGGGGCGTGGACGACGCGAGCCGGCCGAGCGGCTGCCCGGCGCCTTGGCGGTCCGGTTCGGGACGTTGCTCACGGCAGGCGGCGCAACCAGGTCGGCTGGTTCGCCGACCAGTGTCTTGAGCTGCTCGGAGTCGGCGGTCACCCGGATCGGGGTGGCCTTGATCGCGGCCTTGCGCAGCAGTTGCGACATGTCGCGACGCTGTTCGGGAAGGGTCAGGGTCACCACGTCGCCGGCACTGCCGGCGCGGGCGGTGCGGCCCGAACGGTGGAGGTATGCCTTGTGCTCGGTGGGCGGATCCACGTGCACAACCAATTCGACGTCGTCCACGTGCACGCCACGTGCCGCGACGTCGGTGGCGACGAGCACACGGGCCTTTCCGCTGGAGAAGGCGAGCAGGTTGCGATCGCGGGCGCCCTGCGACAGGTTGCCGTGAAGGTCGACGCTGGGGATGCCGGCGTCGGTCAGCTGCTTGGCGAGCTTGCGGGCCTGATGCTTGGTGCGCATGAACAGGATCCGGCGACCACGTCCTGAGGCGAGTGCGAAGACGACGCCCTTCTTGGAGTCCTGTCCGGAGACCTCGAAGATGTGGTGGGTCATCGCGGAGACGTGCGAGGTGGCCTCGTCGACCGAGTGCATGACCGGCTGGTTCAGGAAACGCTTGACCAGTTTGTCGACACCGTTGTCGAGCGTGGCCGAGAACAGCAGACGCTGTCCGCCTTCGGGCGTCGCGGTCAAGATGCGGGTGACGCCGGGGAGGAAGCCCAGGTCGGCCATGTGATCGGCCTCGTCGAGGATGGAGATCTCGACGCGGTCCAGACGCACCAGACGCTGGCGCATGAGGTCTTCGAGGCGGCCCGGGCAGGCCACGACGATGTCGACACCGGCGCGCAGAGCGGAGGCCTGACGGCCCTGGGGCACGCCACCGAAAATGGTGGTCACGGTCAGTCCGAGAGCTGCGGCCATGGGCTGCACCACTGCGGTGATCTGCGTGGCGAGCTCACGGGTGGGGGCGAGGATCAGACCACGCGGTCGGCCGGCACCGGCCGAGGTGCCCTCGGCGAGCCGGGCCACCAGCGGAATGGCGAAAGCGAGGGTCTTGCCACTACCGGTCTTTCCGCGACCGAGTACATCGCGACCGGCGAGACTGTCGGGCAGCGTGTCGGCCTGGATGGGGAACGGGGCGGTGATGCCGCCGGCGGTGAGCACCTTGACCAGGCGCGGGGGAACGCCGAGGTCGGCGAAAGTGGTTGAGGCAGGACTGGATACAGAAGTCATCAAAAAATCACGTTTTCCGTGTTACGCGGTGCTCCGAGCTCGATTCACCGCTGGTTGGCGCGACTGCCGCTGATCAGGGCCGAATACCTCGGCCACCATTCGGTGGGCAGTAACGATCGCCGTGTGAAAGCTCGGTGGGGTTGATCAACTCGCACATGATGCGCATCGAATCTCTTCGGGTGCGACGGTGCGAGGAAGCAGTTCCACGACGGTTCCGCGCATATGGCGCGGAGTACCCGTCAACTATAGCCCGCGATCGCCGCGTTCTGGGTATTTGCGCCTGCGTGACCTGAGTCTCACCGCACTGGACAGCCTCCGGATCGGAACCTACGATTGCGTAAGTTACGTTCCCGTAGGTTGCTCTCTCGATCCGGTTCGGCCTCCCCCCCAATCCTCGAGAAGAGAGGTTTGATTCAGATGGCAATAGCTGACATCCCCGAGTACGCCCACCTGACCGACGCCGATGTCGAAGCGCTCGGCGCGGAACTCGACGCGATCCGCCGCGACATCGAATCCGTCCGCGGCGAGAAGGATGCCAAGTACCTCCGCAACACGATTCGTTTCCAGCGCGGCATGGAGCTGACGGGCCGCGCGCTGCTGTTCGGTGCCCGCGACCGCAAGCTGTGGGCACTCGGTGCCGGCGCCCTGGGCGTCTCCAAGATCGTCGAGAACATGGAACTCGGCCACAACGTGATGCACGGTCAATGGGACTGGATGAACGACCCGGAAGTGCATTCGACCAGCTGGGAATGGGACAACACCGGTCCATCCGCCCACTGGAAGCACACGCACAACTTCATCCACCACAAGTACACAAACGTGCTGGGGATGGACGACGACGTGGGCTACGGATTGATCCGTGTGACCCGGGATCAGCGGTGGAAGCCGTTCAACCTGGGCAACCTGGCCTACAACACGCTCCTCATGCTGTTCTTCCAGTACGGCGTCGCCGTCCAGCACCTCGAACTCGGCCGGGTCGCCGCGGGCAAACACCCCAACCCCGACGAGTTCAAGAAGGACCTCAAGGACGTCGGCATCAAGGTGGGCCGGCAGATCGGCAAGGACTACGTCGTGTACCCGGCGCTGGCCGGCGCGACCAACCGCTCGTGGACGAGCTGGGGACGGGCGATGACCGCCACGCTCGCCGGCAACACCATCCGCAACATCTGGACCAATGCAGTGATCTTCTGCGGTCATTTCCCTGATGGAGCCGAGAAGTTCACCAAGCAGGACATGGAGAACGAGACCCAGGCGCAGTGGTACTTGCGGCAGATGCTGGGCAGCGCCAACTTCCATGCGGGCAAGCCCCTCGCCTTCATGAGCGGCAATCTCTGCTACCAGATCGAGCACCACCTGTTCCCGGATCTGCCGAGCAACCGGCTCGCGGAGATCTCCGTGCGGGTTCGCGAACTGTGCGAGAAGTACGACCTGCCGTACACCACTGGCCCGTTCCTGGTGCAGTACGCGAAATCCTGGCGCACCATCGCCAAACTGTCGCTACCGAACAAGTACCTCAAGGCGACCACCGACGACGCACCTGAAACGGCGTCCGAACGACGCTTCAAGTCGCATCCCGAGCAGCGACTCGTCGCCGAGATCGACCCGGCCACAGGCCGCCGCCGTGGATTGCGCAGTGCGATCAACAGTCTTCGCGGTCGCCGTTCACCGGTGATCTCCATCCGTAAACGCACTCAGACCGACGGCGTCAGGGCTGCCTGAACGTACCGGGTCGCCCCCGACAACCCCGGCGTGGACAATGGTGGAACACCACCAGTCCACGCGGCTTCATCCGGTGGACAACGCCGACAAGGAGTTACAAGGCGCGATGGCAATCACTGACATCAACGCGTATGCGCATCTGACCGAAGCCGACGTCGAGGCCCTCGGCAACGAGCTCGATGCACTGCGACGCGAGATCGAATCCGACCGCGGCGAGCGCGATGCCAAGTATCTGCGGCGCACCATCGCCGCACAGCGATTCCTGGAGGTCGGCGGTCGGCTGACACTGCTGGGAAGCCGCAACCGGCTGCTGTGGCTCGGCGGAACGGCCATGCTCTCGGTCGCCAAGATCATCGAGAACATGGAACTCGGCCACAATGTCATGCACGGCCAATGGGATTGGATGAACGACCCGGAGGTGCACTCCACGTCGTGGGAGTGGGACATGGTGTGCGCCTCGACCCACTGGAAGCACTCGCACAACTACATCCATCACAAGTACACGAATGTGGTCGGCATGGATCACGACGTGGGCTACCGGGTGCTGCGGGTGACGCGCGACGAACCGTGGCAGTGGAAGCACCTGCCCCAACCGTTCATCAACTTGTTCCTCGCTGCCACCTTCGAGTGGGGAATCGGTCTGCACGACTTGGAGATCCGGGAGTACCTGGCGGGAAACAAGCCGAAAGAGATTGCGGTCCCGCAGATCAAGGACTTCTCGAAGAAGGTCGCCAAGCAGCTGGCCAAGGACTATGTGATCTTCCCGCTGCTCTCGGGCAAGGCTGCTCGTCGTACCCTCTCCGCCAATCTGACGGCCAACCTGGTTCGTAACTTCTGGGCGTACCTCGTCATCTTCTGTGGTCACTTCCCTGATGGCGCCGAGAAGTTCAACGAGGAAACGCTGATCGACGAGACGCACGGCCAGTGGTACCTGCGGCAGATGCTCGGCACCGCCAACTTCAATGCCGGCCCGGCGATGGCGTTCATGAGCGGCAACCTCTGCTACCAGATCGAACACCACCTCTTTCCTGATCTGCCGTCGAATCGCTACGCCGAGATCGGTGTCCGGATCCGCGAGCTGTGCGAGAAGTACGACCTGCCGTACACCACGGGATCGTTGCCGAACCAGTACTGGTTGACGTTCCGGACCATCTGCAAGCTCGCGCTGCCCGACGGTCTGCTCGTCGACACCGCCGACGATGCGCCGGAAACCGCCTCGGAGAAGAAGTTCGCGGGTCTGCGTGGCGCCGCTGCGGTGAGTGGCCGACGGCTCGCCGCCGACAAGCGGGAGGGCCTCAAAACCGCTCTTGCCGAGGCGCGTTCACGGCGCAAGGCCCGCACACAGCAGTTGCGCGCCTAGTCCCAGTGGTTGGCCACGCTCAGCGCGGCCAGTAGTTCGCGCACAGCCATGGCGCGACGATGGTGCTGGCCCTCGAGCGCGTCCAGAGCGCATTCGGGGTCCGCGGGCGGACCGAGGTGGGTGCAACCACGGGGGCAGGCCTCGATGGCGACGGCCAGGTCGTCGAAAGCCTTGATGACGTCCTCCGGGCCGATGTGGGCGAGCCCGAACGAGCGGATGCCGGGTGTGTCGACCACCCATCCGCCGCCGGGTAACGGCAGCACCACCGACTGTGTCGAGGTGTGCCGGCCCTTGCCCACACCTGACACCACCGCGGTTGCGCGGTAGGCGTCGGGAACGAGTCTGTTCACAAGCGTGGATTTGCCGACGCCGCTGTGCCCGATCAAGGCGGTCAGCTTGCCCTGCAACAGTTCCTGCGCGGGTTCGATGGGATCGTCCCGCCCGGCGATCAGAACCGGCAAGTCGAGGTCGGCGAACGCCGCCCGGAAGGATTCGGGGTCGGCCAGGTCCCCTTTGGTCAGGCACAGTATCGGAGTGAGGCCGCCGACATAGGCTGCGGCCAAGGCTCGTTCGACGAATCCGGTGCGTGGCGGTGGGTCGGCGAGGGCGGTGACGATTAGCAGTTGCTCGGCGTTGGCCACCACGATGCGCTCGTACGGGTCTGTGTCATCAGCCGTGCGCCGCAACACAGTTCGTCGCGGCGCCACCCGGACGATGCGCGCCAGGGTGTCCGCTTTGCCGGAGAGGTCGCCCACCACCGAGACGTCGTCACCGACCACGATGGGGGTACGGCCGAGTTCGCGGGCGCGCATGCAGACAACTCTGGTGTCGGGGTCGTCGGCGAGTACGCATCCCCACCGTCCGCGATCGACGGAGACCACCATGGCGGTCTCGGCATCCTCATGTGTCGGACGGGTTTTGGTGCGTGGCCGAGTGCCCCGGCCCGGGCGTACCCGGACATCGGTCTCGTCGTACTGCCGCTTGCTCAAGCGTTGATCATCCTCGCCCACATCGCCGGGAAGTCGGGGAGTGTCTTGGCGGTGGTGCCGATGTCGTCGACCGAGACGCCCTCGGTGACCAGACCGACAAGAGCGCCTGCAGTGGCCATCCGGTGATCGGCGTACGCACGCCAGGTCCCGCCGTGCAGGGTTCTGGGCTCGATGACAAGACCGTCCGGGGTTTCGCTGCACCGCCCACCCAGCCGGTTGATCTCGGCGGTCAACGCCGCGAGGCGGTCGGTCTCGTGGCCCCTCAGATGGGCGATTCCGGAGAGTGTCGAGGGTCCTTCCGCGAGTGCGCACAGTGCGGCGACGGTCGGGGTCAGTTCGCCGACGGCGCTCATGTCCCACGAGATTCCTTGCAGCGCAGTGGGTCCGGTGATCGAGAGAACGCCCTCCTCGTTCTGGCTGCGGCACCCCATCGCCTCGAGGATCTGGACGATCACCGCCCCTGGCTGGGTGGTCGTCACCGGCCACCGGGGAACCGAGATCGTGCCGCCGGTGGCTGCAGCGGCGGCAAGGAAGGCCGCGGCGTTCGACAGGTCGGGCTCGATCTGCCAATCGACGGCGCGGACCACGCCTGGCGCCACCTGCCAACGGTTCGCGGTCGAGACGTCCACAGCGACACCGGCTGTGGTCAGCATGTCGATCGTCATCGTGATGTGGGGGGTCGACGGGACGGGGTCACCGACGTGGAGGATCGTGAGTCCGTTGTCGAAGCGGGCCGCACTGAGCAGCAGGCCCGAGACGAACTGCGATGAGGCCGACGCGTCGATGGTCACCTCGCCCCCGCGGACCGAACCGGTCCCGGTGATGGTGAACGGGAGGGAGTCGCCCGCGACCTGGACACCGATGTCGCGCAGTGCCCCGAGGATGGTGTGCAGCGGCCGGCTGCGGGCCTGTTCGTCACCGTCGAACTCCACGACGCCGTCCGCCTGAGCAGCCAGCGGAGGAACAAACCGCATGACCGTGCCGGCCAGCCCACAATCGATCTTTCCGCTGTGCATGGGCGCGGGCGTGATGGTGACGGTGACGGGATCGTCGGGATCGATGTCGACCCCGACACCGAGCTCGGCCAGCGCATCGAGCATCAGGTCGCTGTCACGGCTGCGGAGTGTGCCGGTCAGTGTCGACGGACCGTCGGCCTGTGCCGCCAGCACCAGCGCCCGGTTGGTGATCGACTTGCTGCCGGGGAGGCTGACAACGGCGTCGACGGGCGCGGGAGCGTGAGGGGCGTTCCATGCATTCACCCAGACAGTCTTTCATGCCTTCGCAGCAGGTCCGATGGTCTGAGGCGGCCTCGGGGCGCCGTCGGGCGATTGTGGTCTGCCGAATAGCTGACAAGACGGGAATTTGTGGCCGTTTGCCCGCTATGTTCTTTCCATGAACCTTCGCCCAACTCGCCCCGCCGCGCTCGTCGCACTATGTGCCGCAGCCGTTTTGACCCTCTCGGCGTGCTCCGACGACTCGTCGGACAGTGCGGATCCGTCCGCGAGCGCGCAAAACGTCCTCGAGTTCGGAGCCCACGGCCGCCGAACTCGACGCCCGTGCCGAAGACCTGATGCTCCCCGAGTCGGAGTTCCCTGGCGGCGGCACGTATGTGGTCATGGACAAAGCCGCGATCGAAGCCGACAACGAGTCCGATCCCGAGGTCACGCCGACGGGCTGCGCGAACATCGCCGATGAGACCGACGCCAGCAAGCAATTCGACCGGGCGAAGGTCAAGTACGACCTCGAGGACGGAAGCACCATCGAAACCCAGGTCATCCTCGGGCAGGACGGTTCCTTCGAGGAGCTGGAGAACGACATCGCGTCCTGTCCTGCGATGACCATGCGCGACGACCTCCCGGATGGTTCGCAGTTGGTCGCCGAGATGGAGAACTCGCTCGAAGACCCCCAGGGCACCACCGTCCCGGCGAAGACCGTCGTGAGCACCGGCACCGCAACCGTGGGTGCTGACACCTTGCCGCTGACCATTCGGTCAACCGGGGCCTACGTCGACGGCGTCACCGTGAGCGTCGACGTGACGCTCATCGGAGAGGACGCCGGCAGTTGGGGCAGCGCCGACGAGGCGGCAGTGGTGGACCTCCTCAACAAGCAGATCGCCATCGTCCAGGACGCAGCCAACGCCTGATACCGACCGAACCGGCGCCCTCTCGACCTGTCGAGGGGGCGCTGGTGTTCTTGTGTGCCGGAACATGCGTCAGTGCCGCGGTCGGCGCTCGCGCGGGGGGATAATGGGCCGCATGTGTGGGCGATACGCCACGACGGCGAGTACATCAGATCTGGTTGCCGCATTCGACGCTGCTCTGGCCGCCGAGGACGCGGCCAAACTCGACACTCCGTCCTACAACGTGGCTCCGACGACGACGGTCCCGACCGTTCTCGAACGGGCCGAACGGTCCGAGTCCGATCAGTCCCTCCGACGATCGGAGTCGGTCCATGCCACCGATGGCGACCCGGCCGTACAAAGGCAGTTGCGGGCACTGCGCTGGGGACTGGTGCCCAGTTGGGCCAAGGACCCGTCCATCGGCAGTCGGATGATCAACGCGCGATCGGAGACGCTGACCGAGAAGCCCTCGTTCAAACGGGCCGCCGCGAAACGCCGCTGCATCTTGCCGGCGGCCGGCTTCTTCGAGTGGACCAAGGGGGAGGACGGCAAGAAGCTGCCGTTCTTCATGCACGACCCCGACACCCCCATCCTCGGTTTCGCGGGCCTCTACGAACTGTGGCCCGACCCGGGCAAGGCCAAGGATGATCCGGACCGCTGGTTGTGGACCACCACGGTGATCACCCGTCCCGCGGCGGATGCGCTGGGCCACATCCACGACCGCACGCCGGTCATCGTGACCCCGGACATGCGCGACGACTGGCTGGATTGCTCGAGCGGCAAGGTCGATGTGGCCCGAGACCTGCTGGCAGCCCTGCCCGAGCCGCATCTGGTGCCGTACCGGGTGTCCACCGACGTGAACAACGTCCGCAACAATCGCGCGGATCTGATCCAGCCGCTCTGAGGGTCCGCGCAGCACGGTTCCTCGGCGCTTCAGCAGTCCCGGCGCCTTCAGGAAGTGATGTCTGCGACGACGGCGTCGGTGACGGCGATCAGGTCGGCGGGGGACAGCTCGATCTCGAGGCCGCGTTTGCCCCCACTGCAGAACACCACGGGCCACAGCTCGGCCGTCTCGTCGACGACGGTGGGCAGCGGCCTGCGCTGACCGATCGGTGACACCCCGCCCAGGACGTAGCCGGTGACCCGCATGACGTCCTTCGGCTCGGCCATCGATGCTTTGCCGCCCAGCCCCAAGGCGGCAGCGGCGGCCTTGAGCGAGAGCCGCATGGGAACGGGGATGACCGCCACGGCCAGCGTGCCGGCCACATCGAACACCAGCGTCTTGAATATCTGGTCGGGTTCGGCGCCCACCGCGTCGGTCATGAACGAGACGGCCTCAGGACCCCAGGCCCCGTCCGAACTCGCCGAATATTTGTGAACGCGGTGGTCGATGCCTGCGGTCTGCAGGGCCAGCAATGCCGAAGTCGCTGCCATGGGGATCCATTGTCCTGCCCGAGATGGGTGTTCGGTCCGGCCACCCCGTTGCCGTGACGAGAGTGCCCTGACAGTCACTGATAAAGCCCAGGCTGGGCGAAACCTGACGTCTTCCGGAACAAGGTGCGCGGTGATGGTGTTCTTTACTGCGAAGGAGGTGTGGTGTGCACAGCAACTCAGCAGATACCGGGTCGGTAGGCTTGCTCGACAGACCTGATTTTCCCGCAGGTCTCGAAGGGATTGTCGTGACCGAAGCCGAAACACCGGAAGAGCACCCAGAGACCCCGGAAGAGCAGTACGCGCGATTCGAGCGCGACGCTCTGCCGTTGCTCGATCAGATGTACGGGGCCGCGCTGCGGATGACCCGTAATCCGGCCGATGCCGAAGATCTGGTGCAGGAGACGTATGTGAAGGCGTTCACCGCGTTCAAGTCGTTCCGTGCCGGGACCAACCTGAAGGCCTGGCTGTACCGGATTCTCACCAACACGTACATCAACGGCTATCGCAAGAAGCAGCGACAGCCCGCGCAGTATCCGACCGACGAGATCACCGACTGGCAGCTGGCGGCCACCGCCGAGCACACGTCGGCCGGTCTGCGGTCGGCCGAGATCGAGGCGCTCGACGCCCTCCCGGACGACGACATCAAGGCAGCTCTGCAGGAGCTGCCCGAGGACTTCCGGATGGCCGTGTACTACGCGGACGTCGAAGGCCTGCCCTACAAGGAGATCGCCGAGATCATGGACACCCCGATCGGGACCGTGATGTCGCGATTGCACCGGGGCCGTAAGCAATTGCGCGACCTGCTCGGCGACGTCGCTCGCGAGCGCGGATTCAACAGAGGAACTGGCGGCCGATCGGCCGGTGGCCGCAAGGGTCACGAACAGGAGGTTGCCGGATGAGTACCGGGAATGCAGGCGATGGAGTGGGACACGACGCGCGTGCCGACGAGGCCATCGACGAAAACGACCGGCTCGACTGTTCGGCGGTGATCGCCGATGTCTGGCTGCTGCTCGACAACGAGTGCGACCAGAACGCGCGGGCGCGGCTGCAGACGCACATCGATTCGTGCGCGCCATGCCTCGAGCACTACGGGATCGAGAAGCAGCTCAAGAGTCTGGTGAGCCGCAAATGCGGTGGGGATCAGGCGCCAGAAGGCCTGCGCGAACGCCTGACCCTGGAGATCCGCAAGACGGTCATCGTCCGCGAGACCCGCGGGTAGTTCCGCCACACACGAGCCCCCAAGCAAACGATCCACTTATCTGAAGACAGTCCGCCGTGCAAGCGGATCGTCCTCGGATAAGTGGATCGATTGTTGTTTCGGGCACTCTTCGATGAAGCGCCCAACGCTCAGGCGTTGGGGCGCTTACCGTGGTTGGCCGCGTTCTTCTTGCGGGCCCGCTTCTTACGTCCACGTTTTTCCCATGACAGTCTCCTTTCGACAGCGCTCCATTGTGACACGAAGGGGGTCGCCGCCGAGAATCGCGGACGGTCTTCGTGCGATAGGTTGATACCGCAGAACATCAACTTGGGAGGACGGCATGGCAGAAGAGGTCGTGGCAGAGATTGTGGCGAGCGTTCTCGAAGTGGTCGTCACCCCTGGTCAGGTGGTGGAAGCCGGTGACACCATCGTCCTCTTGGAGTCGATGAAGATGGAGATCCCGGTACTCGCCGAAGAGGCGGGCACGGTGACCGAGGTCAAGGTCAATGTCGGCGACGTGATCCAGGCCGGACACCTCATCGCGGTCATCGACAACTGACCGCCGAGCTCGCGGTCGTGATGTCGACAAACGCTGACGCGCGCGCCGCTCACACTCCGAACAAGCGGGGTCCGTCCTGATGTCGACGCTGTCCGAGCTGCTCGCCGAACACACCGAGCTCTCCGGCGCCGCAGGTGGCCATCTTCAGCGCGTGGTCGCCGAGTGGCAGTTGCTGGCGGACCTGTCGTTCGCCGACCTTCAGATGTGGGTTCATTCGCAGCGGACTCACGACACCTCAGACGACGGTACGTCCGGCGACACCACCCATATGGTCTGTGTCGCCCAGTGTCGTCCCAACACGGCGCCCACCGTCTTTCCGTCCGACGTGGTCGGTACATCGATCACTGTCGACGAGAATCCTCAGGTGTTCGGTGCACTGGTCAGTGGCCGTATCTTGCGTGAAGAAGATCCGACGTGGGTGGGATCGGTGGCGATCCGGCGTGAAGCGGTGCCCGTCAGGTTCGAGGGAGCAGTTGTCGGAGTGCTCGCCCGGGCCATCAATCTGACGCAGCCGAGGCTGCCGTCACCGCTGGAGCTCTCCTACCAGGACTGCGCAAATGACTTGTGCCAGATGGTGTCTGAGGGCACGTTCCCGCAAAATGAAGGCAACCCGCGGGGGCTGTCCACCCCTCGTGCCGGCGACGGTTTCATTCGCGTCGACGAACACTGCGCCGTGCAGTACGCCAGTCCCAACGCACTGTCCGCGTATCACCGGATGGGGTGGACGTCCGAGCTCGGCGGCAACAACCTCGCCGATGTGACCGTGTCACTGCTGACCGATCCGTTCGAATCCGAAGAAGCCGCCGCGATGTTGCGTGCCGCCGCCGAAGGGCACGCCGGCATGCGGATCGAGGCGGACGCGCACCGTGCGACGGTGCTGATCCGCGCTGTCCCACTCCGGCCCCGCGGCGAACTGGTCGGCGCCGTGATCCTCGTGCGCGACGTCACCGAGGTCAAACGCCGGGACCTGGCCTTGATCAGTAAAGACGCAACCATCCGCGAGATCCACCACCGGGTGAAGAACAACCTCCAAAGTGTGTCGGCGCTGCTGCGTCTGCAGGCCCGCCGTACCCCCAACGAAGAGGCCCGGCAAGCGCTCGGCGAGGCCGTGCGCCGGGTCGCCTCGATCGCGCTGGTTCACGAATTGCTCTCGGGCAGCGTGGATGAGGAGGTTGATCTCGACGTCGCCATCGACCAGCTCGTCCCGGTGATGGCGGATGTGGCGTCCGGTGGCAGTGACGTTGTCGTGCGCCGGGTCGGAAAGATCGGTGTGGTGAAGAGTGACCTCGCGATGCCGATGGTGATGGTGCTCACCGAGCTCATCCAGAATGCGGTCGAGCACGGATTCGCGCCCGAACAATCGGGCCTGGTCTTGATCGAGACCTCCCGCACCACCCGCGAACTCGTGATCACGGTGCACGACAACGGGATCGGGTTGCCGCCGGACTTCGATCCGCAGAAGTCCGACCGGCTGGGGCTGCAGATCGTGCACACGCTGGTGCAGATCGAGCTGTCCGGCACGTTGGAGCTGCGCAGCGGAACCGATGGTGGTACCGATGCCGTGCTCACCGTTCCGTTGCGCTGAAAAGCGCTGACGCTCTTTGCCTTTGAGCCTGAAACAACACAAACCCGGTGGCTGGTGCCACCGGGTTGGGTTGTCTGTTGTCGGGTGATCAGTGGGCTGTGATCACCCGGGTCGGGCTATACGGAACTGCGTGTGCGACTGCGTGCATTGCGCCGCTTGAGCGCACGCCGCTCGTCTTCGCTCATTCCGCCCCAAACGCCTGCGTCCTGTCCGGACTCCAATGCCCAAGTGAGGCAATCAGCTGTAACCGGGCAGCGGTTGCAGACGAGCTTCGCATCAGCAATCTGCGCGATGGCCGGGCCACTGTTTCCCACCGGGAAGAACAGCTCCGGGTCCTCGTCGCGACAAATTGCGTTGTGACGCCAGTCCATCCCTCTGCTCCTTCAGGCGCTTCTTCGCGCCGCTCGTAACCGTCAGTTCATGCGTGCGTAGTTATTGTTTCCGCACTGTTGCTTGTGAATACTTTCACGAATCCAGATGAAGTCAATGGTGTTGCGTTAACACGTGTGCAATATCACTGTGTAGGGGGTGCCTTCATTGGTCCACCTCCCGTTGTACTACTGTGCGGACGGTTCTGCCTGTGATTTATCAGGCAAACATGGTGTGACCTCGGACTCTTTACAGATGTCCAACGATCAGCTAACACGCGGACGAGAGGCACATCACTCGGGCGGAGCGACCACTTCCAACGCACCGGACCTGCAGCCGAACGTCAGGGCGGTACGCGTCCCGAGGTATTCGCCGTCCATCTGCATGTCTATCGGTGCCGTGCTGCTGACCACCACGGACGGGACGTCGTCGGCCCTGAGCAGGTGGCGTGCGCTCGGCTGTGCCGTGCGCGAGAGCAGCTGGCGGGCGAGCGGAAGGTTACGCAGCGGACTCATCGATCTCGACGCGAACACGCCCAGTTGTCCATCGAAGCTGGTGTCCGGATTGGTCTCGATGGGCCGCGCGCCCAGATAGGTCCAGGGGCGGGAGTTGGAGACGAACAGATAGTGGACGCCGTCTACAGGTTCGGCGTCGGGAAGGGTGACGGTCAGCGTCGGCTGCCCGCCCGCGGCCCCGATGAAAGTACGTACCGCGGTCCACAGATATCTCGTGGCGGAGGCCCGGTGACCTGCCACGCGCTGTTCGTCGATCGACTTCACCACCTGGGCGTCGAGACCCAGGCCCGCGTTGAACAGAAACCAGCGGTCATCGGTGTGGCCGAGACTGACTCGGCGCCGTGCCCCGCCGGCGAGCAGATGCACGAGCTGGCCGGTGGCCTTGAGCGGATCGGGATCGATACCCAGCGCCCTGGCGAACACGTTTGCGCTGCCTCCCGGCACAACCGCCACGGCAGGTGAGGGCAGGCCGCTCGACTGAGCCGATCCGGGCGGGTCGATGACGCCGTTGACCACCTCGTTCACGCTGCCGTCGCCGCCGTGGACCACAACGACGTCGTAACCCTCGAGCCGAGCCTTCGCCGCCAGTTCCCCGGCATGTCCTCGGTGGGTGGTGTGTTCGACGGTGATCTCGACAAATGGGGTCCGGTGGTCTCCGGGCCGGCGCAGTGACGCAGTCAGGGTGCCCACCAGCGCATCCCGCCCCGCCTCGGTGGTCGAGGTGGCGAAGGGATTGACAATCAGCATCGCGCGCACGAGAAGTGAGCCTAGCGGGATGTGGGGATCCACCGCCGACGCGATCCTCCACCGTCCGGCCGATCGCGGACCACTAGGCTGGTCCGGTGCCGGAATCAACTCCTCCGATCAACGTTCGCCGGGCAGGCGCCATCGTGGCGCTCGAGGGCGCCGCCTTCATCGTCTATGCGATTGTCGCCGTTGTCCGCGGCCTGATGGGCCACGAAGAGGAGGCGATCAGTGGGTACGGCACCGCAGCGTGGTTCGCAATCCTCGGCGGCGGCATCTTCGCAGGTGGGCTCGCGCTGCTGATGGGCCGGCGATGGGGGAGGGCGATCGCGGTCATCGCTCAGGTCCTGCTGCTGCCGTTCGCCTTTGCGCTGATCACCGACAGCGACCTGCCGGTTCTCGGTACGCCGATCCTGATCGCTCTGGTGGCGGCACTGGTGTTCCTCTTCAGCCCGTCCTCGATGACGTGGTTCGCTGCCGCATACGCGATCGACGGTCCAGACGACGACGCGGAAGATGCTGTGGCAGACAAAAAGTCGGCGCCAAAGCGCGCGCAGTCACGCAAGAAGAAGCGTCGCCGGTAGCGGCGCCGCGCTCGGTGTCTCCCCGAGATCGATATCGGGGTGGCGGTTGGTCAGGACACGCCCGGGCCGGTCACGTGACGGTTCGCACATGGGCCGGGCGGCCGGCATCCACGTAATCGGCGCTGCGATAGCCGGTGATCCCGAGCGACTGGATCTGATGGGTCTCGCCGTCGAAGCCGAGAACCGCCAGCGATGCGGGCAGCATCGCAAAATGAGCGCCGAATCGGACCGGTGCGCCGATCCACCGTGCGAGCAACGACCGCGAGAAGTGTCCGTGGCCGATGACCACCACCGATCGATCGCGCAGGTACTGCACGAGGTCGGCGATCACACCGTCCATCCGGTCACTCATCTGCTGCGGTGACTCACCATCGGGTCCGCCGCGATTCCATACCGTCCAACCCGGGTCGGTCTCGCGGATCTCCGGTGTGGTGAGTCCTTCGTATCGGCCGTAGTCCCACTCGGCGAACTCCTCGCCCGTACGGGTGATGGTCAATCCGGCCAATTCGGCGGTGTGGCGGGCGCGCAGCCTCGGCGACGACAGCACCAGCGGATCGGTCAAGAGCAGCTCATCGAGTGGCGCCCGCAGGCTCTGGGCCTGCTGTTCACCGAGCTCTGTCAGAGCGATATCGCTCGACCCGGTGTGCTTTCCCACCTTCGACCACTCCGTCTCACCGTGGCGGATGAGGATGAGGCGATGGATTGCCGAAACCGCAGCGTTCTCTGCGGACAAATTGCTCGGTGGGCGCATAGGGTCAAGGGAACACAGGCTGCGACGGCACCGCAAGCCATCTTCTGTTCCTGGCCGGCGGACAGAACATGTAATTGTGGGCGCTGTCGGAGACAGAGCAGGGCGAAGCTCGATCAGCTCTTCCAAATGCGTGGCCGGAGGGAGTCAAGCAATGAGCAAGGTACTTGCCGTGGCGAATCAAAAGGGTGGCGTCGCCAAGACGACAACCGTGATCTCGCTGGGGGCGGCGCTGGCGGGGATGGATGTGTCGGTCTTGGTCGTGGACCTCGATCCTCAAGGCAGCCTTACGTTTTCGTTGGGTCACGACCCTGACAAGTTGCCCGTTTCGGTGCACGACGTGCTGCTCGGCGAAGCGGAGATCGCCGACGTACTGCTCGACACCGAAGACAAGATGACGTTGCTGCCGGCGACCATCGACCTCGCCGGCGCCGAGGCCCTGTTGCTGATGCGGCCGGGGCGCGAGTACGCGCTCAAACGGGTGCTGGCAAAGGTGGCCGACGACTATGACGTGATCATCATCGACTGCCCGCCGTCCCTCGGCGTGCTCACCTTGAACGGACTCACCGCGGCGGACGAGGTGATCGTGCCCCTACAGTGCGAGACGCTTGCGCATCGAGGTGTCGGTCAGCTGCTGCGCACGGTCACCGAGATCCAGCAGATCACGAACCCTGATCTTGCGCTGCTCGGCGCGTTGCCGACCCTGTACGACGCCCGCACCACCCACAGTCGCGATGTGCTCGCTGACGTCTCCGATCGGTACGACCTCCCCGTGCTGGCTCCCGCGATCCCGCGCACGGTGCGCTTTGCCGAGGCGTCGGCGACCGGGGTCAGTGTGCTCGGGGGTCGCAAGAACAAGGGGTCGGAGGCCTACCGGGAACTCGCGGAGAACCTGTGGAAGCACTGGCAGGTGGGAGCCGACCTGGTGACGATCGACGCGGAGTGATCTCCACTCGGCCTAGGCCGCGGAGGGTTTCAGTACCGAGATCGTCGGTCCCCATTGCTGGACGACGTTGTCGCCGATCAGGCCGAGTGTGATGATGCCACCGCCGTAGCCGCTGCGCGGCACCGGGATCGACCGTATCGGCCGGCCGTCGACGATGTTGTGTTCGCTGATGCCCGACGCACTGGGCAGCAGCAGAGAACCTGCCATCACCACGCCGGGCCCCAGTGTCGCCGGTACCTGGAACCGGGCTTGCAACGTGCTCGCGTCCAGGACCAGCGTGGCCTCGCCGGTCCAGAAGGTGATGAGCCCGCCGCTACTGACCGGCTTGCTCTCGACACCCACCGCACGCCCCAGCAGGGTGGTGCGGCCCCGCAGGGTGCCGTCGAGTGCGTAGGTCTCGAGCATGGGGCTCGGCGACGAGACGTACACGGCCACGCCGTTCGCACCGACCGCCACCACGCGGGGTGGTGAACCGAGATCAGCGGTGATCAACGTCGACCCCTGCTCGTCCAGCTTCTCGTCTTTGTCCAGCGTCGCACCGAGAACCGTCAATCGGTACCCGGGTTCGATCCCGCACCGCTCGACGACTGCCACCCGGCCGGAACCGATTGCGCTGGACAGCAACTCGCAGCCGGACCGCGGTTGTGCGCCTGGGTTCACGGGTGCGTCCACGCGACCGTATTCGATGGTGCGCACCAGATCGCTGCGCCACGTCTCCAACCGGGTGTCGCCCTGTGCCAGGAAATAGTCCTTCTCGACGCTGAAGTCGAGAGTGCTGTCGGCGTCGCTACTACGGGACGCCGCGCGCTGTCCGGTGGCGGAGTAGAGAGCTGTCACCTCGCTGCAGCCGCGGGCATTGCGATAGACCGCGATGACGTAGTCGCGTCCCGAGCCGGGCCAGCCGGCAACCCCGCACAGCGGCAGGTCACGGCGGTAGGACCAGAGTTCACGTCCCGTCGACGGGTCGTGTCCGATGACGGTCCCACCGTCGCCGGTGACCACCACCGGGCCGATCACAACGGGCACTGTGGTCGCGTTGCTGGCAGCGCGCCAGGCCTCGGTGAGACCCGACGGCACCGACGATGCCGAGGTCGGAAGAGGTGCGGAGTTCTGGGCGGGGTCCGAGCTGGTCCCGCGCACGGCGCTGGTGGACCAGATGGCAACGCCTGCAACGACGATCACCACAACGATGACCGCGGCCACCGCGAGATCGACCCGTGTTCGCCGCTCAGGCTTTGGCACCGTCAGTTACTCCGAGGTGCTGCTCACGGTCTCGCCGTTACCTTCGGCGCCGCCCGAGGTCTGCCCGCCACGGCGACGTCGACGACGCCGCGGACGGTCGCCGCCCTCGGTGCCCGGTCCGGACGTCT
>NZ_AYTE01000011.1:0-24071 GCF_000506245.1 Williamsia sp. D3 | reverse complement strand
CCGGCAACCCCGGCTGGTCAGCCGTTGATCGCCTCGCTCAACCCCGAGCAGGCGCAACGCACGCAGAACCCCGCGCCGACACCTGCACCGCCGTCGCCGCGGCCGACGGCACCGGAACCGGCGCCGGATGAGGACGACTCGTCGAGCGGGCGCAGACGCGTCCGCGGTGCCGGCGACGGCCAGATCAGCGTGCGAGATCTGTTGCGCCGCCGCACCGATGGCCCCGGTTCCCAGTCCGGGTCCGAGTCAGACAACTGACCTGCCCATACGAAGGGTGACCGCCACCGGTTGGTGACGGTCACCCTTTTGTGCGCGTTGCTGCGCCCGGCTTCTGATCAGTGCCGGGCAGGCGCAGGTTCGCTGTTGGGTCGGCCGGGTTCAGCGGCTCCCTGCCCCAGTGCCCGGGCATAGCCGGCACCCACTGCGAGCAGGATCAATCCGACCACGATGAACACCGTCACCCGGAAGATCCCGTCCAGGGTCGCCAGATCGAACAGGAACAGCTTCGCCACGGCGGCGGCGGTCAAGCCGAGCCCCGCGCCGACGGCCATGTTCCGGCTGAGTCCACCGAAACGCTTGTGTCCCCGGGCAATCGAGATCGAGACGATCAACAAGGTGGCCGCGACCACCATCCAGCAGATCGTCGCGGCGACGTGGCCACCGAGGAATCCGCCGTCGGGTCCACCGAGCGCGACGCCTGCGGTGACGGTCAGCGCAGTGAGCGCATACAGGGAGATGAGCGCCGACAGGATGCCGAAGGCCTGAACGTTGTCCGCAGAAGGGCGGGCACTGCTCGACCGGTACCACGCCCAGAAGTTGGTCCACACGGCGGCGATCAGGAGCACGCTGCCCACGATCACCGAGATGGCCTGTCCCCCATCGATTGTGGGCGCCTCGACAACATCGGCCGGCGAGCAGATCACAAGGAAGGCCATACCGCCGATCAACCCGATCACCACAGCGATCAAGCGCGCCACGTGGTCTCGTCGTGCACCGACGGCAACCACCATCGACATCGCCAGCAGTACGGGGGCAACCACCGGGCCCTCGAACGCGACCACGGCGGCGATGACCGCTGCGGCAGCCGACGTGCTTGCGTAGATGTGCCGCGACACCGCAGGCAACGAACGGTCGAGCGCCGCCAGGGCCAGCAGCGCCAACGAGGCCCCGGCGATGAGACCGGCGGAAACGGGCCTGCTCAAGGCAATCGGAGACAGCAGTACGGGAATCACCGTGACGCAGCCCAGCAGAGCACCCAGATGGGGAAGGGCCGTGGTGCGCAACAACACTGCTGACGACGCCACACCGAACACCGCGTTCACAGCGATCGCCACGGCGGTCAGGGCCAGATGACTTTCGTCGCCCCATGCGATCGTGCAAATCCAAAGGGTGAGAACCGATGTGCTCGCGACAACTCGTACCGCGTGCAGCAACGGCCAGTCCTTGCCGAGCTGGATGGGGAAAGCAGCGATCGACATGGCGAGCATGAAACCGATGAGCAGAAGTGATGGGCCCTCGGTGAGCACCGGGGCAAGGATGAACACCGGGACGAGCACCAGCAGTCCCAGATGTTGCGAATCCCAGCGCCGGGCCAGCAGCAGCCCACCGAATGTGACCGCGGCGGCCAGCAACAGTCCCCCGTAGTCCGGGAGCCAGTCGTAGAAGCGGGTCACCGCCACCACGTCGAGGTAAGCCGCCGCGATACCCGTTGCCGACAGCGCGATGGCACCGACACGGCCACCGGGCCGGGCAGACATCTTCATCGCGACGACCACCAGAGCGACGGCGAGACCGGCACCGGCGCCCACCCGGATCTCCGGGCGCAGGATTCCCGCCTGAGCGGCGAGCACCAGCATCATCACCACGCCGATCAACGTGACGGCAACGCCGGCAACGGCAAGGATTTTCCCGATCAGTCCACCGCCCGGGTCAGCGGTCATGCGTTGCCAGAGCGACGCCGTCGGCGGTGGCGGCGGGCCGGCCGGGCTCTGCAGAGCGCTTCGATAGTGGGCCGCCGTCGCGGCCGCGAGGTTCTGGCTCCCGGGATGCTGGGGTGCCGGACCCTGGGGCGCTGTGCCCTGGGCTGCCGGGCGAGTTCCTCCGGGATTCTGGAACTGCGCGGTCGGCTGCACCAGGGTCGTCGGGGGTTGCGGCATCATCCAAGACGGATACTGCGGCGGAACCTGCTGTGCTCGGCCGGGTACGTATGAGCCGGCCGGCATGCCCGGCCTTGGATACTGGGGTGGTCGAGGCGCCTGGGCGCCAAGGGGTGGTTGCGGGTGGGGTGAGGGCTGGGTTTGCGACTGCACCGCAGCCTCAGGTGCAGCTGCCTCACGTGCAGCAGCCTCTGGTGCTGCGGCCTCTGCGGCTGGACGGTGAGTGGGCTCGGCCTGTGACGAACGGGCCAGAACGGTGCCCAGCTCGAGTAATTCGCTTGATACCCGGGCGAATTGACTCGACAACGAGTTGAAGTCAGCGGAGAGCCGGCTGATGACGGCCTGATTCGGTTCGGTCATGTATCGATGGTCGCGAACGCCCCGCCGCGGCGGATGAGTAACTCTACTCATTACTCATAGGGACTTACCACGAGCCGGCGACCCACCCCGGCCAGAAGTGGCGGCCCGAGAAGGCACCGGCCCGGAAGGTGTCGCGGTACCTTGCCGATGAGTTCTGTCGCCCATACGAGTCTGACTTCACGTCAGCCCCTCAACCAAGAAGGAACACTCATGCCGCGCACCAACCTCTCCATGTCCATGTCGGCGGACGGCTATGTCGCAGGCCCGGATCAGAGCGAAGAGCATCCGTTGGGTGTCGGCGGTCAGCTGCTGCACGGCTGGCACATCGGGCCCGCCAGTGACCATCCCGTGAACAAGCAGATCGTGTCCGAGATGATGGACGGGATGGGCGCCACCATCATGGGACGCAACATGTTCGGGCCGGTTCGGGGCGACTGGGGCAATTCGGACTGGACCGGATGGTGGGGCGATGAGCCGCCCTACCACTGCCCGGTCTTCGTCCTCACCCACCATGCCCATGAGCCGATCGCTCTGGAGGGCACGACGTTCCACTTTGTCACCGACGGCATCGAGTCCGCGTACGCGCAGGCCGTGGCAGTCGCCGATGGACGCCCCATCAGCATCGCGGGCGGTGCTTCGTGCGCCCGGCAGGCGATTCAGGCGGGCCTCGTCGATGAGATCGACCTACAGGTGAGCCCCGTCATCCTGGGTTCGGGTGAGCGACTGTTCGACGGTTTCGACGCCGGGACCCCACAGCTCGAACTCGAGCGGGTCCTGGAGGCACCCGGAGTGGCCCACCTGCGCTACCGCGTCAAACGGTGACAGCTCGGACACATCAACACGGAGGTCAGCCGGGTTCTGTGTCCAGACCGTTCTCGATGGCGTAGCGCGTCAGCTCGACCCGGTTGCCCAACTGCAGTTTGCGTAGCGTCGCCTGCACATGGTTTTCCACCGTGCGGTGGCTGAGCGACAGTTTCGACGCAATCTGCTTGGCACTGAGACCCTTCGCGACGTATCGGAGCACCTCTGTCTCACGGTCGGTGAGAGCAGGTGCGTCAACGCCGCGGTCTGGGTCTCGCGCTATTCGCCGGTACTCGCCCAGGACCAGGCCGGCCAGCCCAGGGGTGAAGACTGCCTGGCCCGCGGCTGTCGCCCGCACCGCCGACAACAGTTCTTCTTTCGACGCACTCTTGACCAGATATCCGCTGGCTCCGGCCTTGACCGCTTCGAGGACGTCGTCGCGTTCATCGGACGCCGACAGCACCAGGACCCGCGTGGCGGGTGACGCCTCGAGGAGACGCACCGTCGCCTGAGCGCCGTTGCCGTCGGGCAGCTGCATGTCCATCAGCACCACATCCGGGCGAACGGCCTCCCCGCGCCGGGCGGCCGAATCCACGCTGTCCGCGGTGGCGACCACCTCGAATCCCGCGTCGGAGAGGTCACGCGCCACCCCGTCCCGCCACATCGGGTGGTCGTCCACCACCATCACCCGCAACACATCAGGCATGAGCAGAACCCCTCCGTTGATCGTCTGCGGACCGGCTCGCGTTCCCGCCTGCCATCCGTTTGGACACCTCGAGTTCCCATTCGGTTCCCTCCCCCGGTGCGGTGTCGAGCCGGGCCGTGCCCCCGAGCGCCTCGATCCGCGCCACGATCGACTCCGACACACCCATCCGACCCTCCGCGACAGCCTGCGACAGCCTGCCCTCGGCAATGCCTCGCCCGTCGTCGCGGATACTCACCACCACCTGTTCACCGAGATCTTCGATGAGCACGTAGGCGCGCACACCGGGGCCTGCGTGCAGGCGAACATTGTCGAGGGCGTTGACCACGGCGGCCTCCAACTCCACGGCGAGCCGGTGATCCACCGGTACCGGCTCACCCGGCTCGCTGATGGTGACCAGGTCGCTCGCGTGGGGCCGGAGCAGCATACGTAGATCGATCTCCGCAGGCTCACCGGGAACCAAGGCCGGTTCGATGTCGGCGATCAGGCGCCGCAGCGACCGCTCCTGCTGGCCGGCGAGCTCGGCCAATTGAGCTGTCTCGCCGCCGATCTCGGCCCCGCGCCGACTGATCAGCGCGAGCACCTGGAGTACGCCGTCGTGTACCTGACGGCTCAGCCTGGCGCGCTCGTCGGCGGCGGCTGCCACGCGCATGGCCTGTTCGATCCGGACGTGATTGCGGCGGGCGGTCACCGATGCCAGCCCCACCCCCACTCCCACGGCCAGCAAGACGACCACGGTCGCGTCCCGCCCGACGTTGAGGTCGTAACCGCCCTTGGCCACCGCGCTGGCGATTCGCACCGCCAGCCCGAAAGCTGCACCGATCAACGGGCCGCCGAGGATGGCCGCGGACACCACCGCGTTGGTCGCCCACAGCGTGGTCGGAAACGACTGGTTCGACGCCGCCCAATCGGCAGAGGCGATGAACCTGGTGGCGACGATCAGCGCACACACCACCACCAACTCGATCCCCACCCAGAGCCATCGGCGGCCGGTGCCCTTGAGATAGAGGATGGTGCTCACACCGGTCCAGAAGGTCAGGATCGCGAAGAGGAACCAGCTCCAGGCAACGCGCTCGTAGTCCCCGAACACGGCGAGCTGGAAACCCAATGCGTAGATGTAGCTCAGGAGGCGAAAGACCTGCGCCGCCCGCCACATCGGCGCCACCGGGTCGGCGTCGTCGGTGGTGGCGTCACGCCGGGTGAGGGACCCGAGCCGCCCAGGACGGTACGACATCACCGAACTCAGCTCGAATCGGCGGTATTGCCCGCTGTCCCACCGGTTTCGGGCTCGCCACGAGCACCGGGCGTGCCGGGCACCGGCGACTCGTCGACCACATCGCCGCGAACACCGGGAGCATTCTTCTGGTCCCACAGTGGGCCATCGGGCTCGGCCTCGTACATGCGCTCGGCGTCGCCGTGTTTTCGCAGTGCGGCCTCCCGCGCCGCAGCAACACCATGCGCCTCTGCCGTCCGCTCCTGCAACGTCCGTACCGCCGTGTTGAGGAAGGCGATGATCGGCACAGCGAGGAGCCCGCCGATGATCCCTGCCGTCACCAGGCCGGCCGCGATACCGAGCACCACGGCGACGGGGTGCAGGCGAACCGACCGCCCGAGCAGGAATGGTTGCAGCACATGACTTTCCACCTGCATGACCGCGACGACGATCGCGAGCGAGATCGCGGCGGCGACCCAGCCCTGGGTAACCAGCGCGACCAGCACCGCCAGGCTGCCGGTCACCAGCGCGCCGACGATGGGAATGAACGCACCGATGAAGACCAACGAGGCCAGCGGTAATGCCAAGGGGACCTGCAGGATAGCCAGACCGACGCCGATCCCGATCGCGTCGACCGCCGCCACCACCACGGTCGCCCGCACATAACCGACCAGTGAGCCGAACCCGCGTTGCCCTGCCTCCCAGACCTTTTCCCGTGATGCCTGCGGGATGGCGAGGGTGAGAAACCGCCAGATCTGACCGCCGCCGTAGAGGAAGAAGATGATCAGGAACAGCATCAACAGTGCGCCGGTGACGATCTCGCTCACCGTGGTGGCGGTGGCCAGCGCGCCGGAGGTGACCTTGTCTTCGTTGTCCTGCAGCACCTTGATCGCGTCGTCGCCGAGGTGGTCGATCTGATCCTGGCTCAGGTTCAGTGGCCCGTCCACGAGCCAACCCCGGCTGTCGTCAATCGTTTTGGTGACCTCGTCGGTCAGTTGGGGTACACCGTCGATGAACTGCTGCACGACAAAGGTCAGAATCCCGGCGATGGCACCGATCCCGACGATGAGAGTTCCCACCACCGCCAGGGACCGCGGTATCCCCCGCCGGTTGAGCCAGTCCACCACCGGAACTAGCAGCGCGGTACCCAGGATCGCGAGCCCGATCGGGACGAAGACCTCTTCGAAAGACTGGATCACCCGCATCAAGGCGTAGACGGCGGCACCGATGACCAGCAGGCGCCATGCCCATTCCGCGGCAGCCCGCACGACCGGATGCACCTGAAGTCGATCGACTACACCGCTGTCCTGGGTCTTTCCATCGCTCACCCGGGCAACACTAGACCCGAAACACCGTCTACGCGGGCAACTGAAGTCGTCGGCAGTACACCGTCTGGCCGACCATTTCCGAACCGTCGCACACCCGCCCGATAAGGTGCTGGACATGACGGCGACGCGCGGGGCCCGCCGCCGGTTCTGGTGGGTGCGTTGGGTGGTTCTCGCCCTCGTCCTGGTGGTACTGGCCGTTGAGGCCTACCTGGTGTGGCCGAAACTGAAGGAAACCTGGGTCCACATCGATGACATCGAGTGGGAGTGGGTGGTGCTCTGCATCCTCGCCTCCATGTTGTCGATGGACAGCTTCGCGCAGGTCCAACGTGCACTCCTGCGGTCGGCAGGCCTCAAGATCAAGCAGTGGCAATCGCTTTCAGTGATCCTTGCCGCCAACTCGCTGAGTCAGACCATGCCCGGGGGCCAGGTGATGGCGCCGGCTTTCACCTACCGGCAGACCCGCAAGTGGGGAGCCACGCCTGTTGTGGCCTCCTGGCAGGTTGTGATGTCGGGACTGCTCATGGGTGTCGGACTGGCGGTTCTCGGATTGGGCGGCGCGCTGCTGGCCGGCGCCAAGACCAGCCCGTTCTCCATCATCTTCTCGATCAGCGGTTTCATCGCGTTCGCTCTCGTGGCCCAGTACATCGCGCGGCACCCGGAGTCGATCGAGGGGATCGGCGTCACGATCCTGCGGTGGATCAATCATGTGCGCGACAAAGCGGCCGACCATGGGGTGGTCCGTTGGCGCGAGATTCTCGTGCAGCTGCGCGCGGTGCAGCTCAAACCCAAGGACACCTCGATCGCCTTCGGCTGGTCGTTGTTCAACTGGGTGGCCGACGTCGCATGTCTGGCCTTCGCCTGTTACGCGGTCGGCGGCCAACCGAGCATCGCCGGCCTGATGGTCGCCTACGCGGCGAGCAAGGCGGTCGGCACCGCCATCCCCCTTCTCCCGGGTGGGCTCGGGGTGGTGGACGGCGTGCTGGTTCCGGCGCTGACCTCCGCCGGTATGGGCGCCGCGGAGTCGGTGACCGCCGTGCTGGTCTACCGGATGGTCAGCTATCTGCTGGTCGCCCTGATCGGCTGGGTGGTGATCTTCGTTATGTTCCGGGGCACCTATCGCGCTGAAGACAACGTCGATCTGATGGAGAAAGAGGTTGACGCCCAGCTCCAGGACAGCACGTCAACGGACCGCAACCTGGGCACTTCTGACCCCGACCCGCCTGTCGTCCATCCGTCCGACGACAAGCCCGATTCCCCCGATTCGGTTCGCTGAGCCGCTCGGCAAAACGCTACGGTGGCCTCTATGCGCCGATTGTTCACCGCCTCAGCAGACTTCTTCGCGGTGCTGGTCTTCGCTTTCATCGGTCGGATGAACCATGCCGAAGGCCTGTCGCTTCACGGACTGTTCAGCACCACCTGGCCCTTTGCCCTGGGCGCAGCGATCGGATGGTCGCTCGCCTACCTGTATGCGCACATGCGCGCCGATCACGGCTTCGACTACCCGTTCCACCCCGAGCGTGTGTTCCCGGACGGAGTCCTGGTGTGGGTCGGCGCCGTGGCCATCGGCATGATCCTGCGCCAGCAGTTCCATCAGGGTGTGGCGCTCAGCTTCATCATCGTGGCAACCATCGTGCTCGGTGTCTTCCTGCTCGGCTGGCGCGCGGCACGCGTGGTGCTCTCCCGACGTCGACAGACGGTCACCACCTGACGGCCTCGTCGGGGGATATCGACGACGACAACGCAGCAACCGCGTGCAGCTTGTCGGGGTTCCTGACGAACAGCAGTGTGTTGATCCCGTCGGCCCCGATGTCGAACGACAACACGGTGTCGGGCCGCCCATCCCGAATGGTCAGCACAGCCGGTGACCCGTTGACCTCCACCAGCGTCGAATAAGCGCCGGCGGCGAATTTCTCGAGTGTCCCGAGGACGAACCTCGCCACCTTGGCGCGACCGATGATGGGTACCCGCGCGGCACTGACCACGCCGCCCCCGTCGCTGACCGCCGTCACCTGCGCGGTGAGCACCGACTCGAGTGCGGCCAGATCCCCCGACTGCGCGGCGGTGAGGAATGCGACCAGGATCTGCGCCTGCTGGTCCGGGTCCGCCGGTGCCGCCCTCTCGACGGCGATGTTGTCGCGGGCCCGGCGCACGAGTTGTCGGGCATTGGCCTCGCTGGTGTCCAGCAGCCCGGCGATGTCGCGGTACGGGTAGTCGAAGGCCTCACGCAGGATGTACGCCGCGCGCTCCTTGGGAGCCAGACGTTCGAGTAACCGCACCACGGCCATCTCGAGCGCCTCTGCTCGTTCGGCGCCCAGTGCCGGATCGTCGGTGGTCGATATGGGTTCAGGCAACCACGGTCCGACGTAGGTCTCCCGGGTCGCCCTCGCGGACGTCAGCGCGTTGATGGCCAGTCGGGTCGCTGTGGTCGCCAGGAATGCCCCCGGATCGCGAACGGCCGATCTATCGGTTCGAGACCACCGCAGCCATGTGTCTTGCACCACATCATCGGCGTCCGATGCCGTACCCATCATCCGGTAGGCGATCCCGAACAAACGAGGTCTGACCTGCTCGAACTCGGCCAGTCCCGCTTCCTGCACCATATGACGTCACCCTTTCGCGCCAGGCCGCACCTCGGCTGATGAACGCTCGAGGCCCTTCTGCCCGCATGAGCTTGTCACATTCGCCGGTGGCTGCCGGTCTTTGACTGCGAGAGGATCACCACGACGAAGGGCTTGAGCATGACGAATTATCTGGTCACCGGAGCAACCGGCCGGATCGGTGTCCCCACCACCAACCGCCTGCGGCAAGCGGGGCACGACGTGAAAGCGCTCAGCCGGCGCGCCGGCGACGGCAAGATCGCCGGAGATCTCAGGACCGGCGTAGGCATCGCCGAGGCCATGGACGGAGTCGACACCGTCATCCACCTGGCCACCACAAACGGGGCCGGCGACATCGAAGTGGCGCAGAACCTCGTGAGTGCGGCGGCCGAGGCGAACGTCGAACACATCGTCCTGCTGTCGATCGTCGGCATCGACAAGATCCCCTTCGGCTTCTACCGTCAGCGACTCGAGATCGAGGCGATCGCCGCCGCCGGTCCGGTCCCACTGACAATCCAGCGGGCCACCCAGTTCCATCCGTTTGTCGAGCAGATGTTCATCGCGCAGCGGTTCTCGCCGGTTCTGCTGTGTCCGTCGATCAGTTTTCAGCCCATCGCAACCGATGAGGTCGCAGCCCGGCTGGTGGACCTGGCGGCCGGCGATCCGATGGGACGCGTCGATGACATCGGCGGACCGGAGCAGCGGACGGCGCCCGAACTGCTGGCCGAGTGGAAACGCGTGACGGGTCGTCGCCGCCCCGACTTCCCGGTGCGGCTTCCGGGCAAGACCTTCGCGGCGTTCAGGGACGGCGAGAACCTGGTTCCCGGAACACCTTTCGGTCGCGAGACGTTCTCCCGGTACCTGACCGACAAGTACAGCTGACCCGGGCCGCTCTCAGCTGCGGGCGGGTGGTCGGTAGCCGACGGCGTCGCGGGCCACGGCCTGGTACCGCTCGATGATCTTTTCCTCGCTGGCGGGCCCTGACGGCCGAAACCACATCGCGACCGCCGTGCAGGCGGTGACGACAAAACGGGAAGCCTCGGTCGGGTTGGTGGTGAGGAAGACTTCGCGCCTCACACCATCTGCGACGACGCGGTCGAAGATGCGTTGCTGCGCATCACGATTGGCGATCACCCGCTCGAGAGCAACCGCGTCGAGGCTGCGCAGTTCGGAGTTGCCGATGTAACTCTCCAGCGGATTCTCGGCGTGCACACCCACGTGCGTGCGCACTATCGCGTCGAGCCGGTCCGCCGGATTGGCCGGGGCGTCGAGCAGGGCCTTCTCGGTGCTCTCCACCAGCGCCTCACCGCCGCGGACCAGAATGGTCACCAGCAGATCGTGTTTGGAACCGAAATGGTTGTAGATGCTGCCCGCACTGAGTCCGGCAAATCCTGCGATGTCCCGGACCGACGTCCCGTGGTAGCCGCGTGCAGCGATCATCTGCACCGCAGCGCTGAGGATCGCTCGCGCCGTGGGGTCATCCCCCGGCCGGACAGCCGCCGAAGTGAACTGCGCGGCAGCTCCTGTCGCACGCTCGGTCATCAGGCCCCCTTCACGAGTGGACTCTCCTGCACCGACCCGTGCCCGGCATCGGTGTGATTCGGCCGTCGGTGAACAATCATTCAGTACCCAGTTGGCGGCGGCGACAACCCAGCGAGTCCAACACTAGCAACCATCACGTGCGAAAAGTCAGTCCGAGCACGGTCTCGAAGCCAGTCCCACAAACCGCTGCGCGACTGTCATGGGATCGGCTACGGTGCCGCTGAACGATTGTTCACCAGCTGGACGTCGAGGAGCAGCATGAGCACTTTCGAGACCACGACGGTGGCGGCGGCCCCCGGACGGCGTATGTCCCACGGAGATCAGCTCTCTCGCAACGCAAGGAAGGTCCCCGACCGCGTGGCCTTCGAGTACAACGGCCACTCTCTGAGCTACCGCGAACTCGATGCCCGCACCAACCGGCTGGCCCGGGGATTGCAGACCCTCGGGGTCAAACGTGGCGACCGGGTCGCCGTGCTGATGCTCAACCGGCTCGAGCTGATCGAGACCTATTTCGCCGTAGTGAAACTCGGCGCGATCGTCGTTCCGGTAAATTTCAGGCTGTCGGTGGCCGAGATCGTCTATGTTCTCGACGATTCGGACACCACGGTGTTGTTCGCCGACCATCTGCTGGCGCCCAGGGCCGCGCAGGCAACGGGATCACGCACCCTGGTCGTCAGCGGCGGTGACCACGAGGACGTCGAGCAGGCAATCGATTACGACACCCTCCTGGAGACCGACGACGACTCGCTCGACATCGACGTCGACGAGAACGAGCCCGCTTTCATCATGCACACCTCGGGAACAACCGGGAAGCCCAAGGGCGCGGTACTCACCCACATGAATCTGCTGATGAACACCATCAACGTCTGCCTCGAGCAAGGGGTGAGCGGTGACGGCGAAGTCGGGTTGTCCGGCTTGCCACTGTTCCACATCGGCGGATTGTCGGGGATGCTCGCCTACGTCTTCGTCGGTGGCACATCGATTCTCATCGACGTCCTGAACTTCGACCCTGTCAAGGCGCTCGAGACCATGTCGGAGCGAGGGGTGGTCGCCGGTTACTTCGTCCCCACACAGTGGAAGGCCATCTGCGAGGCCGCACTGGCCAGGAAGCTCGACTACTCGCTCGAACGCATCGCCTGGGGCGCCTCGGCCGCTCCTCCGTCGGTGTTGAAGGCCATGTCCGACTGCGACGTGCCGGTCTTCAACGTCTTCGGCCAGACCGAAATGAGTTCTGCCACTTGCATCCTGCGCGGTGAGGATGCCCTCCGGAAGAACGGCTCGGTGGGTAAGCCCCTGATGAATGTCGAAGTACGTCTGGTGGACCCCGACATGAACGACGTGCCGGTCGGCGAGGTCGGTGAGATCGTGTACCGCGGGCCCACCGTCATGAAGGAATACTGGCGTAACCCAGATGCCACCGCAGATGCCATGCGGGGCGGCTGGTTTCATTCCGGCGACCTGTGCGTGATGGATGACGAGGGTTACATCAAGGTGGTCGACCGGACCAAGGACATGGTCAACTCCGGCGGGGAGAACATCTACTGCGCCGAGGTCGAGGACGCCATCGACTCGCACAGCAAGGTCTCCGAGGTCGCCGTGGTGGCCAAACCGCACCCCCGATGGGTCGAGACCCCTGTGGCAGTCATCGTTCCCTCGGACCCCGCAGACCCGCCCACCCTGGAAGAGATCTCCGAGCACTGCAAGTCGCTGATCGCGTCGTACAAGAAGCCGACGGAGATCCTGGTGGTCGATGCCCTGCCCCGCAACGCCGTGGGCAAGGTGCAGAAGTTCAAACTGCGCGATCAGCTGGCGCAACCCTAGACATCTCACGACCCGACAGGAGAACCATGGGACGCACACAAGACGGCGGCAACTGGTCACTGGCCTGGACCCCGCCGGACTACACCGTCGACGAGAAGGGCAAGCGCGTTGGTTACGTCAACACCTCACAGCCCAACAACTGGGGCCGCTGGGGCGAGGACGATCAGCGCGGAACCGCCAACTTCATCACCCCGGACATGGTCAAAGCCGCTGCGGCGCTGATTCGTACGGGACAGACGGTCAGTTGCGCAATCCCACTGGACGCTTCCGGCCCGGTCCACCCGAGTCGGCCCGGGGTGGTGCACCTGTTCGGTTACACCGGCGCCGACTTCACGGTCGGCTCACAGCTCCAGCTGATCGCGCCCCGCATCCAGGGCGCCGACGACTACATCTTCATGCCACTGCAGGGCAGCACCCAGTGGGACAGCCTGGCGCACATCTGTTCTGACGACGTCATGTACAACGGCTACTGGATCGGGAACACCGAGTCCGGCGGCGGTGCGGGCCGGAACTCCATCCACCAGCTGAAGACCTCTCTCGCCGGCCGCGGTGTCCTGCTCGACCTCGCCCGGTGGCAGGGCGCCGACCGGCTGGAACCCGGGGTCGCGATCACCCCCGGCGACCTCGACGCCTGTGCCGCCGAGCAAGGGGTCACGGTGGGCACCGGCGACATCTTGCTGCTACGCACCGGGCATGTTCCCTGGTTCTATTCGCTTGCAGACAAATCCGAGTTCTGGACGGCCGGATCGCCCGGGCTCGGACGCGACTGCGTGGAGTGGATACACCGTAAGGAGATCGCCGCCGTGGCACTGGACAACATCGCCACCGAGGTCGAGCCCGCCGAGGACCCGAGCGACCGACTGTATCCACTGCACATCCGGTTGATCCGCGACCTCGGACTCACCTTGGGTGAGGTGTGGTGGCTCGACGACCTCGCCGAGGTATGTGCAGCCGAGGGCCGATACGAGTTCTTCTTGTCCGCCCCGCCGCTGAACGTCACCAATGCCGTCGGCTCGCCGTTGAACCCCATCGCGATCCTGTAACCGCCCACTCACCGACCAGCAAGGACAATTCAGTGGATTTCGACCTGCCCGAATCGATCACGCAGACACTCAGGGAGATCGACGAGTTCATCGAGGCGCAGATCAAGCCTCTGCAAGAGGCCGACGACAACATGCGGTTCTTCGACCATCGGCGCGAGTACGCACGCACGGATTTCGAGGGCGGTGGGGTGCCCCGCCGGGAGTGGGAAGAGCTCCTCGGCCAGATGCATCGGCTCGCCGATGACGCCGGCTGGCTGCGGTATGCGCTGCCCGCCGAGGTCGGTGGTCGTGACGGCTCGAACTTCGACATGGCCGTCATCCGGGAACATCTGGCACACAAGGGTTTGGGTCTGCACAACGACCTGCAGAACGAGTCGTCCATCGTCGGGAATTTCCCGTTCGCCCACATGTTGATGCAGTTCGGCACCCCTGAGCAGCGTGAGGAGTTCCTCGAACCCATGATCCGCGGGGAAGCCCGCATCGGCTTCGGTCTCACCGAACCCGACCACGGGAGCGACGCCACATGGATGGAGACCACCGCCCGGCGCGATGGTGATGACTGGGTCATCAACGGCGGCAAGCGATTCAACTCCGGTATGCACAACGCCACCCACGATGTGGTGTTCGCGCGCACCTCGGGTAAGGACGGGGATGCCCGCGGCATCACGGCTTTCTTCGTTCCCACCGACCTGCCCGGCTTCTCCGTCGATTTCCAGTGGTGGACGTTCAACATGCCCACAGACCACGCCGAGGTCACCATCAGTGATGTGCGGGTACCGAATTCGGCGATCTTCGGTGCCGAAGGCGAAGGCCTTGCGGTCGCGCAGACGTTTGTCCACGAGAATCGGATCCGGCAGGCCGCCTCCGGAGTCGGTGCGGCTCAGTACTGTATCGACCGCAGCGTGGAATACGCGCGCAAGCGGATCACGTTCGGCGCTCCGCTGTCGAGCAGGCAGGCCATCCAGTTCCCACTCGTCGAACTGCACACCGAGGCCGAGATGGTTCGCGGCCTCGTCCGCAAGACTGCCTGGGAGCTGGACCGATTGCCGCACATGCAGATCAGCGACAAGGTGTCGATGTGCAATTACCGGGCCAACAGGCTGGTCTGCGACGCCGCCGATCGCGCCATCCAGGTGCACGGGGGAATGGGATACACCCGCCACATGCCGTTCGAACACATCTATCGACACCACCGTCGGTACCGGATCACCGAAGGCTCCGAAGAGGTTCAGATCCGCAAGGTGGCCGGCTACCTGTTCGGATTCGCCGGACCCGACAAGATCAAGACCGACAAGCAGACGTGAATCCGATGGAACCCGGCACCGACGACATCGGGTCACGCCTCACCGAACGACTGACAGCTGTTCTCGGCCAACCGGTCCGGATCGAGCAGCTGCAGCGACTGACGGCCGGGGCGAACAGTGAGACGTGGTCGTTCGAGGCACACCGCGGCGCGGATGTGCAGCGAATGGTGCTGCGTCGTCAACCCGGTGGTGGCCACGGCCCGATGGGTATGACGAGGGAGGCCGAGGCCATCGCAGCCGCGCACGCTGCCGGCGTCCCGGTACCTCGGGTGGTGGACTACGCCGATGACGGTGAAGCACTGGGCGCACCGTACCTGATCGCGGACCACATCGACGGCGAGACCATTCCGCGGAAGATCCTGCGCGACAACCGCTATGCCGACGCCCGCACCTCGATGGCATCGGAGCTCGGTCGGACGCTGGCCCGGATCCATTCCATCCCGCTCGGCTCGGTGCCGGCCTTGCGCAGTGCCCCGACCGCGGATCTCGACCATCTGCGCACCCTCTACCTCGACCTGGACACACCGTCGGCCGTCACCGAGATCGCGTTGGCGTGGCTGGCCGCCCACCAACCGAATCGGTCGGGGAAGCAGTGGTGCACGGTGACTTCCGCAACGGAAACCTGATCGTCGACGAAGGAGGCTGGCCGCCGTCCTGGACTGGGAGCTCACCCACATCGGCGACCCCAGGGAAGACCTGGGCTGGCTTCTGGTCAAGTGCTGGCGCTTCGGTACCGAACCCGAGGTCGGTGGTTTCGGTTCGATCGACGAGCTGCTGGACGGTTATGCCGAGATCAGCGGGTCGCGGCCCGACACGGACGCGGTTCGCTGGTGGCAGATCTACCGCACGGCATGGTGGGGTATCGGTTGCGCCCAGATGGCGCAGCGACACCTGTCGGGCGAGGTCCGGTCGGTGGAACTCGCTGCCATCGGCCGGCGGGTCTGCGAGCAGGAGCACGACCTGTTGCTCGCCCTCGGTCACCCGGCCGACCCCGCTCCGACCGAGTTGACCGAACTGCCCTGGACCGAGTTACACGGCAGACCGACCACCCCGGAACTCGTCGGTGCGGTCACCGAGTTCCTCCGCGCGTCCGTGATGACCGCCTCCGACCCGGCTCTCGCATTCCAGGCCCGCGTCGCCGCCAATGTGCTCGACATCGTCGAGCGTGAATTGACATACGGGGGCGTCCAGCATCAACGCCGGCGCAGTCGCCTCTCTGACCTCGGCTTCGACACCGAGGCCGAGTTGGCCCTGGCGATCCGCTCCGGGTCGATCGGCGCCGACGACCCGGCCGTCGTCGCCGCCACACGCGCCGCTGTGACGGATCGTCTGATGGTGGCCAACCCGCGATATCTGAACATGTAGGACCGGCGCGAGCGCGTTCGGCGCTCTCGCTCGCCGTGCGGTCTGCGGTGTGCGGTGTGCGGTGGTGGCAGGGTCACAACACCACTGGTACGGACCCGATCCGGCGCCCGTCACGGTCGAGCACGGAGCCGAGTCTCTTGGAGGTCTCGAGCGTGACAGACCGGTCCACCACTGTCAGCCCCGGCACCCGTCGCTCCAGTTCGTGTTCGAACTGCGACAGCTCACTGATGTGGTGCAGCCACACGGTCATGATCACGTTTGCGGTCCCGGTCACCTCGCAGCAGACGCGTACCTGAGGAAAGGCGTCGAGCGACTCGACCAGAGTGTCGAGGGCGCGTGAGTTCCCGCGGGCCCAGACGTTGGCGGTCACCGGCCACGCGCTGTAGGCATGCGCCACCTCGCAGCGGATCGACAGGATTCTCTCGGCCATCAGCCGGGTCAACCGCCTCCGGACGGTCGGGGCACTGAGTCCGGTGAGGTTGGCGAGGTCGACGGCGGATCGGCGGCCGTCGGTGGCCAGGGCAGCCATCAGTTCCAGGTCCGCCTCGTCCGGCTCGTGTGTCATCGGCACGGGCGCAGGTCGGTACTGGGCCAGCGCCGCCTCTTGGGTGTCCGACAGCGCGTGCACCCGCCAACGCTCGCTCTCCCCGTGCACACGCATGACCACGCGGGTGCGGGTCCGGGCCGAACCATCGGTATCTGCCAGCCGCTGAACCCAGTCGCCGAGGAAACCGAGGTCGGGCACCATCACCGTCAACAGCAGGTCGCTGTCGCCGGCAGTGCGTTGGATGGTCGCCACGTGACGATCCCGGATCAGTTCGTCGAGTAGACCTTTCGGGCGCGCCGCGGTGTGTACTTCCACAAATGCGCTGCAGCACTTGTCGAGGTACGCACCCCCCGGGTACGTCACTATCCATGCGAGCCCGTTCTCCACCAGGCGGTCCCACCGCCGCGAGGCGGTTGCCGCACTGATTCCGAGTACGTCCCCGACGGCTCCCCACGGCGCGCGCGGCGCCACCTGCAGCGCATGCACGATCTGATCATCGATGTCGTCGGTCACAGCACAATCGTGCAACATGACAGCGAAATTTTTTCAGTCGCCGCCGGAGCCGAGACGCCGACGGGTCGCGATTGTAGTTTTCTCGCATCGCAATTGGAGCCGCGCGAGCGGCACGATGAGAGACGAGGAACGGGTATGAAGGTTTGTGTCATCGGTGGTGGCCACGGCGCCTATGCCGCGGCTGCGGAGCTGACCGAGAACGATCACCATGTGACGTGGTGGCGCCGGGAGCAGAGTGCTTTCGACGCCCTCACGTCGGTGGGTCACCTCGACATCAAAGACCATCGCGGGGCACGTCGGATTACGGTCGACGGTGGCGGCATATCGGTGACTTCCGATCTCCGTGATGCGGTCGCCGCGGCCGATGTGATCGTCATCCCGATACCCGCTTTCGCACATGATGATCTCGCCACCGCCCTAGCCCCACATCTGCAGGACGGGCAGGTCGTGTACCTGCCGCCAGGTAGCTTCGGCTCGTTCATCTTTGCTCGCGCACTGCATGATTCGGGAAATCCGGCCGACGTTGCCTTCGCGGAGACCGGCACGCTCCCCTACCTCGCCCGCAAGTACGGCGAGTCCAGGGTGGTCGTGAGCGGGTATGCCACCCGTCTACCCACCGGGGTGTTCCCGGCACGCCACACCGACCGGGCACTTGCCACCTTGACCGAGGTCTACCCTTCGGTGGAACGAGTCGAGCACGCACTCAGCGGAGCGCTCATGAATGCCGGGCCGATCATCCATCCACCGCTGATCCTCATGAATGCCGGCCCATTGGAACATTTCCCGGCCTGGGACATCCACAACGAGGGCACTCAGGATTCGATCCGCAGGGTCACATCGGCACTGGATGCAGAGCGCATCGCGGTACGACGCGCCCTGGGTTACTCGGCCCCACATTTCCCTCTCGCGGACCACTATTCGGCCGCCGGCGACGAGTGGATGTACGGAAATGCGGCACACGAAAAGCTCACGGACAGTGGGGATTGGCGCGAGAAGATCGATTTGCACACGCATCGCTACATGACCGAAGACGTGGAGATCGGGCTGGCCCTGCTGTCGTCGGTCGGCCACTGGGCATCGGTGCCCACACCGGTCGCCGACGGCCTGCTCGCCCTCGCGGGTGCGATCACCGGACGCGCCACCGGCACCGGTGGCCGCACGCTCGAGGCGCTCGGCCTGTCCGACCTCGATCGCGACTCGATGTCGGACTCCTGCGGAACGGATTCTCTCGGTGACCATTTCGAATGTCGCGATAGTGGGCGCCGGGCGCATGGGCCAGGGAATCGCGGCGGCGCTCGCGTTCGGACACGTCGCGGTGTCCGTCGTGGACCTCCGTGACCGCGGCGACGGCACAGGGTCGTACCTGCAGGCGGTGGAGGCGTCGATCCGCTCCATGCTGGAGCGAAAGGTCATCCTCGGGCTCTTGCACCCCACAGACCTGGAAGAAGTAATCGATCGGGTCACGGTCGTGTCGGCTCCGGACGCCCTGACCTCGATGTCCTCTGCCCAGCTGGTGTTCGAGGCCGTCCCGGAGATCATGGAGGTCAAACGCGTTGCGCTGTCGTGGATCGAGAACACCGTCGAAGACGATGTACCGATCGCCTCCACGACGTCTAGCTTCCTCGTGACCGACCTCTACGAGTTCGTCTCCCACCCAGAGCGATTCCTGAACGCACACTGGCTCAATCCCGCCGACCTCATCCCCCTGGTGGAGATCAGCGCCGGCGTCCACACGAGCGAGCTGGCGGTCGAGGCCACACGGGAACTGATGATCGCCATCGGCAAGACCCCGGTGACCTGCTCACCTTCTCCTGGCTACATCGTGCCGCGCCTGCAGGCGTTGGTGATGAACGAGGCAGCCAGGATGGTGGCCGAAGGTGTTGCCAGTGCCGAAGACATCGACCGTGCGGTGCGAATCGGTTTCGGTGCCCGCTTCTCGGTTCTGGGGCTCCTCGAGTTCATCGACTGGGGTGGGTGCGACATCTTGTACCACGCGTCGAACTACTTGAGAGGTGAACTGGGCGAACGATTCTCGCCTGCAGAGCTCGTCGAATCGAACATGGCATCCGGTCGTCGAGGCATCTCCGACGGGCAGGGATTCTATACTTTTGACCCGCTCACCGTCGACGAGTACCAGGCCCGCCGGACCGCCGAGTTCGCCCGCATCCTCGACGCACTGGGTGAACTCCCGCGCTACGGAGACCTCGTTCCCGCGACTTAGCCGAGCACACAGCAACTCTCAGGACAGCGCCTGCCCGGCGTTGCGCTCGACGCTGCCCTGATGGCCCGAGGTCGCAGCCAAGGTGGCTGCGCAGTAAGGCTTTTCCCTATTCGCAGCGCGCCGAGATGCGCGCATCATCGATCCATCCGCCAGACCCGGACCCTGGCATGTTCGCCAGACCCGGCACTTTTCATCTGTCACGAGGAGCATAGACATGGTGGCCACAAATCATCCAGTCGCACGAGCCGGCGAAGACCGCCGCGAAGGAGCCACTCGCATCGGGGTGGCCTCCGGCGCCGGAACCATCCTGGAGTTTTACGACTTCGCCATCTACGGCACCGCCACCGCACTGGTGTTCAACAAGGTGTACTTCAACGTCGACGACCCGTGGTTCGGCACGTTCCTCGGCTTCGCCACGTTCGCGGTCGGGTTCATCATGGCCCCGATCGGCGCGGTGATCTTCGGGTACTACGGTGACAGATTCGGCCGACGAACCGCGCTGACCACTGCCTTCCTTTTGATGGGAGGGGCGACTCTGGTGATGGGCATCCTGCCCGACAGCAACGCCATCGGTGTGGCCGCACCCATCATCCTGATATTCCTGCGCATGGTGCACGGCATCTCACGAGGCGGCGAGATCGGCGGGGCCACCCTGCTCGCCGCCGAACACGCACCCCGCGAGCGCCGAGGACTCTATGGCGCTTTTGTCACGTTGGGCTCGCCGGTCGGCGGAATCCTGGCCAACCTGTCGTTCGCGCTCGTGCTGCTGCTCCCCATGGAAGATGTGATCGCGTGGGGCTGGCGAATCCCGTTCCTGGCCGGCGGTCTGGTGCTCGCGATCGGGATCTGGACCCGGGTGAAGATCAGTGAGACACCCGATTTCGTGGCGACCACGGCCGAAGAAGACGTCGACGCCCCCAAGGCGCTCGCGGTCGTCAAGGAGAACTGGAAGCGGGTGGGACTCGCGGCGGGTATGAACATCGGCCAGAACTGCTATGCGTTCCTGCTGTTCACGTTCATGCTCTCGTTCTTGACCGAGTCATCGCCCGGCCGTGGCTTCGTCCGCTCCGAGGTTGTCCTCGGAATCACCGTGGCCCTTGCGTGCCACGCCGCAACCGTCGTACTGGGCAGCTATCTGTCCGACCGAATCGGACGCAAACCCGTGATCGGGTTCGGCATGGTCACCGCACTGTTGTTCGCGCCGTATCTCTTCTGGGTCACCGAGAACGGGTCGTTCACCGCCTGCATCACGGTCATCTCGATCGGGTTCGCGTTGACCGGATTCGTCTACGGACCAATCCTCACCACGTTTGCCGAGCTCTTCCCGGTCAGCCAGCGCTACAGCGGGATCGGGATCGGCTTCCAGGTCGGGGCGGTGCTGGGCGGCGGTTTCGCACCGATGATCGCCAACCGACTGGTGAGCGCAACGGACAGTGTGATCCCCGTCGGCTTCTACGCCGCAGCCCTGATGGCGGTGAGTCTGGTGTGCCTGCTGTCGATCAAGGAGAGTGCTCCGGTGATCAAGGACCGCCGCGAGGCACGCCGCCAGGCTGACGCCCTGGCCACGACCCACTGAGCCATCCGGGACTACTGCGGATGTACCCGAGGTGTCAGGAAACGTTGCGCCACAGCAAGTGCCGCAGTACCCGACCGTTCGCCCTCGCAGTAGACGACAAAGACCTTGCTGCCAGAGATGCCGACAAACCAGCCCGGACCCTGCGGGCCGTTGGTGCCCACGAGCGCTCGCATCCCGGACGCATTCGTCAGGTCGCTGGCATCACCCGTGGTGGCGGTGTCGCGCATGGCCTTGCCGACCGTGCCGAGCACCGCAGGATCCACGGTCCCGAGCTCTCCCCCGGAGACCCGGCCCGGTTGTCCCACGATGATGGACGGGGCGATCGAACTGCCGCGAGCTATCGCCACCCCGAGCGTCGCCATGTTCAGCGCGGACACGGTGAGGTCCTCGGAGCGGAAGGTCACCGGCTTTGCGTCGATGCCCTGCCCTCCGCCCTCGGGGCGGACACCGGGGATGGTGAAGTCCACGTCGAGGCCGAGTTGGGCCAGCAACGCGGCCGCCTTCGAATCATCGGATCCGGCAACCTCGTTGATGACCTTGGCGGCCGGGCCCAACGTTGTGCCTGCCGGGTACTGCCTGCCGATGGTGATGCCGTGTTCGGTGGCCAGGTCGTTGCGGGTGGACGCGCGGATCGCTCCGGTCTTGGCGTCGAGCACCAGGATGCTCGCCGGTTGTGCGACCTCGACGACGGCGTCGAGGGCGTCCAACTGGGTGATCGGGTCGATGGTGGTGGGCACGTTCGGACCGGCCGGCCCCTGCTCACCGGCGAGCTGCAGCGGCTTCTGACCGGGCGCCAGCATCTGGACCGCCCACCCGGATGTGGCGTCGCGGATGGCCTGCCAGTAGTCGTGGACGCCGTCGAGTACCGGCGAATCCAGTCGCCGGTCGATCAGCACCAGCTGTGGCACCTTCCGGATCGAGACTCCGGGCACCGACTTCGGGTCGCCGGCCAGCGCCACCATGTCCGACTCGCGGACGGAGACGACGGTGACCGGCTGATTACCCGAATCGCGGAGCTGCCGGGCCATCACGGCGGGGGTGACCAGTGGCGCGAGCGGGGCGATGATTCCGGCAAGTGCCGTGGTCGCTGCCCCCAGATCACGGGTGGCGCCGGGATCGAGAACGATCTCGTTGATCGTCTGCAGGTTGAGCATCGGCTTGCCGGAGCGGTCGAGCACCACCGGCGAGGGCCGTGCGTCGGTGCGGATGTTCCGGAGGCTTCCCCCGGCGGGCATGTCGTCGGCGAGTAGTTCGGGTTGCCAGTTCACCCTCCAGCCGAGGGACAACTTGCGCGCCGAGCCGGCCGTCTTCGTGGTGAACTCGCGCTCGTTGCCGAGTTGCCAGGTGGTCTCGAGGTCAAAGGTCGCGGTGCCGTCGGTGTACTCCTGGGCATGCCCCACCTTCACGTCGACCTTCTGCGCCGACATCCCCGTGAGGGTGGCCTGCAGCGCGGTGCCGGCCGGCCCCGGCGCCGATGTGAACCTGGCCGCAGCCGCCGAATCCTGGTCTTCCATCGCGGCGGCGAACTGGTTCAGCATCGCTGCGGCGCCGGTGTCGAGTTCCTTGCCGAAGGCGCCACAAGACGTGGCGGCAAGCGCGCAGACGAGCGCAAGAACTGCAATGGCCGCGGAACGGCCGGGGGAACGACGCATAGTCACAATTTTCACTCCTGTAACAGGGTGAATGGCACCAATGTAGTTTCCGACTTGCTTACGAGACCGTCACAATCGAGTAACTACCCTTAAATCAGCAGCTTTTCGGCCCTATTCGTCCACTTTTGCGACCACGACCGAGCAGGCGGAGGATGGATGGGGTGAGTCTCCATCAACTGGTCCGCGCTGACGACCGACCCACCACCCGCATCGACTGGCTCGATTCGCGGCACAGCTTTTCGTTCGGCGACAACTACGACCCGGCCAACACACATCACGGTGTGCTGCTGGTGAACAACGACGACCGCGTCGCCCCGCAGCAGGGCTTCGACACCCATCCTCATCGGGACATGGAAATCGTGACGTGGGTGCTGTCGGGGTCGCTGGTGCATCAGGACTCCATGGGCCATTCCGGCGTCATCTATCCGGGGCTCGCCCAGCGGATGAGTGCGGGCACCGGTATCCGGCATTCCGAACGCAACGACACCTGGCAGCTACACCAGGGAACCGGCGCCGACCCCGTGCACTTCGTGCAGATGTGGGTGCTTCCCGACAAAGCCGGCATCGAGCCCGGCTACGACCAACTCGACATCGGCGATCAGTTGCAGTCGGGCGGGCTCGTCACCGTGGCGTCGGGTATGCCGAAGTACGACTCGGCGATCCGGATCGCGAACCGCTCGGCAGCCTTGCACGTGGCCCGGCTCTCGGCCGGCCAATCGATCACCTTGCCGGAGCTGCCGTGGGGCCACGTCTTCGTGGCATCGGGCTCTGTGGATCTCGAATCCACCGGCCGGGCGCACTCCGGCGACGCAGTCCGGATCACCGATGGGGGCGGCGAGAGACTCACCGCCACCACCGACGCCGAAGTCCTGATCTGGGAGATGCATAAAGCACTGGGTCGGTGACCTGGAGGTTCACTCCGCCCGCGGGCGAAGCGCGCCAACCGGTTCGACAGGGCGAGCGTCCCCGAAAACACACCACAAACGTCCCCGTCAACGTGCACGGACGGGAATACGCCGTCGATGCAAGGTCTCGGGGACGATCTTGGTGGAGAACAGCAACGACGGCCCGAATCTCTTCCCCCACCTACTCCCGCCCGTATTTGCGCCTCACGCCCATGCTCGAACACGGGCGCGAGGCACAAACGCGGGCGTCGGCAAGACAACCTCCACCGAGGATGCTCACCGCCTCACCCCGCCCGCAGACGCGACGGAGGCCGTCCGCCCGCGAGCGAAGCGAGCCAACAAGCAGAGCGGACGGAAATAAGCCCTCGATGTTGGGCCTCGGGGAAGATCTTGGTGGAGAACAGCAACAACGGCCGAATCTCTT
>NZ_AYTE01000010.1:0-81347 GCF_000506245.1 Williamsia sp. D3 | reverse complement strand
GTTGTGGCACAACGATATTTGAAGACGTCGATCGTGATCACCACCAACCGCAGCATCTCCGAATGGGGCGAAGTCCTCGGCGACACGACCGTCGCAGCGGCCATGCTCGATCGGCTCCTGCATCGCTCGGTAGTCCTCAAACTCGACGGCGATTCCTATCGCCTGCGAGACCACCACGCCCGATCAGAAAACCACCGCACCGCCGCCGGAACCATCCGCCGGCCGCTACAGTAGACCCACCTCACGGGTGGGGAATTTCGATGAGCACCACTGGGGAATTTTCCTGAGCCCCGTCAAGGTCACACCGCGGTTGGTGCGGTAGGCACTTCGGGCATCTCGCCGGGTGATTGAGGGAGTAGTCGCGGGATGAGACGGACGTAGATGACCATGCCGATAATCTCGACGAGGGTTTGCGTGACGACCACGGCGGGGGCGAGTTCAAGGCTTGCGGGCAGCGCCAGCGCCAGGGGTAGAACGACCAGCGAGTTGCGTGTGGCTCCAGCGAACACGATGGCCCGGCTGCCGGCGACGTCGAGTCGAAGCAGGCGGGCAAGTGTGGCTCCCGCGAAGGCCATGATGATCAGGAAAGCGACATAGACCGGGATCACGGCCGCGACATCGGCAAGATTGTCGTCGATCTTCGGGATCTGCGAGGCGATCACAGTAGTGAGCACGGCAACCATCAACGGCACCATCAAGGTGCTGACGCCGCCACCGAACGTATGGCCCGCAGTTGTTCGTGCCGACCAGCCCTGGGTGAGCCACGCCAACGCCAACGGGATGACGATCAGCACGATAAACGCTTCGATGAACGGTCCGACCTTGACCGTGTCGGCGAGATCGGAGCCCATGAACATGACGAGAAAGAGGGGCAGCAAAGCCATCTGAGCTATGAGCAACAGGGGAGTCGATGCCAAGAGGCGTTGACTGTCCCCGCCGCCGAGGCCGGTGAAGACGATGACGTAGTCCACGCATGGGCATAGCAGAACCAGCAGCACCCCGATCTGGATCGCTTGGTCCGAGGGCAACAGCACGAACATGACTGCCACGATGATCGGCACGACCACAAAGTTGAGCACAACCGCCGCGGTGAGGAACTTGACGTCACGGACCGATTGCACCAACTCGGCGGCCGGTACCTGCAGAAACGTCACGTACAGCAACGCTCCCAGGACGGGATTGATGGCGTGCTCAAATCCGGGTCCGGCTGCTGGCGCCGCGAACCCCAGACAGATGCCGGCCAGTATCGCCAGTAGGTAGATCGGAATTTGATGCTGCTCCAGCCGATCCGCCACACCTGTGCGTGTCACTACGTACTACCCACTCTCGCCAACGTCACTTATGTTGCCCGTCAATCGATCTCACCACCAGAATGTAGGACTGCTAACCCAGTTCCACCTAGTCATCTCGGGCCAGGAAACAGTACGGGGTCGTCGAGATCGACCACCTCACCCGAGCGAGGCGTTGTACAGGATGAACGAGCGGCACTGCGACGCAGGACGCCCCACGCTCCAACCGAGACAACCGCCACGACGATAAGTGCAGGTATCCACACCGCGCCAATAGTCGAAACCAACCCCAACCCGCCCAAGAATGCCAGCAGTGGCCCCGCGCAACACGCCGCACACGCGCCGATCATGGCGGTCAGCGCACCGACAGGACCCCGCCACCGCTTAGTATTCGGACTCATGTCAGGGCTCCGAACAGATCGATCATGAGTGGCTCCGCCATCTGTGGTGCCCGAACATCAACCACCACCTCGCCGCCGCCGATATGCACAGTGAAGCCGTAGAAGCTACAGCATTGTTGTTCTGCAGCAACGAGAGTGACCACGTCGCTGATCACCCGCGAATGGTTGGCAAACCCAACCCGCAAGGTGATGGTGGCCCCCTCGCGCGCCAGCGGCCGACGGTAGATGGCTTGGCCTAGGAGTTGCCGCCACTGCTCGGTGCGTTCGGACAGATCATCAGGCCCCAAGGAGCACGCAATCACCGGCTCGACAACGGACGGTGCGTTCGGTGCACTGACGTCGGTGACCCCAAGATCTCGGACTGGGCCCACAACCGCAGACTGCGGGGGCGTGTCGTTAATCAGGCAGCCGCACTCTGGGCCGCATCCCCCAGCTGGAGCCGGACCTGTAAGTCCGACGCGCACGCTCTGTAAACGGTCGGCGAATGCCGACAACTCGGCCAGCCTCCGGTCGGTTTCCACGATACGTTGATCTACCAACGGCGCCAGCTGAGACCGCACCGAGGCGCACACTCCCGACTGCCACACCTGCAGCAACTCACCAATCTCATCGAGCGCCAACCCCATCATTTTCCCGGAATTGATGAACGCCAGTTGGTCGACGGCTGTCTCGTCGTACACCCGGTACCCAGCCGGTGTCCGACCAGCCGGCAACAACCCCGATTGCTCGTAAAAGCGCAGCGTCGTCGCCGGAACGCCGGTCCGCTCGGCGAGCTGGGAGATGCGATAAGTACTCATGCGACGACGGTAAACCTTCAACTCAACTCGAAGGTCAAGCTGACTGCGGTGAGCCTGCGACCGTAGGACTTTGTTCGATCACCGACTACACGCGTGGCGCGGGGACCTGGTGTGCTCCAGCTAATTCTGGGCACGCGGGAAGCAGGTCCCCGCACCCTCTACCCGCGCAGCGGTTCATCTTTCGAGATTGATGATGAGGTTGCAGCGGCGGTCGTCGCACATAAGCCGCTATGTCCTATGCGGTTTGGCACAGTTGTTGGACCATCGCCCGGCGAGTGATCGCCGATGCTAGCTCGGTCCGCTACCTAGGATGGTGGCGGTGTGCCGAACCCGGTACACCGAGCCGAGCACAGGAGGTCATTGTCATGGGTGGAATTGCCGACAAGTTCGACAAGGCATACGAGGAGAAGCCGATCAGTGAGCTCGCTGACGCCCCCGTTGAGGCGCTCCAAGGTGTGAGCCCGGGCGATGCCCAGCACCTCAAGGACGCGTTCAACATCAAGACCGTGCGCGATCTGGGCACCAACAAGTACTTCCTGTGGGCCCAGGCAGTCGCCAAACTTGCTGACTAATTAGCCGACGAACACCGAAAGCCGCGTCCTCAAGGAGGTCGCGGCTTCGGTGTCAGTAACTAGAGCATGGGGGCCAAATCGACCCGTAGCGCGGCGGGTTATGGCACCGATGCTCTCCGCCAGGTGGGCGCAAAAAACGTCTCTGCACCGCCCGGCTCTCTTAACTGAGCGAGGAGACGACGTCGGCCGTTAATTTCTCGAGTTGGTAGAGCCCTGCTTCCTCGATAGGGAAGTGGCCGCAATCTTCCAGCCGGGTCGCGTGAGTTGGTGCAGTGACTCGCGCCAAAAACCTCTCGCTGATGTGTGCCGGAATCCATTGGTCGGCGCCTGGGTGTGCCAGCGTCAGTTGCGGCCCACGATAATTTTGGGGCGGTGTGTGCGCAAAAGTGAACCAGTCGGCCAAGAACCCCAAGGGTACCCGGGTGCCCCCGCCGAGTGGGTCTGTTGCGCATAGGCGGGTTAGGCCGGTACTGGCGCTCATTACGTTCATTCGCGCCACCCAGGCGATGGGAAGTCGCACAGTTCGTGCCACCCCTGCCAGGAGTGGCAGGGTGCGGGGAGCGCTAACCCCTAAAGGTCCCCACCTGGCAGCTGTTGCGCGGGCGGCGGGGTCGGTCAGATCCAGTAGGCAGGTAGCGATGACTGCGGCGGCAACTTGTGTGCGACTGGCAGTTTCGTAGGCGAGCATCCCTCCCATGCTGGCACCGAACAGAACGAGCGGGCGTGCATCGTTGTGGGTTTCGGTGACCACCAGGTCGCACAGCAGATCAACCCAGTCGCGGTAGCGCACGTCGCCGGGCGAGGGCGTGAAAGTGCGCCCGTACAGCGGCAGGTCGGGCGCAATAATCTCGGTCCCATCGGCGGCCAAAACTGCAGAAAGCGGCCACAGAGCGCCGGCGTGGCCGCCGCCACCGTGGATGATCATGATGCGAACCGGAGCCAGGGGCTCGTTCTTGCGGGCGATGTGCACTCGGTGACCGCGCCAGGACCACCATGTCGGCGTCGGTCGCGGAGCGCCGCGAAAGCGTGGCGGAAGGAATCGCTCGTACCGATCGATCTCGGCGTAGATGGCGTCGTTCACGACAATGAGCATCTGCTGACGAGCCGCTCGCCGCAAGAGCCTTCAGGATCCTTCTGCAGGATGACAGTGCCATACCGAGCACGTCGATTCACTCTTCGCTGCTAACAGCAGAAAATGTCATGTCACTTTGCCTCGTGGTGACGATGGCCTCGTCGAGGCATCGCGTTGTGGCTACGCGTTGTCTGTCTGATGGCATGCACACGCTGGGACCCGTAGATTTCTTGCAGATGCTGTACAGGTCTAAGGTGAGCGTCCGCGATTGCCCTGCGCGCTAATTACTACCGCGTATAGTAGTTTCGCGGGGTGAAACAACACGAGAACGAACGCACGTCACCGCTGGTGACGATCGCCAGGCTGGTCATCATTGCCGCGGTCGCTGCGGTAGGCACCGTGCTGGGTGTTGGGCCGGCGTCGGCGCACAGTGCGCTGAGGTCGTCCACACCGGCCGACGGAGCGGTCCTTGAGCAGGCTCCGGTAACGATCGACTTGGTGTTCAACCAATCCATCTCGAAGAACTTCGCCGAGGTAGCGGTTCTCGACAGTGACAACCAGCCGATGAAGGTATCGGCTCCATTGGTCAATGCAGCGCGGGTCGGGGTTGAGATACAAGCGGATTTGGGTTCAGGTGCCTACACCGTGAACTACCGGGTGGTCTCTGCAGACGGACACCCAATCACAGGTCAGATCGCTTTCTCCGTGGCTCGGTCGGCGTCGGTGCCACCCGCTTCGGTGTCCGCGGCGACGGGTATCAAACCGCCACCGCCACCGGGTGCGGTGACCGATGTACCGGATGCAACGAGTTCGTCAACAGAACTACACCCAGGTGATGATCCTGAGGGCAAGCTGGCTGACAACTGGGTGGTGCTGCTTGTGATTGTTCTGGTCGTGGCGGGGTTGGGGACGATCGGGCTGCTGTTGGTCTTTCACTCACGCGGCGACAGCAACGAGGCAGAGCCTGAGGCTCCGGCCGCACACCCCGCCACGCCCCAACTCTCCGATCCTGGTGGGGCGGCGCAGGACGGTGGGTCAGGACGCGATGGTGCAGAAGAGGGCTGAGAGTGCGGCCATGGTCGTCACTGCAGTGAGGGCTGAGATGGCCGCGGGCATGACGGCGTACGCCGTGTAGGCCAGCGCGGTCGGGTGCGAGGCCAGCGGGCCAGCCAGGGTGCGTAGTCGGCGGTCGGTGGTGGTTTGTGTCCGGGCGGTGCAGCCCTGGCCGGGACTGAGGCTGGCTGTGCTCTGTTGTTCGATAACCCGGCTCAGCGCGGACCGTAGGACTGCGGGGCTGGTGGCCGTGGCGGCGGTCTGGTCGGCGTCGAGTTCAACCAGAGCCGCGATCGCCGTTGGTGCGTGGGTCATCAGCGGCACGAAGGGCAGTGCGCTGGCCAGCACTTCGCAGAGTGCGAGGATGCGATGGTGGCGGCCATTGAGGTGGGCCCTTTCGTGGTCGAGTACAGCTTGAGCCTCCGATGAGGTCAAACAGCTCTTCAAGCCCTCGGTGGCGACGACAAACCCGGGATTGCCGGCGATGCTGTACGCGAACGGCAACGGATGATCGAGCCACAGCACGGGGTACGGCCCCTCCTGGTGGCCCGGGCGCGCCAGCACGGTCACGATGTCGTGGTGATAATCCAATACTTGCAGGCGGGAGCGACGGTGGCGACTGCTGATGACCGCGACGCGAACGGCACTGCACACAGCCACGGTCACGGCCAGCGAGATGACGATCTCCGACACCCAAGGGCGCATGGTGTGTTGCGCTGAGCTCAAACAGCGGATCCACACATCGGTGAGATTTTCTCCGGGCGCGTGGCGGGGCCAAGCTGCCACGACCACTGCAGAAGCGGCGAGGAGGAAAAAGGCGGCGATGCTGCCCAGCCAGAGCGCGACCATCGCCCTGGGCCCTGCGGTAGCGAGAGGGCCCAGCAGCAGCTGCGGTATCAACACTGCGATAAGTGCCGCGGCCAGTCCCAGTGTGATGGCCAGGGTCACCGTCGAGCCCGCTTGGTACGCAGGCTCTTGCGTAGGGCCTCTTGTTCTTCGGGGGTGGCGGTTTGGGCGAAATGCATCAGCACGGCGGCGGCATTGTCGCTGCGGTCAAGAATGTCTCGCAGTGCCTGGGAGGTGGCTTCTTCTCTGGTCTGCACCGGTGAGTACAGGTACGCGCGGCTGACCTTGACGCGGTTGAGGAAGCCCTTGGTGTGCAGATTGGTGACGACGGTCAAGATGGTGGTGTACGCCAATGGCCGATCCGCGAGGGCGTCGAGGATGTCGTGCACCGACTGTGGTTGCGGTCCGGCGCTCCACAGGACGTCCATGACGTCGGCTTCGAGTGCTCCCAGCCGTTTCATACCTTTATTGTCTCCTGCAGCGCAGGGTGCGTCCACTGCGGCTCACCCAACCTCGACGCCGCGGCCGCCTAGCCATTGCACCGGATCGAGTTTGGTGCCGTCCTCTGCCCACACTTCGTAGTGCAGGTGAGGGCCGGTGGAGTAACCGCGGTTGCCGACGGTGGCAATCTGCTCACCGGCACTGACCTGCTGACCGGTGGTGACCAGGGTCTCGTTGATGTGGCCGTAGATACCGATGGTGCCGTCGTCTTGACGTATCCGGATCCACAGCCCGAATCCGTTCGCGGGCCCCGATTCGATGACCACGCCGTCTGTCGTTGAGATCACGGGTGTGCCAATGGTGTTGGCGATATCTAGTCCATCGTGGGAGGTGCCCCACCGCGCGCCGTACCCCGAGGTCACCGTGCCGGTGGTGGGCATCGCTGACCGCGGTGCAGCCGCCGGCGGTGGTGGGGGCGCGATCAGCGGGGACCCTAGCTCGGGTGTGAGTTCCTGCAACGACGTGACCAGCGCATCGAGTGGTGCTGGCATCGGCGGCAACACCACTGGCGGGGGTGGGCTGGTGGTGGGTGGCTCAAGCGTCGACATCGCCAGAGTGGTGGTCTGCGCGCCCGAGGGTGCTTCGGTGTGCAGCAGTGCTGCCGCGGCCACTCCTGCGGCGGCCACGACCATGGTTCCTGCCGCTGCCGAGGCGAGGACACCACCGCGTCGCTCGCTGCTCGGCGATGCGCCCGCGGGAGGCCCGGGCTGGTCCAGTGACTTCTCGAAAAGGGCTTCCCAGAAGTGACCTGGCTCTGTGGTGGGGCCCGAGGCTGCGTCGACACACAGTGCCCGCTCCCACGGGGCCAGCGGCGCCGGTCGACGAATCGGTCGAGGGTGCCCGGCAGCAGGGTCGATGCGCTGCACTCGACCGCGTCGGGCTGCGACGAACGAATCTGCTGCCGCCGCAGATCTCACCTCACGGCGCGGCACGGGCTCGTCGACCAGCCGGTGGCGTCCACCGCGAGCCGCCGAGACCGGCGGACCGCTGACGTAACGGCGCAGGGCCGGCGTGGCCGGTGCAGGGCGATAGTCAGAAACGACAGTGGTAGGTGGTGAGAGGTCAGGTAAGCGGTGGCGTGCCAACGAGGGTCCTTGTCGGGGCGGGACGGTCAGGGTCACTTGAATCTCCGACAGGTTACTACTATCTATCCTAGTTTTTCGCGGGGCGGAGACGAAAGGTGTGACGTGCTCTGGTTTGCTGGGGTGATTGTCGGTGTCCGGTACGACCGCACTGGTTCCGTAAACTACTAATCGTCCTAGTAGTCACGACGGAGGAGTGTTCTTAGTGCCGACGCAGCGGTCTGGGTGGAATGGGGTGCAGCTCAGTCGACGGAGTCTGCTCGTGGCCGGGGCCGGCGCGGTGATCACTGGCGTGGCAGTAGCCTGCTCTTCCAGTAACGGCGCATCCCCCTCGCCGCCGTCGCCTTCGGGGGCCTCGGCATCGGGCGACCTGGCAGTGGCATTTACTCCCGCGCCCGGTGCCCGCGATGTCGACCCGCTCGCTGCGGTGATGGTGACCGTCACAGGCGGCACCCTGGCGGAGGTGGTGATGACCAATGACGAAGGTCGAGTCATCCCGGGGATCATGACCCCAGACCGGCTGACGTGGAAACCCGATACGCCGTTGGGCTACAACAAAACCTATGAGCTGGTCGCGACAAGTACCGACGCCCAAGGTCGGCCCGCCGAACACACGAGTGCGTTCAGCACGGTTGCACCGAACAACCTGACGCAACCGTCGCTGTTGACGACCGGTGGCGGCACGCTCAGTTCCGGACGCGCATACGGGGTGGGGCTGGTGGTGGCCGTACGGTTCGATGAGCCGATCACCGACCGGGCCGCGGCCCAGCGGGCGCTGTCAGTGCAGACCGAGCCGGCGGTCGAGGGGCAATGGAACTGGATCGATGATCAGACCGCCCACTACCGGCCCCGCGACTACTACGCCCCGGGTACCGCGGTCACCGTGGCGGCCGACGTCTACGGAGTGGACCTGGGCAACGGGCTGTACGGCCAAGAGGACGTGCGCGTGTCCTTCACGATCGGCGATGCCCACGTCTCGGTTGCCGACGACACCACCAAGCAGGTATCGGTATACGCCAATGGGGAACTGGTGCGCACCATGCCCACCTCGATGGGCCGCGGCGGCACCGAAACGGTCAACGGTCGCACCATTCATTTTTGGACTCAGCCGGGCATCTACACCGTCCTGGACAAGGCCAACCCGGTCATCATGGACTCCTCCACCTACGGGCTGCCGGTGAACTCCCGACTCGGCTACCGCCAATCGATCAATTACGCCACCCGCATCAGCAACGACGGCATCTACCTACACGAGCTCGTCGATACCATTGCCCAGCAGGGCAATACCAACATGTCTGCGGGCTGCCTGAACCTCAACCCCGACAACGCCCGGTGGTTCTATGACTTCTCGGTCACCGGCGACGTTGTGGAAGTGCGCAACACCGGCGGGCCTGCGTTGGAATTGTGGCAAAACGGGGACTGGAGCGTGCCCTGGGACACCTGGGTAGCCGGCAGCGCGCTCTAATTTGGTGCCGCTCCGGCGGGCACGTAGTCGGTCCGTAGGGCCGAATACACCCCGGATGTAACTACTATTGTGCGTAGTAGTTAGGTTGGTCGTGTCCGGTGTGCACTAAACAGCGAGGAGGGTGCAGGTGTCCGACTTTGCTGTGGCCGGGGTGGGCGAGGCGTTCTCGGCCGCAGCGGCCGGTGGCCCACTGCTCCTGGCGCTGGGTGCATGCCTGGCGGCCGGACTCATCTCGTTCGCCTCACCTTGTGTCATTCCGCTCGTGCCCGGGTATGTGTCCTATCTTGTCGGCATATCCGCGGGCGAGTCTTCTTCGGAGTCGAATGACCACACGCTTCAGGGCGTTCGGCGGTACCGGGTGGCCGGCGCTGCACTGCTGTTTGTCGCTGGGTTCACTGTCGTGTTCGTGTTGGCCACAGCCACCATTTTCGGTGTCACCTCGACGTTGATCGTCAACCGCGAGATTCTTCAACGTGCCGGTGGCGTCATCACCATTGTGATGGGGCTGGTGTTTATCGGTGCTTTTCCTGCCCTGCAACGGGATGTGCGATTTCATCCCCGCCAGGTATCGCACCTGGTGGGTGCACCGCTGCTGGGCGGAGTGTTCGCGCTGGGATGGACCCCGTGTCTGGGGCCGACGCTGGCGGCGATCATTGCCACCGCCAGCGGCACCGCTGACACCACCGCTGCCCGGGGAGTGTCGATGATCGTGGCGTACTGCCTCGGGTTGGGACTGCCCTTCGTGGCGATGGCGTTTGGCTCGGCGTGGGCGGTGAGGGCGGTGGGCGTGTTGCGTCGCAACTCGCGGCGCATCCAGGTAGCGGGCGGGCTGTTGATGGTTGCGGTGGGCATCGCACTGATCACCGGCATCTGGGACCACTTCGTGGTGTGGGTCCGGGATATGTTCATTACCGACACCACCCTGCCGATCTAACGCCATCTCAGGCGCGCACGAGCGGGGGGCGAATCAGCCCAGAGTGGACCAATACCACCAGAACTCGATGATGATGAGTGTGAGGATGGTCAGCGCCCACACGACCGGGACCACCGAGTGCACACTGATCAGCGCATCGACCAGACGCCGAGCCCGGCCCCTGACAATTATTCGGTCGAGGTTGCGCAGGGTGACGTACCAGAACGCCACCACCACCACGAGCCATACCGCCATGCAATACGGGCACAGCGCCCCGATCTCGTACAAACTCTGCACGATCAGCCAATGGACGAACACCACGGCCGCGCTCAACCCCACCTGGGTGCTCATCCATATCCAGGCCGGGGTGGCGGGGGTGAGCAGCACTGCTATCGCGAGCACCGCGGTGAACCCGGCGATACCCAGCAGAGAATTCGGAAAACCGAACACCGCAGCCTGCGGGGTATCCATGATCGACCCGCAGTTCACGATGGGGTTGAGGCTGCAGGTGGGGGTGTAGTCCGGGTCGGTGGCCAGCTCGAACTTTTCCACCGTCAGCGTGAACGCCGCGATCAGACCGATGACCCCGCACACACCCAGCACCCACCGAAGCAACCGCGGAAACAACACAGTGCGTTTTCCAGGACCGTCCCGCCGAGGTGAATCCTCAGCGGTGCCGGAAAGATGCGACGACATCGAAGTCACGGTGCCAGAACGTCATTCAATGCGGTCTTGAGGTCGTCGTAGCTGCCTGCCTGCACTTCAGCCTCGTTGATGAAGAAGGTCGGTGTGCCGCGGACCCCGAGTTCGGCGCCGTCGCGCAGGTCGGCATCGATGCGCGCACGTGTGGCCTGGGACGTGTAGTCGGCCTGGAACTGAGTCATGTCCAGTCCGAGGTCGGCGGCGTAGGACGCGAACAGGTCATCCAACGGTACTTGCTGTTCGCCCCACTGCGACTGGGTGTCGAACATGGTGCGGTACATCGCTTCGAACCGGCCCTGGTTGCCTGCGGCGACGACCGCGCGCGCCGCGCGGTCTGCGTTGAAATGTCCCGGCAACGGAAAATACCGGACCACAAACGTGACTCGATCGCCGTAGTTTTGCCGCAGCTGTTCTACGGCGGGGTACATCGCTCCGCATGCCTCGCACTCGAAATCGAGAAACTCGACGAAGGTGGCCTGAGAGTTTGCCGGCGAGGACAACCGCTCAGAATCCGAGCGCACTACCACGCCTTTTGGCTCGGCGTCGGTGTCACCGGCTCGGGTCACCACGAACACCGCCGTGAGGGCCAGGCAGAACACGAACACCACCGCAAGCGTGATGCGCACAGTACGACTCATTGGCCGACCTCGATCATGATGACGCCACATCCGATACCGGGCACGTATCTTCTCCTCACACCTTGCTACTACGATGCTTAGTAGTTTACGGGGTGTGGCCACCGGGTTGGTAGGCGGTAGCAGGCGGTGCGGGCAGAAGGGTACGGGCACAAGAGATGAGCGGTGCGTTACTAGACCTGCCGCAGGCTCCGCCGAGCATTCTTGCCATGCTCGGCTGGGATCTGCCGACAATTCCGCTGCTCCCTGCAGTGGGCGCTGGGATGGGTGCCGCCTACGGCATCGGGTTGGTGTACCTGCACCGGCGCGGTCAGCGGTGGCCCTGGCATCGTTCGGTGAGTTTTCTGGCCGGGTGCCTGATCCTGATCGCGGTCACCGGGCTGGCCATCGAGAGTTATGGTGTCGGACTGTTCAGCGCATTCATGTTCCAGCACATGACCTTATCCACCTTGGTGCCGCCGCTACTGGTCCTTGGCTCGCCCGGGTTGCTGCTCTTTGCCGTGGTGCCAAACCAGGGGAGGGGCAGAGATTTCCGGCGGGCCACACTTCGCTTGGCCCGGTCATTACCGAGCCGGGTGTTGCTGCACCCGGGCTTCGCGATCCCAGTGTTCTTGTTCAGTTTCTACGGGCTGTATTTCTCGCCGATCTTCGATGCTCTCAACACCACGTGGGTTGGCCACACTGCCATGGAGGTGTTCTTCCTCGTCAGCGGGCTGCTGTTCATCATCCCGATTCTCTCGATTGGTCCGCTGCCGCGACGGCAATCGAACATCGGCCGACTCCTCGACATCTTTTTGGAGATGCCGCTGCACGTGTTCTTCGGTGTGGTGTTCATGATGTCGCCGACCGTCCTGGTGGCCAGCTTCGCCGACCCCCCGCCGCAGTGGGGTATCGATCCGGTCGAGGACCAGTCCGTGGCTGGAGCGCTGGCGTGGTCCTACGGCGAGCCGGTGGCGTTGCTCATCGTGCTGGTCTTCGCGTCCCGGTGGCGCCGCGATGAAGAGAAGATGTCCTCTGCTGCCACCGCGGCCCAGACCGCACAGCACGACGACGAGCTCGAATCCTACAACCGTTTTCTTCGTCAGTTGGGAAACAGCAGCCGATGACCACCACGACATCGTCACCAGCGCCGCGCAACAGGTGGCAATCCACCAGTGCGGTGGTGGCGGCCCTCGTACTCGTACTCGTACTCTCCGGGTGCGGTACCGGTGATGATGCCGTCCGCCAGGGCGATTCGTTCGAGTTCGTCTCTCCGAACGGGCAAACAGTTATCTTCTACGATCCTCCCCCCAGCCGCCAGAAAGTCGCCGCGCTGAGGGGACCGGATCTGTTCGCTGACCAGAACACCATCCGCCTGACCGACTACACCGGGCAAGTGGTGGTCATCAACGTGTGGGGATCATGGTGCGGGCCCTGCCGCGCCGAGGCCCCGGTACTCGAAGAGGTCTACGCCCAGACCAAAACTCGCGGGGTTGCGTTCCTGGGGATCGACTTTCGAGACCGCAAAGAAACCGCCCGCGATTTCGTTGTCGACCGCGCGGTGACGTATCCATCGATCTTCGATTACGACGGACGTACCCTCGCCGCGTTGGGAACCCCGACCTCAGTCGTGCCCACCACCGTTGTCTTGGACCGCCAGCACCGGGCGGCCGCAGTGTTTCTGCGAGCAGTCACCGCCGCAGACTTATTACCCGTCGTTCAACGCCTGGCCGACGAAACTTAATCCCCTGTGAAAGGCCCTCTGCTGTGAACAATGACGACGTCAGCAAGTCATGGAATGACCCCACCGCCCTACGCACAGGCGGTGCCTACCTCGCGGCCGTCATGATCGCAGGGCTAGCCGCAGTGATCCTGTACAACAAGACCGGTTGGCCGGTCTGGGGTTTCGGTGCGCCGGCGATCTTCTTCCTCGGCGGGCTGGGCGCATTCGTCCAGACCTACCGCGTCTGGAAGCGCGGCGGTACCTGGCCGATCTGGCAAGGGCTCGGCTGGTTGCTGCTCATGACCATGCTGGTCGCCCTCGGGGTCCCCGACATCAGCTGACCTCGTTCGGCTATCGGCGCACCAGTACACAATCGGCCAGCGCCGGGTGGGGCAGTGGGCTGCTCATTCACCACGACAAGTCGTGGCAGCCCGACCCCTGCGCGGGTTCGACTTGAACGGTGGCGTGCTCGAGGCCGTGCTGGGTGGTCAACATGTGCTGGACCGCTGCGAGCACCAGGGCGGAGTCGGCATCGGGTGCGATCACCACATGAGCCGAGGCCACCTCCATGCCCGAGGTCAGCGTCCACACATGCAGATCGTGGACCTCGATCACTCCCTCTACGGCGACCACGTCCTCGCGCACCGCGTCGACATCAATGCCTGCCGGAGCATGCTGAAGCAAAATGCGCAGCGCACCCCGGGCAAGGGTGAACGCTCGCGGCAACACGAACAGGGCAATACCGACCCCGATGAGCGGATCGGCGTACCGCCACCCGAACACCGCCGTGAGCACCCCGCTGATCAGCACGCCCACCGAGCCGATCATGTCGGCCATCACCTCGAGGTAAGCGCCCCGAACATTGAGACTCTCTTTGGCGCCAGATCTCAACAGCGCGAACGCGGTCACGTTCATCACCAGCCCCACCACCGCGACCGCGATGACCGGCACCCCCGGAACTTCGGGCGGATCGGAGAGCCGCTGGGACGCCTCGTACAAAATCCAGGCGGCGACCGCGAACAACAGCACCGCATTGAACAACGCGGCGAACACTTCAGCCCGGTATAGGCCGAAGGTGCGATCAGCTCGAGCGGCAGCTCGCTGAGCCACCATCACCGCCACCAACGCCATCGCCACCCCGAGCACGTCGGTAAATACATGCGCTGAATCAGAGAGCAACGCCAGCGACGACGTCGCCAATCCCACAATCACCTGAGCAAGGAGGGTCATAAGACCCAGACCCAACGCCATCCACAGGCGCCGCACATGGCGTCCAGATGCACTGGCCGCACCCCCAGGCTCAATGCCGCTGTGCGAGTGTCCGGCCCCCATCACCACTCATTACGTAGTCGTATGCGCATGCGTGCAAGTATGGCGGGAAGGCGGCCGCGCCGCAAATACTATGGTTGATAGTATGAGGGCCACCCACTTCGGTCCGCTGCTGTCTGACTGGTCCGACTGTCGACCACTAACTACTATGCTGCATAGTAGTTAGTGGTGGTAGTCAATCGCATCAGTTGGGTGGAGTCATGAGCTTGTTGGATCGTCCCGTGGAGCTGGTCCCGTCCCGTCCATACCCGGACAGGACCGGTCGCAAGGGCTCGTTTCTCTACAAAATGCTCACCACCACCGACCATAAAACGCTCGGAATCATGTACCTGGTGGTGTGTTTCGCGTTCTTTTTGATCGGCGGCCTGATGGCGCTGCTGATCCGTGGCGAACTGGCCGCGCCGGGGCTGCAGTTCTTGTCCACCGAGCAGTACAACCAGATGTTCACCATGCACGGCACGGTGATGCTGCTGATGTATGCCACCCCGATCGTCATCGGATTCGCCAACGTCGTTCTGCCGTTGCAGATTGGCGCTCCCGATGTGGCGTTCCCACGGCTCAACGCGCTGAGTTTCTGGCTGTTCTTGTTCGGGTCCAGCGCAGCCCTGGGTGGTTTCCTCACCCCCGGCGCGCCGCCGACTTCGGGTGGACTGCCTATACGCCACTCACAGATGCGGTGCACTCACCGGGAGTAGGCGCGGACCTGTGGATTCTAGGGCTGGTGGTCTCAGGGTTGGGCACCATCTTGGGGGCGGTCAACATGATCACCACGGTGGTGTGTTTACGCGCCCCAGGTATGACCATGTTCCGGATGCCGATCTTCACCTGGAATATTTTGGTCACCAGTGTGCTGATTTTGCTGGCATTTCCGCTGCTCACAGCAGCATTGCTGGCTTTGGAGTTCGATCGGCAATTCGACGGCAACATCTTCGATCCCGCCAATGGCGGCGCGCTGCTGTGGCAGCACTTGTTCTGGTTCTTCGGCCACCCCGAGGTGTACATCATCGCCCTGCCATTTTTCGGCATCGTCTCAGAGATCTTCCCCGTCTTCGCCCGCAAACCGATCTTCGGGTACACCGGATTGATCTACGCCACGTTGGCGATTGCGGCGCTGTCAGTGGCGGTGTGGGCCCATCACATGTATGCCACCGGCGCCGTGCTCCTGCCGTTCTTCTCGTTCATGACGTTCCTCATCGCTGTACCCACCGGCGTGAAGTTCTTCAACTGGATCGGCACCCTGTGGAAAGGCAACCTCACCTTCGAAGCGCCCATGCTGTTCTCGATCGGGTTCCTGGTCACCTTCCTGTTCGGCGGTTTGACGGGTGTGCTGCTAGCCAGCCCCCCGTTGGACTTTCAGCTCTCCGACAGCTACTTCGTGGTCGCACACTTTCACTACGTCCTATTCGGCACCATCGTGTTCGCCACCTACGCCGGCGTCTACTTCTGGTTCCCAAAGATCACCGGACGCATGATGGACGAACGGCTCGGCAAAATTCACTTCTGGCTGACCTTCATCGGATTCCACACCACCTTCTTGGTGCAGCACTGGCTCGGCAACGAAGGCATGCCCCGCCGCTACGCGGACTACCTACCTTCGGACGGATTCACTGCGTTGAACATCGTGTCGACAGTGGGAGCGTTCATCCTGGGAGCCTCCACACTGCCGTTCCTGTGGAACGTTTTCCGCAGTTACCGCTACGGGGAGATCGTCACCGTCGATGACCCCTGGGGTTTCGGCAACTCGCTAGAGTGGGCGACCAGCTGCCCACCGCCCCGCCACAACTTCACCGAGCTACCCCGAATCCGTTCCGAGCGGCCCGCATTCGAGCTGCACTACCCTCACATGGTCGAGCGAATGCGCGCCGAAGCCCACGTCGGCGCCCACAACAAGGTGGCCAGCACAAAAGCCGAACGCGCTCGTCGTGACCCGCTGACCGTAGGGACGGCCGAGTCCTCCACCGAACCCAGTGCCGACTGAGATTGCAGCACAATGACGGGGAGCAACCGCAAGGAAGACGCCCCAGCGAACCTGTCGTGGCAGGGTCGGCCTGCAGCTGTCAATCAGGTGATGACCGCGAGAGGACGGTGAAGGCGACGATGATGCCCCGTGTTCACGTGTCGGGCTCGGCCCGGTGGTCGATCGCCGCACTCATCGTCATTGTGGCCATGATTGTGGCGATCTGGCCCCGGGCCACCGAGACTGCCTCAGAGCCAGTCGATCCGGGAGTCAACCCCAGTGCGCCACTGCCCGGCATCAACGCGGACGTCAGCGAGCAGGACATGGCCCAGGCCCGCGAGCGGGCGGCCCTGCAACCCTGCCCAGTCGGTGATGGCACCCCGCCCGCGCCAGGGTCAGCGTTGACCGGAATCGTCCTGTCCTGTCTCGCCGACGGCGCCACCGTGGACCTGGGTAGCGCTACAGCCGGGCGACCGCTACTGATCAATATCTGGGCGCACTGGTGCGGGCCGTGCCGCACCGAGCTGCCGGTGGTTGCCGACTTCGCCGCCCGAGCTGGTGACCGAATGCGGGTGCTTACCGTTCAAGGGCGGGAGGGTTCGCAAAACCCGCTGCTGTCACTGAATTTGCTGATCGAGACCGGCGTGAACCTACCGACTGTCGTCGATACCGACGCCCGACTTGCCGCTGCGCTGTCGGTGCCCCGTGTCTATCCCTGCACCGTGCTGGTCCGCGCCGATGGAACCGTGGCCGCGGTTTTGCCGCAGGTGTTCGAGTCGGCCGACGAACTCGCCGACGTGGTCGGCCAGCACTTGGGCCTCGAACTCTAGCGACGCTCAGGGGGTTCTGACTGTGCGTCGGCCGGCGGCTGGGGCGACGCTGTGGGTGCGGCGGTGCTGGTGGAATCAGTCGCGGTCACCGGGCGGGTCGAGGGGCCGGCCATCTGCGCCAACATCGCGTTGTAGCTGACTAATTCGGCATTGTGATCGCGATCTTCACGGCGATCAAAGCGGGTGGCTTGGCGTTTATCCTGGCGAGACCACTGGACCAGCAACGCCAACATCACGAGCACCAGTGGGATTTCACCGGCCGCCCATGCGATACCTCCGCCCAAACGTTGATCGTTCAGCTGATTCGGGTTCCACGGCAGCAGAAGGCTGTTGTAGTAGGTGCGGGCAATGACGCTGTCGGTACTCATCAACGCAACACCGAAGAAGGCATGAAAAGGTAACGAGCCGAACACCATTGCCAGTTTTGTGACTGGGGATAGCTTTCGTGGGGCCGGGTCGATCCCGATCACCACCCAGTAGAACAGGTACCCGCTGAGCAGAAAGTGCAGATTCATCGCGACGTGCGCCGCATGGTATTCAGTGAGGACGTCGAAGAGCCCACCGAGGTACAGCACGTAATAGCTTCCGACGAACAGCACCGACGCCACCAGAGGATGGGTCAACAGCCGCGAGAACGGGCTGTGCAGCACGGACAGGATCCACTCGCGTGGGCCGGGGGGAGAGGACCGGCCAGCCGGCGCGATGGCCCGCAGCGCCAGCGTGACCGGTCCGCCGAGGACCAGGAGCACCGGCGCCAGCATCGACAACATCATGTGCGCGATCATGTGGATGCTGAACAGGGCCGGAGCGTACTTGCCCAGGCCTGATGACGTCGCGAATAGCACTGCGGCACAACCCAGCAGCCATGCGATGGTGCGCCCCACCGGCCAGGCATCACCCCGTTTGCGGAGACGGTGGACCCCGCGCAGGTATAGGGCGGCCATGACGATCGCGAGGGTGCCGAACAGCAGATCAAAGCGCCAGCCGACGACGATCTCACCGAACGTGGGTGCCTGGTCGAGACGGTAACCGAGGATCAGTTCGGTTGCCGGCATCTCTGCGGGATTCACATTCTCTGGCGGCGGTGTCCGCGACAACCCGACAGCGATCCCGAAAGTTGCTGCGAATATCAGCAGTTCGACGACGGCGAAGCGAATCAATGGTTGACGGTCGCCGCCGTTGCCGGTTACCGCCGGAATTGTGATGCGCCGGTGCCAGGCACCACAACCACCCAGTAGGAGCAGCGCTGCGACTTTTGCTAGGACCAGCTGTCCGTAGGTGTCGGTGAACAATTGGTCCAGGTGCACCCGGATGAGTGCGTTGATGACTCCACTGGCTCCGACGACGACCAGGCACCCCAGGGCGATTCGGGAGTAGCGCCGGACCGCGAGTGCGGTGAAGTGGCCGTGTCCGCGAGCATAAACGAGGACTGCGAACAGACCGCCCATCCAGATGCATGCGCCCACGATGTGCAGGATCAGGCTATTGGTCGCGATGTCGTGGCTGCCGCCGGTCGAGGAGTGGCCGGCCAGGGCTGTGGGCATCAGGGTCAGCAGAGCCAGCGGGAACGCGACCAGCGTCCACGTCCACCGGAGCGCGATCCGTGTAACAACCGCGCACATCAGGGCGAACAGCGCTGTCCAGAGCCAGGATCGGGCGTCGGCGACCTGGTCGACCGCAGTGAGCAACCGGTCGACTGATACCACTTCCGATACCGCGAACCCGGTCGTGTCCGAGACGGTCAACGGGACCATCAGCAGCGCGCACACCATCCACACCACTGCGCCCACAGCAGCAGACCGCAGCGCGCGGTACCCCCCGACATCGAGGACCCCGTCTGATTGCGGGGGAACAAAAAATGCGGCAAACAACGTTCCACCAACAGCGACCACTGCACCTATCTCACCCATCGTCTGCACCGCGGGCAGACCGTAGCGAGTCAGAATGCCCGGATCGCCGACCCCCACCAGATCCAGCACGGTACTGGCAGAAATGGCCGTCACCGCAATCGCCACAGCCGCCCCGACCCAGGCCAGCGCCCACCCGATGCTCGCTGCTGCCGCACGTCGAACGTCGATCGAATCGGCGGGCGCTGTACTCATCCCACCAGCGTAGGCACCGCGGCGAACCTGGAGAAATCGCCGGTGGCCGACACTAAGAATGGTGGTGTAGGAGCGTCGATGTAGGCGAAGCCGGGCTCTGCAACACCACGAGCACAGTGGTCGAACGGGAGCGATCGCTGCTCTAGCCCAGAACAGTCAGATAGATCAAGGCAACGCTCAAGACAATGATCACCGCCGCGGTGAGCCAGGCGAGAGAGCTGGTGACGTGGTGGTTGGTGTCCTCACCCATCAGTGCACGGTCACTGGTAAATCGCACCAGCGGAACCAAAGCGAAGGGGATGCCGAACGACAAGATGACCTGAGACACGATCAGGGCCTGGGTGGGGTCGATACCCACGGCAAGGATGGCGATGGCGGGAATCAACGTCACCAGCCGCCGCACCACGATCGGTATCCGGCGCTGCAGCAACCCATCCATGATCATGCGCCGGCATAGGCGCCGACAGATGTCGATGCCAGTCCAGACGCAAGAAGACCCAAAGCGAACAGCAATGCCACGACTGGCCCGAGGGTGTCCCCGATAGCCTCATGGGCGCCTTCGATGGTGTCGACGTCGTCTCTGCCTTGCAGGTTGGTGGCTGCTAGCAGCAGCATCAACATGTTGACTGCCCCTGCTAACAGCATGGCCAGTGCCACATCGACGCGGGTCACGCGGAGCAGTCGTCGCCGCAGTGGTCCAGGCCCGTTGACACCGTGGCGGTCTCGCACCAGTCCCGAATGCAGATACACAGCGTGGGGCATAACCGTGGCACCGAGCATCGCCGCGGCCAACATCACGCTCTCGGTTCCCTCGAAACGTGGAATGAGGCCCTCAGCTGCCGCGGCCGGCGACGGCGGTTCAACGACCACACTGGTGAGGAACCCAATCGCGATAACCGCCAACAACCCAATGATGACCCGCTCGAACGGGCGTTGGCCGCTACGGTCTTGCGCCAGCAACAGCCCCATCGAGACCAACCCGGTAATCACCCCGCCCACCAGCAACGGCAGATCGAACAGCAGATTTAGTGCAATGGCGCCGCCGACCACTTCAGCCAAATCGGTCGCCATCGCCACCAGCTCGGCCTGCACCCAATACCCGAGCCGAGTCGAACGAGAAGAACGGCCGCGCACCGCTTCGGGCAACGACATACCCGTGACCACACCCAACTTCGCTGATAGATACTGCACCAGCCCGGCCATCACATTCGCGGCCACGATGACCCACACCAGCAAATACACGAACTCTGCGCCAGCGCTGATGTTCGATGCGACGTTGCCGGGATCCACATAGGCGATCGCTGCGACGAAAGCAGGCCCGAGCAGCGTTGAACTCACCCGAACCCGGGCCAGCCGGGGACGCACTCCACTCGTTGCCACCACAGCGCCCTCCTGTTCGATGCCCGCAGTCTAACGGGTAGCCGAAACTATATATTCGGCCACCCGAAACCGCAGCGAAGGGCTTATGTCGAGGGTGACAGTGCGTGCACCTACTACTGCGTCCGGACAGCAGGACGGACTGTAAGGCCGTATCGGAGCGTATAAGTCGTGGCGTTATACAACCCCATACTTTGCTAGTGTCTGCTGGTGGAATCTGGCCTTAATCCGTTTACGCCCGGTTCGGGTACACGACCACCCGAGCTGGTGGGTCGCACCCGGGAGCTCGAGCGTTTCGATCTACTGGTCGCCCGGGCCAAACAACGCCACTACGACCGAGGGTTGATGTTGCAAGGACTGCGGGGAGTCGGCAAGACCACGTTGCTGGCGACCATGGCTGACCAGGCGCGACGTAACGATTGGGTCGTTGTCGAGGTCGAAGCGCAGACGAGTCAGGAAGGCGCCGAAGCGCTGCGCAGGCGTATCTCCAAAGACGTCATCCGTGCGCTGCGCCGCCGCAAGTTCGCCCGGCCGATCGTGGACCGGCTCCGGGCGATGACCGAGGAGTTCTCGGTGTCGGCGACTGCGTTCGGCACCGGGGTTAGTGTGTCGAAAGCCGCACCGCCTCCGCAGGCATCGTTAGGGGTCGAGTTCGAAGATCTCGTTGAAGAGTTGTGCGATGAACTCCGCAAGGAGGGCAACGCATTCGGGCTATTCGTCGACGAAATGCAGGAACTCGAGGCCCCGCTGCTGCAAGTCTTGTTAGCAACCCAGCACCGTGCCGCTCAACGGGGATGGCCGTTCTTCGTGGTGGGGGCGGGACTTCCGAACCTCCCTCAAGTGTTGGCTGATGCACGGTCCTACGCTGAACGCCAATTTGACTACCGCACCATCGGACCTGTGTCTAAGGATGAGGCGCGGGCGGCCATTGTCGCGCCGATTTCCCGGCTGGGTCAGGCCGTTACCGACGAGGCCGCTGACTATGTGGTCACTGCCAGTGCCGGCTACCCGTACTTCCTGCAAGTCTTCGGCTACGAATTGTGGCGTGCGGCAACAGAATCACCGTTCAGGCTGCTTGAAGCCGAAGATGCGGTGAGCACCGGCCACGCCTCCCTCGATGCCGGTTTCTACAGTTCACGGTGGCTCCGTGCGACCGAGACCGAACGGCGGTATCTACACGCCATGGCGGTGAGCGGCACCGATCAGCCACGGTCGTCTGCGATCGCCACAGCGCTGGGCAGCTCCATGCAGTCGGTGGCACCGCACCGCGACGCCTGCATCAAGAAAGGCCTGATCTGGGCGCCTGAACGCGGAGTCGTGGCATTCACCGTTCCGGGCATGGCCGAATTCATTCGCCGCCAGAACAACACTGGTGCGGCGCACTGACCCTACAGGTGGTGGGCCAGTAGCAATTAGTTGTTGTTTTCGGATGTGCGGGTGAAGCCGGGTTCGAATAGAACGGTGAGGACTAGGACGACTACGCCGCAGGTGATGTAGGTGTCGGCGAGGTTGAAGGTGGGCCACCACCCGGTGTGGAAGTAGTCGGTGACTTTGCCGTCGAGGAGACGGTCGATGACGTTGGCGGCGGCGCCAGCGATGATGGCGGCGAAGCTGATGGTCTGCAGCATTCGTTGCTCAGATGCGGTGCGCCAGGCATAGATCGCGAAGCCGAGGGTGATGAGGCTGGTGAGGGCGAGGATCACCGCGGTGGGCAGCTGGTTGCCGAGGCTAAAAGCGACCCCGGTGTTGTAGGCGAGGTCGAGTTGGAGCAACCCGAGGTCAATAGTTCGGCCGTCGGATAGGGCGTTTCGGGCGATGGGATCGAGGATGAGTGCGACGGCGGCCAAGGTGGCGGCGACCGCGACCAGGACTCGCCGCCGCTGTGGTGCTGGTGCCACCACGATCGACTGATCGTGGTGGGCGGCGTTGTCGTCAATGTTCATAGTGTGGTCTTTGCTAGTGGGCGGTCGGCGGTCGTCGAGTTGTCGGGAAGGTGCAGACGTGTGGTGCGTCCCGCGCGCACCCCGTTGCCGATGACGACGATCTCCGCGATTTCATGGACGAGGACAACCGCAGCAAGGCCTAAGACGCCGAATAGGGCCAGGGGCATCAGGACGATGATGATGGCCAGGGAGAGGCCCACATTTTGCAGCATGATGGTGCGTGATCGGCGGGCGTGGGTAAGGGCAGAAGGCAGATGACGCAGGTCTTCACCCATTAGTGCGACGTCTGCGGTTTCGATCGCGACGTCAGTGCCCATGGCGCCCATGGCGATACCCAAATCGGCGGTGGCCAAAGCGGGAGCGTCGTTGACGCCGTCGCCACCATGGCGGTGGGTTGGTGGGCGCGCAGCGTGTCGATGATGCGGGCTTTGTCCTCTGGCCGTAGATCGGCGTGCACGTTCTCAATGCAGGCTTGTTCGGCCAGCGCGGCGGCGGTGCGCGCGTTGTCACCGGTGAGCATGGCCACCGAGTAGCCATCGCGGCGTAGACCAGCAACCACGGTGGGTGCTTCGGGTCGAAGTTCATCGCGCACGGCAATGGCGCCGATGACGGTGCCGTCGCGTTCGATGAGTACGGCCGTGGCACCTGCTCGTTGCATGCGATCGATGTCATCGCTCAAGGCGCCAGCCTCGATCCAGCCCGGCCGTCCCAGCCGAACAGGGTGGCCCTCGACAGATCCGACGAGGCCGGCGCCGGTGACCGCGTCCACGTCGTCGGCGGGAGTGACCGGGTCAGCGGCGGCAGCCAAAATGGCGCGGGCGAGGGGATGTTCACTGCGCGCTTCGAGCGCCGCAGCGACGGTAAGTACCTCGGCGCGTGAGGCACCACCGGTGGTCGTAATGTCAACGACTGAGGGCTGATTGCGGGTCAGGGTGCCGGTTTTGTCGAGCGCAACGGTACGGATTCGGCCGAGCGCCTCGAGGGCGGCGCCCCCCTTGATCAAGACACCGAGTTTGGAGGCGGCCCCGATCGCGGCGACCACGGTCACCGGTATCGCGATCGCCAGCGCGCACGGCGAGGCGGCAACCAAGACAACCAAGGCCCGTTCAACCCACACTCGCGGGTCTCCGAAGGCACTGCCAACACCGGCGATGACACCGGCAGCGATCATCACCGAGGGAACCAACGGGCGGGCGATCTTGTCGGCCAGTCGCTGGGCCTGGCCTTTGCGGGACTGTTCGGCCTCCACAATCCGCACAATTTTGGCCAGAGAATTGTCGTGCGCAGCAGCAGTGACCGTCACTTCCAGGGCGCCGGTGCCATTGATGAAGCCGGCGTAGACCTCGTTACCGGGTCCCGCTTCGGTTGGAACCGACTCACCGGTGATCGCCGAGGTGTCGAGCGCAGTGTGTCCGGAACTGATCGTGCCGTCCGTGGCAAGACGCTCACCGGGTTTGACGATCATGGTGTCGCCGACCACGAGGTCGGTGGGGGACACGAGGAGTTCACGGCCACCGCGTCGCACGGTGGCGGTGTCCGGCACGAGCGAGAGCAGTGCCCGCAAGCCTCGGCGGGTCCTGGTAACGGCGTATTCCTCGAGTCCTTCGCTGATCGCGAACAGAAAAGCGAGCATGGCCGCCTCGCCGACTTCCCCGAGCATGACCGCCCCGACCGCGGCGATGGTCATCAAGGTGCCGACCCCGATCTTGCCTCGGGCTAGTCGGCGCAGTGTGGAGGGCACAAACGTGTAGCCGGCGATAACCAGCGCACCCACTTGCAGTCCCACTTCGAGATATTGGGGGCCTTCGATCACGCTGGTGATGAGTGCTGCCACGAGCAATATCCCAGCGACGATCGCAGCTTTGATCTCTAGGACCTGCCACCAGCGTGCAGGGTCGGCGCCGGCTTCGTCGTCCTCGGGGGCTTCGTCGTGGCCGCAGCCGCAGGCATCACTCATCGCCGCTCACTCCAGATGCGACACCGTAATTCGGGCATAACGTGACCGCATTGCCCGTTGCTGCGAGCAGGGTTTCCGCTGACGCCAGCAGATCCATCAGTTCAGGGCGCGACAGTGAATAGAACACCTGGCGGCCCTGGGGCCGGCCCTGTACGAGGCCGCAATCACGTAGACACCCCACGTGGGCTGACACCGTCGACTGCGCCAAACCGAGCTCGGCCACCAAGTCAGCCACCCGGGCCTCCCCACCGGCCAGTTGCCGCACGATAGCCAAACGTGTTGCGTCCGAGAGACTGTGGAACAGCGCAACTGCTGCATCGACACGTGAGTCCGCGTCTACTGTAGTCGGCGCACACCCATCACTTTTAATCGCCATGCGACGATGATAGCCGTTGTCGCCGATCTTCAACAGGTCTATTCATCGTTGATATTCGATGTTATCGTCCGAATATGGTGAAAGTCACAGTGGCGACGCCGCCACGCATCGGTCTAGCCCCTGGCTCGGTGTTGTCTCGGTGGGGCAGATGGGTGAGCCGGCGGCGGTGGCCGGTCCTGGTGAGCTGGGCGTTGATCATCGTGGTCTGCGCGATGGCGTTCGGGCCACTGGAGCGGCGTTTGACGGCAATGGATTTCGGGATTGCCGGGTCTGAGTCCGAACACGTCGACGCGATCCTGGCGCAGCACTTTCCTCAATTGGGGGCCGAGCAGGACGTCATCGTCTTCGACGGAGCCGACGTGTCCGTGGATAGCCCTGAGTTCCGTCAGGTTGTCGACCAGGCGATCGCGGCAGCTCGTTCGGTGGAGGGTGCGCGCGAGGTGACTGGTCCCTACGACGTCGGTGGGCAACAGCTGGTGTCGCCGAATGATCGTGGTGTAGCTGTAGCGCTGGTCGGAATCGACGGTGACATGGCGGACCGGGCCATGGTGGCACGCACCCTCCAACATGAGCTGTCGCGCTTTGATAGCCCGCAGATCAAGGTCGCAGTCACCGGCTACTCACCAATCCAAAACGACGCCACCGAGATCCAGAACAGCGACGCGCAACGGGCAGAGATGATCGGTATCCCAGTGGCTTTGATTCTGCTGGTCATTGCACTGGGTGCGGTAACTGCCGCGGTGGTGCCGGTTGTGGCGGCGCTGGTGGGATTGTTGCTCACGGCAGGCACGTTGTTTGTCCTCACCGCAGTGACCGACTTTGACTCGCTGACGATGTCGGTGGCCACGATGATCGGCATCGGAGTAGGTATCGACTACGCCATGTTCATCGTCAGCCGTTACCGCGAAGAACTCAACGCCGGCGCAATTGTTGACCGATCCGACCAAGACAGGATCGACGCCGCCGTCGCCCGCACCCTGGCGACCACGGGCCGCACGATTCTGGCGTCGGGGGTGATCGTGATGATTTCCCTGGCCTCGCTGGTCGTCATCCCAGCCCCCATCTTCCGGGGGATTGCTATCGGCGTCGCTACGGCAGTCACCGCCATGCTCGTCGTCGGCCTATGCCTGCTGCCTGCATTGTTGGCCGTGCTCGGCCCCAGAATTAACTGCGGGCAGACGCCACGCCGATGCCAACCCGCCGAACTATCAGCTGACCTGGACGACGCCGCCCGGACACGGTGGGGCCAGTGGGCCTACCGAATCATGAAACGGCCGGCGCTCTACGGCAGCATCGCCGTAGCAATCCTGCTGCTTGCGGCGCTCCCGCTGACAGGCATTCGCTACGGGCTGGACATGGGTACAACCTCACTGTCCGATACCCCATCGGGGCAAGCCGCAGCCACCCTCACCACGCACTTTCCTCCCGGCGCACTGTCCCCAGTGGAAGTCGTAGCCACTGACACCTCCGGCGGGCCACTCACCGACGCCGGCCACAACGCCGTCGCGCGGTACCTCGACCAAGCACAAGCGGATCCGCGGGTAGCCGCTCTCGGACCTTCCACCATCAGTGATGGTCGACTGGCTACCTCGCTGATCCTGTCGGTGCCGTTCGATTCCACTGCAGCTACCGACCTCATCGCTGACTTGCGAAGCAGCGCACGACAAGTCGGGGCAGACTCGGACATCCTGATCGGTGGCAGCACTGCCGAGTTCGTCGACCTCGACAACGAGATGACCGCCAAATTGCCGATCGTCATCGGCTGGTGCTGACCGTGTCCTTCCTTTTCCTGATCGTTGCTTTCCGCAGTATCGCACTGCCACTCAAGGCAATACTGATGAACTTGCTGGCCACGGGAGCGGCACTCGGCATCACCGTGGTGGTGTTCCAGTGGGGCATCGGTGAATCGCTGCTCGACTTCACCAGCCCCGGATTCATCCAAACCTACCTACCGACACTGGTATTCGCGGTCCTATTCGGTCTGTCGATGGACTACGAGGTATTCCTCATCGGCCGGATGCGCGAATACTGGGCCGCCACCGGCGACAACCAACACGCCGTGGCAGCAGGTCTCGCTCACACCGCCCGACCCATCACCGCAGCCGCAGCCATCATGGTCGTCGTCTTCGGCAGCTTCATCACCGCAAACATGCTCGAACTCAAACAGATCGGCTTCGCCCTCGCCATCGCCGTAGCCATCGACGCCATTCTGGTCAGACTCATCCTCGTACCCGCCCTCATGCGGCTACTCGGACAATGGAACTGGTGGCTCCCAGCCCCTCGACGTCTGTTAGACCGCCAGCCCCAACGATCGGCAGCAGCCGAACGGATGCACGGGATCCGGGATGGGGCCAGCCCGCAGGACCACAACCTCCCTGACTAGTGATCGCCCGGCCCTCCCGACTGTGGAGATGGGCATGTCGCGCAGGCCCTTCACGGCAGGGATGTGGCAGGTGGCCCGTGAACTCGCGGTACCCATATCGCCGACGTAGACGGCGCTGACCTACCGATTAACGAGTCGGCATCGGCCCGGTTGGGTGAATGGCGGGATCGGTTGTTCGATCGCTTCGAGCTGCATCCACAGAAGCCGGCGATCTTGGCACTGAACCCGGTACCCGCGTGCCCAACTCAACCAGGTCGCCGGCATGATTGTGGGCTCCGAGCGCTAGCGCCTGGTGGCCACTGCGCGGACCGGGATCGCAGCCGCATGCCACCGACGTTGCATTCCGTAGCAGCGTATTTCGCCCCTTGACTGCAGTAGTCCAAGGGGAATGCTCCTATCCCGTGGCCAGTCCACGACGTCGCTGCCTGGTTATGGACATGGGCACGGCCGTCAGGCTAAGGCGAGAAACAGTTTCTCCAGTTCGGCTTCAGTCAGGGGCGGTTGGTCGCCGTCGGCGCCATTGATGCATTGACGCATCCCCGATGCAACGATTTTGAACCCGGCGCGGTCGAGAGCTCGGGACACTGCAGCCAGTTGGGTGACGACGTCTTTGCAGTCGCGGCCTGCTTCGATCATCGTGATCACCCCGGAGAGTTGTCCCTGTGCCCGGCGGAGTCGGTTCAGTACAGCCGCCATTGATTCTTCGTCATCGGTCACGGGACATGCCTCTCTGTCTGTGTAACAAGTGCCAGGGTACCCCAGGGGGTATGGGAACGCGATCCGATCGGGGGTTGACCCATTGATACCCCCGGGGGTACCTTCGGGTTGTGAATAGATACCCCAGGGGGTATCTAGCCCCGGTATCTCGGAGAAAAGGATCAATTGCATGCCCGCCATCTCGACCACCGATCAGCAGCCCAGTTCGCCACCGACCTCAGCGCCTGGTCTGCTGGGCCGGTGGGGTTCGGCGATGGCCGGGCGATCCCGCTGGGTCTTCGCCGTCTGGTTGTTGGTGCTCGTCGGTCTCGGGGCGGCTGCGCCATCGGTGTTTTCTTCCTTGGCCGGTGCCGGATGGCAGGCCAACGGGTCTGAGTCGGTGCAGGTGCGGGAGCTGGCGGGCCAGCACTTCGGCGGGAACTCGTCGGCTGCGGTGCAGGTCGTCATTCATTCTGACCGGGACACCATCAACAGCCCGGTGATGCAAGAAACGATCGCGAATGCCACGACAGTGTTCGGCGGTGACTTCCGGTTCGGAGCGGTGGTGCCCCCACAACCGGGGATGACGATCAGTCCGGATCAGCACACCGGCATCTTGATCGCCGGCGCGAATGCGAACACCGACGACATGGTTCGGGCTGTCGGCGAGGTCAAGGGGGAGCTCACCAAGCTCTCGCGTGATGGTGTCGAGGTGTATCCCACAGGGGCCTCGGCCTTGTGGAGCGATTTCAATAAGGCCAACCATGACGCGATGATCAAGGCCGAATTGTTCTCGTGGCCGGTCACTCTGGCGATCATGGTTTTGGCTTTCGGTTCGCTTGTGGCCGCGGGGCTGCCGTTGCTGCTCACCATCGCGGGCCTGGTCGCGTCGGCCGGTGGCCTCGTTTTGCTTAATCAGGTGACGCCGATCTCGGTGTGGGCTATGAATTTTGCGATGATGTTCGCCCTCGCCCTGGGCATCGATTACGCGCTGTTCATCGTCTCCCGATTCCGGGACGCTCTCAGACATCACACCAGCAAGGCTCATGCGGTCGCCGAAACGATGGATACCGCCGGTAAGGCTGTGGTGCTGTCGGGTTTGACCGTGCTGGTGAGTTTGTCGGCGGTGTTGCTGGTGCCGGCGCCGGCGGTGCGGACGATGGCTGTGGGCATCATGCTCGCGGTGACGTTTGTTCTCGCGGCTACGTTGACGTTGCTCCCGGCCACGCTAGGCGCACTGGGTCCGAAGGTGAACGCTGCTTCGCTCCCGTACGTCAAACGCCAGCAACATCGTTCGCCGTTGTTCGAACGGTGGGGCAAGATCCTGCACAACCACCCGTGGCCGTTCGCACTCGGCTCGCTGGCGGTGTTGATCGCGCTGGCTATTCCGGTCATCGGGCTCAAGGTGGCTATGCCGTCGATCTCGGTGGTCCCCGAGGAGGCACCAGTGCGTCAGGGTTATGAACTGGTTCAGCAGCAGATGGGGGAGGGAGCCCCCGGCATGCTCCAGATCGTTGCACCTTCAGCACAGGCGCAGCAGGCTGCCACGGCGGCGGCACAGACCCCTGGTATCAGCATGGTCACCCCTGCGCTACCGGCGCTCGACGGCACCGACTACGTGTTGTTGCAAGCACTGCCTGCGGTTGATCCCTCCGATGCCCAACTAGGCACTATTGTCGATGACCTGCGCCACGGACTCCCCGCTAATGCGCTGGTCGGCGGCGCCCCGGCCGAGAACCTTGATCTGCAACAGGCTCTCAACGACTACTTCCCGCTGATCGTCGGCATCATCTTGATCCTCGGGTTCGTCCTACTGTTGGTCTCGCTGCAAGCCCCACTGATCGCCTTGATCGGCACCGTCGTCAGCCTCCTGTCGACGGCGGCTGCGTTCGGTGTCGCCAAGCTAATCTTTCAGGACGGCCACCTGTCCGGGCTGCTTGGGTTCACCCCGCAAGGGTTCCTCGACGGCTGGGGCCCGGTGTTCTTCTTCGCGATGATCTTTGCCATCGCCATGGACTACACCGTCTTCCTGCTCGCCACGGCCAAAGAACACTTTGAACGCACCGGCGATGCCGATACTGCGCAGATCGACGGCATGGCTCATTCGGGACGCATCATCTTCGCCGCGGCAGCGGTGATGGTCGCAGTGTTCTTCACCTTCGCACTGGCAGACCCGTTGCCGCCCAAAGAGATGGGCATCATCCTCGGTGTTGCCGTTCTGCTCGACGTAGTCCTGATCAGGCTCATGCTCCTACCAGCACTGCTCCGGATCTCCGGACGGGCAGCATGGTGGTCACCGATCTGGCTCCGAAAGGTTCTGCCCGCCATCTCGTTTTCCCACTAAGCACCCACCAGAAAGGCCTCTACCCGATGAACACCCGAACAACTTCCGCTAGGTGGACGGTCGACCGAGCAGTGCCACTTCTGGCAGGATTCATGATTCTAGTGAGCCTGGCCCTGGCTACTGGCCTGTCGACCTGGTGGCTGCTGCTGACCGCCTTCGTAGCGGCGAACCTGCTGCTCTTCGCTGCCGTTGGCTGGTGCCCAGCCAGCCTGCTGATGCACCGCCTGGGACTACCACGCCGCACCGAACTCCGCTGAATCCGATCAAGTACACCCCGCCCGGAAGGAAAACTATTATGGCACTGTCCATCTCCACTGTTCTCCACCTCCCGTTCGACGAGGCAGTCGCACGAACCCGCGCCGCACTGGCCGACCAAGGTTTTGGGATCCTCACCGAGATCAACGTCAAAGACACCCTGAAAACAAAGCTCGATGTGGACATGGAAAACTACCTGATCCTCGGTGCCTGTAATCCACCTCTGGCCCATCGCGCACTGGGAGTCAATCGCCAGATCGGTCTGCTGTTGCCCTGCAATGTCGTGGTCCGCGTTGACCCACCAATCCATCGAACTCGATCATCGAGGCCATGAACCCCGACCTGATGGTCGAGGTCTCCGGAGAAGCCGAACTTGCGCCGGTGGCCACCGAAGCGTCCGCCGAACTCTCGGCCGCTATCGCCGCATTGGAAGCGGCAGACTCCCAGTGAGCCAACACGTCCAACAGTCCGTGACCTGAAGGAGTACCTATGAGCGCAGTGACGTTCTATTTTGACCCGGCATGCCCGTTCGCGTGGGCCACCTACCGGTGCCTGGCCAACACCGCGCGGCGCCGCGACATCGAGATCGATTGGCGGCAAATAGGTTTGGCAGTGTTCAACAAGGGCGCAGATGTTTCCGAGCAGCAACGTCACCACATGGAAGTGTCCGAGCAACTGGGCCGTGTCCTGGCTGCTGCGCATGGCAGGGCCGGCGACAGCGCACTGGGACCGCTCTGCACCGCCTGGGCCAGCGTGTGCACCCCCAGAGCGCCGACGTGTCCACAGCAATGGTGGCCGATGCACTCTCCGAGAGCGGTCTCGATCCCCAGCTAGCTGACAGTCTCGACGACTCGACTTACGACGGTGCGGTGCGCGTGGGACACCAGCAGAGCCAGGACAATCTCGGTGACTCTAGCGGTAGCCCCATCATGTGCATCAACGGACAGTGATTCTTCGGGCCGGTGCTCACAGCCATCCCCGATCACCGCGAGGTGACGAGCTGTTCGACGCCCTACAGACATTGGCGGCCACGAGTGCCTTCGCGCAAGTGCAACGACCACACAGCGGACCGCCAACGTTCACTTCCTAGGACCACACCAGGAGCAGGGATGCCCGTTAGTACGGAGCGTGCCCGCGCCTGGCAACAGCGCACCAAGGATGAACCGTCTGGCCCGACGATCAACCAGTCGCTGCGGTGTGGCGCTAGAGGGGAAACTTCGGCAGTAATGCCCAGTTGCGTAGACGTAGTGGGATTCAGGCGCTCGAAGCCGGCGCGCTTCTGGGGCAAGGAACGACAGGGTGAGGGTGAGGCCTTCGACCCCGCCGATCCGCCCCTTTTGCTTGGGCTATGGTTCGGCGGGTGACAGGTCTGCTTCGAGTTCGTTAAGCCGGTCGAGCATGATTGGGCGGCCGTGGAGAATTTTGCAGCGCATGCAGCGTGTTCGTGTGCACACGGGGTGCGGTAGGGCCGGCCGCACGTGTTCGGATGCGTTTAGGGCGATTCTGTTTGGGAGCGTCAGCCCGCGATAGTTCGGCTCGGATCAGCGGGCGTCGAGAAGCGTGAAGACGGTCGTGATGATGATCCGGGGCGCGTCGGCGGGATCGAGGCGGTGGCCGGCGATCTCGGTCGCTGCGCCGTGAAGGACTTGGTGGACCACGGCGAGTTGCCATGAGGTCGGCATATCGGTTCTGAACAACCCGTCGCGGCGACCACGTTCAATCAGTGATTCTACTCTGGCTGCTGGGCTGTCATGAAGTTGGCGGATGCGTTCCTGCGAGAGCTCCTCTGCAGCGGCGGCGATGACCGAGCGCGACTGATTCACCAATTGCCAGCTGCTCTCGATCACACGGGCCAGCGCTTCGCGGGCGTCTCCCTCGGTGTTGACTTCGGCCAACGTCTGCTCGCCGCGCTCGATCACGCGAGCGACGACGGCGTCGATGAGCTCAGGCCGAGAAGCGAAGTGACCATAGAGGGTCACCCGCCCGAGTCCGGCCTCCTTGGCGATGTCGGCCATCGTCGCGTTGTGACGCTGGGCCAGGCAGGCAATCGCGGCGTCAAGGATGCGCTCGACGTTGCGGACAGCGTCAGCCCTTTTGACGTTGACCCGCGGAGAGGCGGTCGACATGAATCCCCACTTCCCGTACACGACTGTATGAGTTATCGTACCAGCGAATAACTCGAACGCTCGTGTATGACTTAGGAGGCTGTGATGAATTCCGCGACGGACATTTCGGAAATTGGCGAGGGGCTGAACCCGAAGCGGTGGCTTGCTCTCGCCCTATTGGGTACGGCCCAGTTCATGCTCATCCTCGACGTGACCGTGGTGGCGATCGCGCTGCCGCAGATCGGTACGGATCTGAGCCTGTCGCGCGAGGCGCTGACGTGGGTGGTTGCCGCATACACCCTGACGTTCGGCGGTTTGATGCTGCTCGGTGGGCGAAGTGCAGACCTGTACGGGGCCAAGCCGCTTGTCTTCGCAGGCCTCGTCGCCTTCACCGCCGGATCCCTGACAGCTGGGCTCGCCGAGAATGCCGAATGGTTGCTCGGCGGCCGAGTCGCGCAGGGCGTCGGAGCGGCAATGCTCTCACCTGCGGCCTTGTCGGTGGTCATTCGATTGTTCGTCGGGGATGAACGCAATCGCGCCCTGGGTATCTGGTCGGCCTTGGGCGGCGGGGGCGCGGCGGTAGGGGTTCTGCTCGGCGGACTGATCACCGCCGGGCCAGGCTGGCCATGGGTGTTCTTCATCAACATCCCGGTAGGCCTGATTGTGTTGATCGGCCTGCTGCGTGTGCTGCCACCGTTGCCCCCGGCACGGACGCCCCAGTCGTCACTGGACGTTCTTGGCGCACTGCTGGTCACAGCAGCCACGGGCTCGGCCATCTACTCTCTGACCGTTGCCGGCGAGACTGGTTGGACCAGTCGTGAAACAGTCGCGGCCGCCGGGACCGCGGTGGTGCTCTACCTGCTGTTCACCTGGCGTCAGAGAACCGCTTCATCGCCGCTGATGAAACTCAGCCTTCTGGGCCGGCGACCGGTCGGAGCTGGAGTGTTCGTCATCATGATCGGCACAGCACTGATGGTCGCAGTGTTCTTCTTGGGCACCTTCTACTTCCAACAGTCGGCCGGCCACGGACCTCTCACCACCGGACTGCTATTCCTCCCGATCGCCCTGGCCACCATGGCCGGAGCCAACCTCGTCGGACGCCTCATCGGCCGTCTCGGAGCGCGCGCACTTGGCGCCTCGGGCATGATCGTCGCCGCCATAGGATTGCTGGTGCCCGCGGTCTGGTCCACGACGTTGGCCACCACGATCGGCGTCAGCTTCTCCGCCTTCGGCATCGGCGCGCTGTTCGTTGTGGCCTCAGCCACCGCCCTGGGCCAAATCGGTCCGGAGGAAGCCGGCATAGCCTCGGGCCTGTTGAGCACCTTCCACGAATTCGGCGCCTCCGTTGGTGTGGCCACCGCTTCCAGCGTCGCCGCGATCAGTCTCGTCGCCGACGGGAACAACACCGGCTTCCAGCAAGCCTTCCTGTTCACCTCGGTAGCCGCTGCCGTCGCCGCCGCGATCTCTGCTTTCGCGATCCCACCACGACCCGCCCCGACCAAAATGAACGGCCATCCCCGTTGAGCGGCACGGTGCTGGGTTACCAAGGGAGCCTGTAGCAGCGGCGCCTCGAGCTCCCGCTGATGCCGGGTTCGAAGAGGACAGTGAGAATCAGAACGACGACGGCGAAGAAGATGCAGGAGTCGGCGAAATGCCTACCTTGTCAACGGAGACGAATCCAATTGCAACACAACGGGTTACGCAGATCATAAAGGATCTGTCCTCTGAACGTGTAGCTGGTGCTTCTATCGACGCTTGCGTGATCGGAGGTGGTATCGATCGATCTGGTAGCTATAGATCGGTCAGATTACCCAGGCTGCGAGCTGGCGAACGAGATCTCGACGTCCCCCGCAGGGAAGCTGCCGGTCTAACCGGGGAAATGGGTCGCTCCCAGGATGCAGATTTAGCGCCGGAAGGTTTTACTGTAAGCGATGGGTTGACGGTGGCGAGACTCGTTGTAAACGCGTGATAGGACATCTCGTGGTTGACTTCGTTCCAAACGCTGGAGCATTCTGGCGTCGGCGGAACGCCAGCTGACCCGGCGAATGTTCCCGAGTTATTGGTCTCGAGTCGCCGGGCCCGCTGGGTAAAAAGATCGTGCCAACTACCGGGGGTCATCAGCTGATGGTGAACTCACCCTTCACGGTTTGTCCATCGTTGGCGTACAGGAGTCTTGAGAACCGCTGTCCGGTTGACGAACCGGGGTCGGTGGCCGGTAGGTCTAACGCTTTCACGTAGCCGAGTTCGCCGTTGGTCCCGTAGCTCGCGATCAAATTGGGGGCATCGCCGGGGTTCGCGGCGTCGAGCACTCGTGTATCTGGAAGTAGCGTCGGCAGGAGGCGGCTGGTCGTTGTCTTTCCCGAGCCGTGGGTGCCGTTAATCCAGACGATCACCAGGCCGACGCTACCGTTCCGCCGGGACTCGTCGGCTTCAGTCTTGCGCACGCTGATCGTTGCCCGCGCATGGTGGATGACAGGTGTTCACCGGATCGTTCGCTTGAGGTCACCGAGGTTCCGCGCTTGCCCGTTCACGTCTTGGGACAGTGGGCTTTATGGTCTCGATCGCGACGTGGAATGTGGAAAACTTGTTCACCCCTAACGCTGACAGCGGCCCGGACGGTGCGGCCGAGTTTGCGGCCAAGGCCGATGCGCTGGCGGCGACGATCACCGCTATGGACCCGGATGTTCTTGCGCTGCAGGAGATCGGTGACCCCGAAGCCCTCGACGACGTGCTGGGCCGGGTCGGCGGTACGTGGCATGTGGAGACCGCTGATCCGGACGGGCGCGGGATCAGGGTGGCGATAGCAGCTCGTACCCCGTTGTCGCAGGTGTACCAGGTGGGCCCGTTCCTCGACGGGCTGCGCCCGGTCCAGATCGATGACACCGCAGTGGGGGAGACGGCGATGGGCCGGCCCGCCTTGCATGCGGTGGTCGACGGGATGCATGTGCTGACCTGCCACCTCAAGTCGAAACTGTTGACCTTTCCTGGCGGCCGGTTCAATCCTCGCGATGAGGATGAGCGGGCCCGGTTCGCTACCTACGCGTTGTTCCGGCGGGCAGCGGAGGCGGCGACGGTCCGTGCGGCCGCCACAACGATCCTCACCGCCGCTGATGACGCACCGGTGGTGGTGCTCGGTGATCTCAATGACACCGTCGATGCTGCGACCACCCAGCTGCTGGCGGGGCCGCCCGGATCTGAGATCGGCACCGGCGGGTACACCCAACCTGACAGTGGCGATCGTCAACGCTTGTGGAACCTCGCCGCCCGCATCCCCGAGGATCAACGGTTCTCCCGTATTTACCGCGGCCGCCGTGAACTGATCGACCACATCCTGGTCAGCCACGCACTGGTCGATCAGATCGCCGACGGTGCGGTGACCACCGACCACGCCGGCGCCACCCCGTCGATCACCGACAACCCCGCCGAACGACGCAATACCCCTGGGTCTGACCACCGACCAGTCATGGCGATCACGTCGTAACTCGGGCAGACGCAGGCGCCGGGGCGCAGACTGTCGGGGACGGGCCTGTCGGCGGGGTATCGATTCGGCAGCGGAGGGTGGGTTGTGGTGAACATAAGTGGACGGTCGCCGCATCGGATGGCGTGCGCGGCTGCGGTGGCCGTCGCGATGTTGGCGGGATGTGGTGACAGCAAGGGTGATTCGCAGTGGCCCGGCGGTGTTGTCACCCTCGATTCAGCAACGTCCACTCTGGTCATGCCCTATGACCCGGTCGCCGACACCACCGACCCGCGCAACCTGGTGGCTATGGCCACCCACATCTTCACCGGGCAGGTCGCCGCACTCTCTGGCACCGAATCTCTAGGAGGTGGTCCGGAAACGCAGTACGACGTCACTGTCGGCGTAGTGGTGAAAGGTACGGTCGCGCGCACCGCGTTGGTCAATCAGCAAGGGGGAACAGTGGCCGGGGTGTACATGTCCCTGGGCGGCGACGTACCACTCGCGCCCGGTCAGTGGTACTTGTTCGCTGCCCGCATCTTGGAATCGAAGGGGTGGTTTACGGTCATCCCGGTCGTGGGCGATGTGCCTATCAGCGAACAGGACGCGCGCGACGTGGGTTCGCCGCCGATCACGGTGCTGACTGAGGCGATGCACGCGAATCCGGAAGCAACGATCATCGTGCCGCCGCCGGTGAGCTCTCCGACTTTGACCTTTCCGCTACCGAAGCCTGGCGACTACCATCCGCCGCCGTGGTCGCCACCGCAGCCGACCCGGTAGAAACTAGCCGTGTGGTGCCGGAAGAGAACTGAGTGATGTTGGGCACGTAAGGGGGATGTTGTGTTGCGGTGCAGGAGGTTCAGTCGTGCGATCGCGGTGGTGCTGTTGGTGGGGTTTGTGGTGTCAGCGTGCGATCTCGGTGACGACGGTGGTTCCTCGCGGCCGCAGCCGTCGACGCCAGTGACGATTCGGGGATCTGATACCCCGCCGCCGTCGTCTCCGCCCTGGACGTTGGCGGATCTGGTGAACCATCAGTGCGCGGTGTTCGACGAGGCCGACCTGGCCCGGTTCGGGATGGTCAGTCCGGGTGTGGTCGGGGACGGCTCCGGGTTTTGTCGGTGGCAGAGCCTGCCCACCGCGCCCACTACGGCGGTGATGTATTTCCTGCCCGACATCTGGCGGCAATTCGAGGACCTTGAGGACGCCTACCGCAATGAAGTGAACTTTCGCACCCTGGCCGTCGCTGGGCGGCCGGCGTTCGTCGAGGATGACCGCAACTTCAGTGGCACTCAAACGTGCCAGCTGTGGGTGTCGGTGCCATCGGGTGGGACCATCCAGTTCGAGTACGCGCTCAAAAATGCTGGCGTTGTGGATGAGAACTGCGCTACTGCAGTTGATATCGCCACCGTGCTCGCTGAGCGCGTCCACTGAGCCACATCTGCAGTGGCGGGGGAAGAAGTTCTCCGGGGCGAACCTCAGGGGGCGGTAGTGCTCAGTTCCGGGGGAGCGAGGTAGGACGAGCCGGCGATCTGTTCATGGGCGCGACGCTCGACGAGCAGCGGAATGAAGTCGCGTCCAAAAGCGCATACGGCGCATGCCGGTTCGGTTGTCGACGAGAGGAGTGGACGTGGTGGAGATGATCCTGGTGACCGGAGCCGGCGCGGGAGTGGGCCGCAGCGTGGCGCAGGCTGGCCGAGCGAGGCGAGACCGTACGTGCTTTCGTCAAGAGCGAGGAACAGGCCCGCCTCGCGCGTGCCGACGGTGCGGTCGAGGTGGTGATTGGCGACATCCGATCGACCGCCGATGTGGCCGGTGCAGTTCCCGGCGTTGCCCGGGTATTCCTGCCAAAACCAGTTAGCGCGGAGCCGACGGGGCACTGACGGCAGGCCAGAGTATGCACGCTTGAGTTCTTCGACTCTGGGTGGGAGAACGCACTGTGTGGCCATACAACGCCGATAATGTCTGTTTACGTCAGCTACAGCAGCGCCGATTCGTGAAGGACGGAACCTTAATTGCCACGGCCGACTGTGTCCGGTGGGGTTGTCGGTGGCCGCTGTTAGGTTCGGCGGGTGGTAGGCGCGTCACGCCCAGCTCGCTCGCCGCTGTCGCCTAGGGTGCACAGTGGGGTTCGGTCAGCGGAGGATGATGACGTGACGGTGGCGGTCAGCATGCGCGCTGAGCTACGCGATGCGGTAGTGGGGGATTGCCCTTCATGGCTGAAATCCGCGTTTGCCGACATGTATCCCGATGACACAGTCATATGGCCGACCGCGGATGCGCCGACGGTGCTGGCGGCCGAGGACGAGTGGGACTGGATCACCGAGCACCTGCTGGTTGTTGCCGACGCCGTCGACCACACGCTGACAATGCTGCCCGAGGTTCGTGCCGGCGGGTGGCTCATGTGTCGGTACTCGAGTGGCAGCGAACACTTTATGGTGTCGACGACAGCCCCGGCTGTCATTTCGATGGCCTTGGGCGCGGTCGTCCTGTTCTCGCGCCCTCCTGCACGTGATGCGCTCGAGCCGAAAGGTGTTGTGGCGTGACGGAGTTACTGTCACCCGCTGATCCTGGTCCGGCGCCAGGTTCGGTGGCGTCGTTGGAGGTGTCGGCGGAGGTGCGGCGGCGGGTGGAAACCTCGCTGCTCGATACCAGGGCACCGTCCACTCGCAGGAATTACACGCGGGCGTGGTCGGTGTTCGAGAAGTACTGCGACCAGTATGGGCATCGGGCGTTGCCGGCGCATCCGCATGTGGTGGCCGATTACCTTCTCGCGCTGGAGAACACCGTCGACGTCCGCGGGAATGCGGCGTATTCGATGTCGGCGATCGAGGGCGCGGCAGCGGCGATCAAGTTCGTCCACAAAGCCCATGCACCCCAGCAACAGTCGACGCCCGATGAGACACCGCTGTGGCTCAGTCCCGTGGTCGCGGGCACGTTGTCGGCGATCCGCCGCCGCGGCGCAGCGTCAGGGCGGCGGCCCCGCCAACCGGAAGATCCGTTGGATTTGGTGGATTTGCGGGCGATGGTGCACACCGCCCGCGCGTCGGCGACCACGTGGCGCACCAAACTCAGGGAGCGCCGCGACACCGCCGCGTTGGTGCTCGGGTGGGCGGGGGCGATGCGCCGCTCAGAAATCGTCGCCCTGGCGGTGGGTGATGTGCGGCGGACCCGCGATGGCTGGATCATCACCGTCCGCAAGTCGAAAACCGACCAAGATGGGACGGGTCAACGCAAGGCCCTCCCGACCGGGGAGCATTTGGAAACGTGTGGGCCGTGCGCGTATGTGCGGTGGCTGCACTGCCACAATGCGTTTGACCGGTTAGGGCGGGCCGGGCTGATCCGACTCCTGGCCGCCGACCGCCCTCATGAGCATCACGTCTGCGCCGGCGTCCTTCCGGAGGTGCCGGCAGAGTCGGATCTCTTTCGGTCGGTGACCGCGGCCAGCGACCTCGCCGACACCGCCCCAGCCGGGCAACTCATCCACACCCTGGTGCGCCGCCGCCTGGCGGCCGCGCGCCCGGATCTGGACATCACCCGCTACGGAGCGCACAGTCTGCGTGCGGGGTTCGTCACCGAAGCGTTCCGCACCGGCCACGAACCGACCACCATCATGAAGCAGACCGGCCACAAATCCGTTGAATCGCTGCTGAACTATGCCCGGGACAACAACATTCACGTCCAGAACGCCGCCACCACCATCGGCATGTAACCCCGATGACCAGGCACCAACCACCGCTCGCAGCACTGGCCGATGAGATGCTCTATCGGTTGCCGCGGTCCTACCGCGGTGACTGGCAGCTCTACACCGACTGGTGCACCGCCTTTGATCTCGACCCGCTGGGGTCGTCGCCGGTCACGACGGCCCGGTACCTGCATTTCGAGCCGGGTCTGTCGCGGGCCACGCTGCGCCGTCGGGTCTCGGCCATCAACACTGCCCACCGCCTGACCGGCCGTACCCCGCCGGGCACCATCACCGCCGTCCGCACTTTGCTGTCGGACCGAGAACGCCACCACCACACCGCGGTACAGGCGATCGGGCGGTTGCCGGCGCATGGGTGGCCGGCCGGGTTGTTCGGCCGCCGCGACGCCCTCATCCTCACCCTGGTCTGCCAGCTGGGGATCCCGGTCGGTCAGGTGGGGGAGTTGCGGTGCGGGGACATCACCGCCGACCCCGTCGACGGCACTGTGCACGTCGGCGGATACCACCACATCACCGCCGCACCCGACCTGCACGATCGGTACGGGCCGTACGCGGTCTGGACCCGCTGGACCCTGCTCCGAGACCTCACCCTCCGCCGGCCCTCACCCTTGACCTGGGCACCGGTCCTGCATCAGGCCCCCGCCCGACCACCAGCACCGTGCCTGGTCGCCTATGAGCCTGTCGATCCCGACGCTGTCCTGTTGCCGGCGTTCGACAGGTGGGGCAACCCCACTGCACCCATCGGCGACACCACCACCGGCCTCTCACCCCGGGCGGTCTCGGCGATCCTGCACACCCACCTACGCGCGACCGGCAGACCCGTCACCGACCGCGGACTGTGGGCACAGACCGTGGCCGACCGCCACACCGCACCCACCGTCACCGCCAGCGTCACCATTCCCGTCGTCGATCTGCCCGACACGTACGACGAGGGAGTGTCTGCCCGCCGGCACGCGACCGCTGAACTCGATGACCTCGGCGAGATATTCACCGCACTGGACCGCCAGACCAGCGAACTGCTGGCGCGCACCGAACACCTCCTGAGCGAGATCGGGTGAGTGCCCGCGAGCAGGTGTGAAGCGCGCTGACGGCCGCAGGGCCCGCGACTGTTGATCGCTGGCGGGGGGCGCTCGCAGCCCGAGTGGCGAGCGCGGAACGGGATCACCTGGCTGGGATGCTGGTTGTGTTTTACACTGTGATTGGAGGTGTTGGGTATGACTGCTGCTCATCCTAGGCCGGATCTGGCTGCGTATAACGAGGCGGCGCGGATGTCGCAGGCCGAGTTGGTGACGGCGTTGCGGGATCTGTTGGGCGTGAAGCTGGTTGCCTATCTGGGGCGGGTCAAAGAGACTCGGGCGGTGCGACAGTGGGCCGACGGTGTTCGCACGATTGGCAACGACACCGATGTGGAGCGTCTGCGGATCGCGTATCGGGCGGCCCGGTTGATCACCAGCCGCGACACTCCCGCGGTGGCGCAGGCGTGGTTCCAGGGCCTCAACCCCATCCTTGATGACCGGGCCCCCGCGGTGTTGCTGCGTGACGGTGACCTCGCCGAGACCGGCCCGCTTGTGTTGGCTGCGGCACGGCAGTTCGCTGCCATCGGATGACCCAGCCAGTAGTTATCGAGTTTGAGACACCGGCCGGCCTGGTGGCCGCGGCCCGCCGCGACAGTGCAGCGGTGCACCGGGTCGGGTATCTGCCGCAGCCGTGGACGTGGACACCGTGGGAATACGCTACCGACGGCCGGTTCACCGGCCGGTGGGACGACCCCGACGGGGTGTGGCGCACCCTCTACTGCGGGGCCACACCGCTGGCGTGTCTGCTGGAAGTACTAGCGTTCGCGCGGCCCAGCCCCCCAGGTCCTTGCTGAGCTCGAGGACATCGTGGTCGACGACGAGGACGCCGAACTGTACCCGTCGGCATCGCCGGGGCAGCTGCCGTCGGCGTGGTGTCATCCGCGGGTGCTGGCCTACGGCACGATCACCGGAACCTATGTTCTGCCCGGTCATCTGGTCACCCTCGCTGCACTACGCACCCTGTTCCGCAGGACCGCAATCACGTACGGGTTGGATGATCTTGATGGTGCCGCGATCCGCGACGGGCGCCCCCGCGCCCTGACCCAAGCGATCTCCCGCTGGATCAACACCCTTATCCCGAGGATGGAGCCGGTCTCGGGTATCGAGTTCGACTCCCGCCACGGCGACGGCCTCACATTGTGGGCGGTCTACGAACAAGGCGGGGACCCCACCATCAGCCCACACATCGTTGACCTCGGCCACACCACCCTGACACCAGATAACGCCGACCTCACCCACGCTATGGACTTGCTCAACATCGTGTGGAGCAACTAGAGACTTCTGCTGTCCCCGGAGCCATGCCGGCCTCTCGAGAGATAGGGGTTGGCCGACGACAGGGTTTTGTTCGAGGACTCGTCGACCGACGTTTCGAGCGACACTGTTCTGCGCCAACGGTGTAAGCGTCGACGCCCAAGACGACTAGGTGGGTGCAGGCCTTCCGTTGACGCCTTCCGTTGGAGCGGATATCTGGTGTGAGCGCGCACCGCGACATAACGTGGCCACCCACGGTTCGGAAGGTGCCGGTAAATGAACGGTATGTTCAGCGAACACAGACCGGACGTCCCCCTTAAACAGGTGGACGATCGCCACTGACCACCATTTACGACAGGGCTGACCGCTATGGCGCGCGCGACCATTGAACAAATCACCGATGACGTCACGGCTCTGAACTCGACCCGTCGGAGGTCATTGTGCAGACGTTCACGATCAACGGTGTGGACTATTCGCTCGATCTCGGGGCGAAGTCGGCGGAGAAGTTCGACAAAGACATGGGTAAGTGGATCGACAAGGCCACCAGGATCGGTGGCCGACACAAACGCAGCTCCAGCAAGCAGGCGCCTACCGTCTCGGCGCCGCGCACCAATAAGGAACAGTTGGCGGCGATCCGGGAATGGGCGCGCTCCAACGGATACGAAGTGTCCGACCGCGGCCGCATCCCGAACACCATCGTCGACGCTTTCCACGAGGCCAACTAACACAGCGACCGCAGGAGCCACACTGCACCGGCGCCCCACAGCAATTGTCCAACAGGCGGTTGGACAAACGCCCGATGCGCCTAAGACGTAGCGGGCGCTTGCGCGGTGCCACCGCACGGGCGACGCCCGGTCGCCGCATCAATCAAGTCACTGTGCCTCGCCGTGCGTCCGAAGTGAGTCGTAGCCAGGCTACGAAGCGGCCGAGATCTTCCGGAGACCACCGCAGTCAGTCAATCTGTCGCGAGTGCAAGAAGGTGAAGTAGTCGCGGAGATCGAAGGCATACGAACGCACGGTCGTCGAAGAACGCTCGATCCGTGTCAGGTAAGCGAGGAAGACATCTACCGGCTCGAGGACCGCGTAGTGCTCATCGAGCACGGTCCACGAGGTGTCGCCGCCGTCGGCATCGAGCACCCGTTGTAACCAACATGGTGGCTCCGTTCGTAGCCCGGCCTAAACACGTGTTTCGGACCGTAGCCGGGGCCACCGACAGCGAACGCGCTCAGTGGGGTCTTGCGACTTGGCTGCACGCGAGGTGAGTGCTTCAGGGTTTCGAGGGATAGGTGGACGGCTGGGCCGGAAAGCCGGGGTGCAGAAGATCCTGCAGACGGTGCAGGACCGACGTATCCAGTGTCATGTGCTCATACATGCCGAGGGCCCAGTCATAGTCAGGCGTTGACCACCTGGTCGCTGGCAAATGCTCGGCGTTTTCCCAGCGCAATGGCCACGACTCTGAGCCCCGAGGCCGTCGCGCGAGGATGCCACGGATGCCGCTTCGGGGGCTGCCTACGGTTGCTTCGAAAGATCCATCCTCGGTGTACTGGCGTACGTCCTGAACCTCCAGTTCGATGGACACGGGGATCTGCAGTTTCTCGGCGCTAACGTGCTCGCGGAACCATTCGACTCCGTTCTGGGTGGCCCTTTCTCGTTCGGCCCGCATGAGCGCGTCGCGTTCTTCGATCGACGTGGCGGGCCCATCCCATTGAAAGAAGTCCGTCGAGGGCGGATCGATCACTGCGAACTCGATGTATGAAACCCTCATCGCGAAAGCGTCGTTGCGTTGCTCGAGCACCGTCCCGGTGGCTACATCGACGACTAACTGGATCGGCGCCGGCTTGTGGGACGGCGGAGCGAGTTCAACTTCCCAGCAGTGCCGTCCTAAGAAGTCGATCTCCCTGATTGGTCGGTCTGTGGGGCGTGTGAAGTCAGAGCCAGTCCATTCGTTGGCCGACCGCGTTCGAATCAACACGTCCCCGGGGCCGACGTACAGGACACGTCCAAGAGGGGCCCGGACGCACTCGCCGTTGCTGAATTGCCAAGCAGTAGTTCCGTCGGTCCGGAAAGCTGGTTCACCACTGAGTAATTCGGCGCGAAGACGGTGACCGTGTCTCCACATCCGTACTGGCGTGTTCGTGTTTACGACCAGTGGTGGTTGACCGGCCCACCCGAAGTTAAAGGTGCGCTGATCATCGGGCACCTCTGGACTAACGACGCCGGACACGGGGGCACTGGGCCCGTCGACCATTGCGGAAAGGACCTGTACCCACTTGACCACAACCAACGCCCCCACCCCGCTCGATATATCCCTAGGGGCAGACTACTGGCCCGGAATGGTGAGGACAGAGAATTAAGATTCAGGCCAGCAGTCTTCGGCAGAGACACAACCCGCCGACCGCCCAGGGCGACGATCGGAGCGCTACGTCAGAGACGAACTGGATAATCCCGAATAACGCACACCAAGAGCCTGTTTGGCTGCCCGTCGGCTACGTCGACGGCACCCAGCGCGGGACCCAGGGGTACACTAGGTTCGATATTTCAGTAGGCGCGGGGCGATGGGGTGTAAAAAGCCTGGAAAGCATTGGCCTTGTGCGCAACTGCGACTGTGCGTCTGATTTGTCTATGGTGGCTGCCATGGGGAATGTGACGTACCGGGACTACGCGTGGACCAAGAAGGCGCCGGATCTGTTCTACGGGTTCTGTTTGACGTTCATCCGCCACGCGACGGTTCCCGACGTGATTAACGCTCTGCCTACAGTCGGGCAACCCGAGCGGGCGACCTCACACGCTCCTGTCGCGGTCGCGAGAGTCGTGGGAGGAGATCGGTGATAACAATCTTTTGGTCGGCCTCGTCCAGCATGGCGATTGGGTCATCATGTACGAAAACAACGGCTATGTTGGTGCGACACCGGAACTGATGCAACCACTTTCAGTCGGCAGGGAAGTGGTCGTCCATCACGGCAGCGAGAACTCGTACTTCTTTTGGTACGTCGACGGTGAGAACCGAACGTGGTTTGAAACGCTGTTCGCCTCTCAGCGGAACGGATCGGCACCTGATGAGCTTGTGCCGATCATGCGTCAGATCGGCGGGTTCGAACTCGAACCCGACGAGCCGGTCAAACGTACCGAGTTTCACGACGACGAAGCGACCTTTGCTCTCTGCGACAGCCTGACCGGTCTGCGTCTGACTCCGCAGCTGTTGCGCGCTGCCACCTTCACGGTCGTCGAGGTCGTCAACAGGCCAGGAACGCCCGCGGCCGCCGACCGCCAGCCCCAACGGTCGGCAGCAGCCGAGCAGACGCAGGGGATCCGGGACTGGGCCCGCAGGCAGGGCCATAACCTCCCTTAATGCTCGCCGGGCCACCCGACAGTGGATGTGGGTATGTCCCGCAGTCGTTTCCAGCTGGATGGCGCAGGTGGCCGGTGAACTCGCGGTACTCGATGTCGCCGACGTAGACGGCGCTGACCCACCGCATCGACGAGCCAGCATCGGCCGCGAGCGATTGGTTGAATGGTGGGGTCGGTTGCTCGATCGCCTCGAGCTGCACACGCAGAATGCGCCGGTCTTTGGCGCTGAACCCGGTACCCACATGCCTGATGTAACACAGCTCGCCGGCAGGGTTGTGGGACACCGGGGCACCAGCGCCCGAAGTCCACCGCGCGGACCGGGATCCCAGCCGCACACCACCACCGATGTCGCTTTCCGTAGCGGCGTTTTCAACCTTGACTGCACTAGTCAAGTTCTGGGGAGAAGTTGTCCAACAGGTTGTTGGACAACTCCTGATGGATGCGCGCTGGCTAGCGGCAGCAGGTCGGGTCCAACACCTGTCGCAACGCCTGGAGCGCGTCGGTATGCGCGCGGTAGAAGACGTTCATGCCTCGGCGTTCGGGGTGGACCATGCCGGCTTTCTTGAGCTGCCCTAGGTGGTGGCTGACGGTCGGCTCAGAGAGCCCGACGGCGGCCGCCAGGTCGCAGGTGCACACTTCGCCGGCGGCGTCGGTGAGCAGGATGGACATCAGTTTGATGCGCACTGGATCGGCCAGGGCTTTGAGCCGCAACGCGACTTCCAGGGCGGCTGCATCATCCATGGGTGATGCCGAGACTGGGGCGCAGCAGATGGGTGCGGTCATGTCGATCACCGGCAGCGTCTTGGGCATGTCTCAATCCTACGCACGCTATTGACATATGTCGAAGAGGTCGGCACTCTGGGTCTCGGCTAGTTCGATGTATGTCTCACAGGTGGAGGAAGTTATGTCCCGTATGCAGTTGGCACTCAACGTCGACGATCTGGAGCAGGCGGTCGAGTTCTACTCGAAGTTGTTCAATGTTGCTCCGGCCAAACGTAAGCCGGGATACGCGAACTTCGCGGTGGCCGAGCCGCCACTGAAGCTGGTGTTGCTGGAAAACCCCGGTAAGGGCGGAACGATCAACCATCTCGGTGTCGAGGTGGAGTCCAGCGAGAAGGTCCATTCCGAGATCGCGCGCCTGAGTGGGGAGGGCCTGTTCACCGAGGAAGAGATCAACGCGACGTGCTGCTTCGCGACCCAGGACAAGGTGTGGGTGACCGGCCCGGCGGGCGAGAAATGGGAGGTCTACACGGTCCTGGCCGCCTCGGACACCTTCGGCACCAGCCCACAGCTGCTGGCCGACAACGATGTTCCGGTCGCTGACGAGTCGGCGTCGGCGTGCTGCGGCACCGCGCAGGCCTCGCAGGTTGGCGCCGCCTCCCACTAGCGCATTGCTAGCTGACGAGTCGAACACGAGTGGGGGCACCGGTATTGGGTGCCCGCCACTCGGGTGTGTACGGGTCCGCGTCCGTGAGCGCGTGCTGGTGGTGAAATTAGTTGGTGGTGAGGCGGGTATGGAGGTCGGTGACCCGCTCGGCGATGTCATCGCGGACCAGTCGCATTCGCTCGATGCCGTCGATGCCACGCTCGGACGGTTCGTCGGTGTCCCAGTTCTCGTATCGGGGTCCGTCGACGACCGGAGGTGTGGCCTCGCGGCCGAGGGTGACCACGACATCCATGTGTGCGAGCAGGTCCGGATCGATGGCGCGGGGTGTGTTGGCGGAGATGTCAACACCGACCTCGAGGAGCGATCGGGCCGAGAGTGCGTTGATGGCCGACCCGGGAGCGGTGCCCGCGGAAAAGACGTCGACCGAGTCACCGGCGACCTTGCTCATCAGGCCGGCCGCCATTTGCGATTTGCCGCCGTTCTTGACGCAGACAAACAGAACACGAGGAGTCGAACTCATGATGGCAGGCAATCCTTTTCGTTCGGTGTAGCGCATAGTTCGTCAGTGGTGGACAGGTGTGCGGATGTGCGGCGTCGGTGCTGCTAGGTCCAGTAGGGCGCTGACGCCGACGGGTTCGGTGGCCAGCATGGGGATGACCGCAACACGATGGTGCGTGTCGGTGATGGCGGCGATCTCGTCGAGTTCGGCGTGAGCCCGACGGGCCAGGAGCGGCGAGGTGGGGTGTGCGGCGGCCAGCGAGTTGTTGATGACCCACGCCCACGGGGTGATGCCGGCGCGTTGCAGATCGTGGTGCAGGCCTTCGGCTTCCAGGCGTGGGGTGGTCTCGGGCAGGGTCACGACCAGCACTTTGGTGTCGTCCGGATTCTGTAATCGCATCATCGGGGTGGTGAACGAGGCGTTCTCACCCATCTGCCGGGTGATCTCACGGTGGTAGGAGCCGGTCGCATCGAGCAGTAGCAGGGAGTGCCCGGTGGGTGCGGTATCGACGACCACGAAGGTGCGTCGCGATTGGTTTATGACACGAGAAAAGGCTTGAAAGACAGCGACTTCCTCGGTGCACGGTGACCGCAAATCCTCGGCCAGGGTGGCGCGGCCCCGCTCGTCGAGGTGAGCGCCTTTGGTGGCCAACACCCGCTGGCGGTACTGCTCGGTCGCCTCGGCGGGGTCGATGCGTGAGACCGTCAGGTTGTCCACATCGTCACTGAGGGTGTCGGCGAGGTGGGCGGCGGGGTCCGTGGTCGTCAGGTGCACCTGGTGGCCGCGGCCGGCCAAGGCCACCGCGACCGCTGCGGCGATCGTGGTCTTGCCGACCCCACCTTTACCCATGCACATGATGAGCCCGTGGCCCTGGGGCTCGAGTTCGTCGATCAGTGCTGAAAGCGGGGCATCATCGAGGTCGGCAGTGATCTCCGGTCCTGTACCGACGTGGCGATCAGTGGTGGTCGGGCGCAGCAGACTCGCGAGTGCATCGAGTCCGACGATGTTGGTGGGTTTGAGGTCGATGTGGTCGACCGGCAACGCCCGGAGCTCACGGGGCAGATCAGCGACGGCCTGTTGTTCTCTGTCGTAGATGGCGTGTGCGAGTCGATCATCGGTGTCCGGGCGTGGAAGGACGCCGTTGATGACCACGTGTTGGGTGGTCAGTCCGATGGCCGCGAGTTCGGTGTGGGTGCGGGCGATCTCGGCCAGAGTGGAGTGCTGGGCGCGGGCAACGAGGACGAGGCGGGTGAGCGTCGGGTCAGCCAACGCGGCGACCGCCCCGGCATACATGGTGCGTTGTTTGTCCAACCCAGACAGTGGTCCCAGGCAGGACGGGTCACCTTTGCCGTCTGTGAGGAAGTCGGTCCATGATCCGGGTAGTTGCAGCAAGCGGATGGTGTGGCCGGTGGGTGCGGTGTCGAACAACACGTGATCGAACCCGGCCAACCTGTCGTCGACGTCGGTGAGCAAAGTGGTGAACTCGTTGAACGAGGCGATTTCAGTGGTGCACGAGCCCGATAGCTGTTCGGTGATGGTGGCGAGCTCGGCCTCGGGCAGCAGGCCACGGACCGGTCCGACGATCCGTTCTCGGTAGGCGGCCGCGGCCTCCTCAGGATCAATCTCCAGCGCCGACAAGCCCGGCACGGCAGGGATTGTGGTGATGGTGTTGCCGATCGTCAGCCCGAACACCTGGCCGACGTTGGAGGCCGGATCGGTGCTCACCAGCAACACACTCTTGCCGGCTCCGGCCAGGGTGATGGCCGAAGCACACGCGATGGAGGTTTTCCCGACACCGCCTTTGCCGGTGAAGAACAGAAACCGGGGTGCCTGGTCGAGGAATGTGGGGGAAGGCACGGTCAGCAGCAACCGCTCGCGGCGTCGGCGCCAGGAGCGCAGCTTCCGCTGGTGTCGGTGAGGGTGAGCAGTCCGGCACCTGCTGCCGGTGCGGTCGCGGGAGTGTCGCCCGAGGCGGTGAGCCCGGCCCAAGAGGCCAGCTGTTCGCGGGTGGGGTAGCGGCCGGTCATCGCGGTGACACCGTCCACCAGCACCAACGGCAGGCCTTGGGATCCGGAGAGCTGCAAAAATGCGGTGACCGGTTCGCGATCGGCGAAGGCCATCGGCTCGCTGGCCAGATTGAATCGGGCGATGTCGACGCCCTGGCTGCGGAGCCAGTCCAGGTCCGCAGTAAAGCTGATCAGAGCTTGATCGACGTCGTCGCCGCACATACCGGTGGCACAACACAGGGCCGGTTCAAAAATCTCAATAGTCATCAGGCACAGGCTTTCTACAGGTGGTCAGGCGGTGATGGTGGCGGCGACGGGCTGGCCGGCCGCGGCGAGGGTGTTGCTGGTGATGTCGCCGCGGTCAGCGAGCCACCGTTCGGCATCGATCGCGGCAGCGCAACCGGTCCCGGCGGCGGTGATCGCTTGCCGGTAGGTGTGATCGACCAGATCGCCCGCGGCGAACACCCCGTCCACCGAGGTGGCGGTAGTGGGGGACTGCACCCGTACGTAGCCGGCGTCATCGAGGTCGACCTGTCCGGCGACCAATGCATTGCGCGGATCGTGACCGATGGCCACGAACATCCCGGTCGCCGCGAGCGTGGTGTGCTCGCCGGTGATCGTGTCGCGGACAACCAGTCCGGTGACACTGCCCTCGCCGAGAACCTGTACCGGTTCGGCGTTGGTGACAAACCGGATCTTGGGGTTGGCTCTGGCGCGTTCGAGCATGATCCGCGACGCCCGGAACTCGGTGCGGCGGTGCACCAGGCTGACGCTGCGGGCAAAACGGGTCAAGAACGTGGCCTCTTCCATCGCTGAATCACCGCCGCCGACGACCACGATGTCCTGGTCCCGGAAGAAGAAGCCATCACAGGTGGCGCACGCGCTGACGCCCCGCCCTAAAAGTTCTTGTTCCCCAGGGATGTTCAGGTAGCGGGCCGCAGCGCCCATCGCCAGGATCACCGCATGAGCGTGGTAGGCAACCCCGCCGGCGTGAACAGTCTTGATCGGCCCAGCCAGCTCGAGCTGGTCGACGTCCTCAGTGTGGATGGCGGCACCGAAACGTGTTGCCTGCTCACGCATCTCCTCCATCAACTCCGGACCCATGATCCCGGCGCGAAAGCCCGGGAAGTTCTCCACGTCGGTGGTGGTCATCAACGCCCCACCGAACTGGCTGCCTTCGAACAGCAGCGGTGCCAGTTCGGCGCGGCCGGCGTAGATACCGGCGGTGTAGCCGGCGGGCCCAGAGCCCACGATGATCAGTTCGTGCACGGTGTCAGTCATGGTTCTCCTGGCTTGAACAATCAGCTGATCAGTGGGCCGGGGACGCGGAGGTGAGTTCGGCGATGAGCGCTTCGACGCGGGTTTTGATTTCGTCGCGAATCGGCCGGACCGCCTCCACGCCTTGACCGGCGGGGTCATCGAGAACCCAGTCCCGGTAGCTTTTGCCGGGGAAGATCGGGCAGCTGTCGCCGCATCCCATGGTGATCACCACATCAGAGGCCTGCACGGCATCAGTGGTGAGGATCTTGGGGGTTTGGGCGGTGATGTCGATACCCACCTCGGCCATCGCCTCCACCGCGGCAGGGTTGATGGTGTCAGCGGGGGCGCTGCCCGCGGAGCGGACCTCGATCGCATCGCCGGCCAGGTGGGCCAGGAAACCGGCGGCCATCTGCGAACGGCCCGCGTTGTGCACGCAGACGAACAGGACGCTGGGGGTGGTGGTCATGGGAGTCGAGATCCTTTCGTCAAGGGCAGAGGGAGAGGGGCGAGCTGGTCAGGCGGGAACGGGAGTGGTCAACTCGCGCAACAACTCCTGGACCCGGGTGTCGAGGTCGTCACGAATAGCGCGCACCACATCGAGGGATTGTCCTTGCGGGTCGTCGAGCGTCCAGTCCAGGTAGCGCTTACCGGGGTAGATCGCGCATGCATCACCACACCCCATCGACACCACCACATCGGCGGCAGCCACGACATCGTCGGTCAGCGGCTTGGGGTACTCGGCACCCAAATCCAAACCGATCTCGGACATGGCGTCGATGACCATCGGGTTGATGGCATTGACCGGTGCCGACCCGGCTGAGCGCACATGGACGCGGCCTTGGCCGTAATGGTTGAGAAGGGCTGCGGCCATTTGTGATCGCCCGGCATTGTGCACGCAGATGAACAACACCTCGGGGACGTCTTTGGGCGCGTCGCCCTGGGACTGGGCCAGAGCGGTGAGCCGGTCGGCAGCGAACCGGCCGGCCAGCGTCGGCAGGTGGTTGTGAATCGTGGAGGTGCGGCGCAGCGCGGTGTAAGACTCGAACACGTAGCGTTCCACCGTTTGCGGGGAGAACACACCCTCGTACTTCTCAGACAGCACCGCTGCAGTGCGCGACAGCAACGCTTGGGGCATCAACAGTTCGGGTTGAGCGCGGTGTTCAGACATCAGGACTCCTTGGTCACAGACGAGAGGGCGGGGGTGGGGGTGAAGCGCTTGCGCAGAGCGAGAGAGACATACACCAGACCAACAAGGACCGGGACCTCGATCAGCGGGCCGACCACACCGGCCAACGCCTGGCCCGAGGTGACGCCGTAGGTTGCGATAGCCACAGCGATCGCGAGTTCAAAGTTGTTGCCGGCGGCGGTAAACGCAAGGGTGGTGGTGCGTTCGTACCCCAACCCCATCGCGGCGCCCAGGGCGTAGCCACCGCCCCACATGATGGCGAAGTACGCCAGCAGCGGGAGCGCGATCCGCACCACATCCCACGGTTTGGAAGTGATCTGGTCGCCCTGCAGGGCGAAGAGGATGACGATGGTGAACAGCAACCCGTACAGCGCCCACGGGCCGATCTTCGGCAGGAACGTCTCCTCATACCAGGTGCGGCCCTTGGCTTTTTCGCCGTAGCGGCGGGTCAAGAACCCGGCGAGCAACGGGACACCCAGGAAGATCAATACTGATTTGGCGATCTGCCACGGGGAGGCGTCGATGGTGGTTTGTTCCAGCCCGAGCCAGCCCGGCAGGACCGACAGGTAGAACCAGCCCAAGATGGCAAACATGATCACCTGGAACACCGAGTTGATCGCGACCAGCACCGCTGCGGCTTCACGGTCACCGCAGGCCAGGTCGTTCCAGATGATCACCATGGCGATGCAACGGGCCAAACCGACAATGATCAAACCGGTCCGGTACTCGGGGAGGTCGGGCAGCATGAGCCAGGCAAGCGCAAACATCAACGCCGGCCCCAGCACCCAGTTCAACACCAACGAGCCGATCAGCAGCTTGCGGTCACCGGTGACAGTGTCGAGGCGGTCGTAGCGCACTTTCGCCAACACCGGGTACATCATGATCAGCAACCCGATCGCGATAGGCAGTGAGATCCCATCGATCTCGACCGCGCTCACCACATCGTCCAAGCCCGGAATCATTCGGCCCAACAGCAGACCGGCCACCATCGCCACCCCGATCCATACCGGCAAAAACCGATCCAGGGTCGACAGCTTGCCCACCACTGCCGGATGCTCGGCGGTGCTCTGGCTCATGCCCCGACCTCCGCCTGGGCCTGGGCCGGCACCGTCATGGTGCTCTCCACCAGCAACACTGCCGACAGTTGCTGCAGCGCCGACGGAACCACCCAGTAGTAAACCCACGTGCCTCGGCGTTCGCAGTCGAGCAAGCCCGCTGAGCGCAGCACCTTCAGGTGATGCGAGATCGTGGGCTGGGACAGGTCGAACGAATCGGAGAGATCGCAGACACACGCCTCACCGCCCGCGTGACTGGCGATCAGGCTCAGCATCCGCAACCGGACCGGGTCGGCCAACGATTTGAACATCCGCGCCAGATCAGCGGCCCAATCCTCGGTCAACGGCTCACGCACCAGCGGAGAACAACACGCCTCGCCCGCAGATCCCTCTTGTATCGACATCCTTCAATATTGACAGGCATCGATATGCGCTGCCAACCAACAACAGGTGAACTCTGTGGCGAGCTGCCTGGCGCGGCGGCCATCGCCTCGGGGGGCCGCAGGTGCCGACTCGCCGAGTCGCAGCTGCGAGTTATCCACAGAAAATCGTGCAACACTGATGACGCGCTAGAACTATGCGCACAACCGGCCACTGGCCGGTTTTTTTGTGCCCGCTGACCGTCTGGTCAGCATCGGGGCCACCACCCTGTCACGCACCGCCGACCGGCACGCCCTCGTGGCGGCTGGTCTCTTCGGCGTGCGCGGCGCACCTCACCTAAGGGGTAATCAAATGTTCGGAGACGTCTCTGCGTTCTGCGCTCTGGGACTCATCGCTCTCACCCTGCTCGGGGTGGGTGTTCTTCCGCTGCTCTACCTCGTGGTCCTCGGTGGCCGCGACGCACCGGTCCGACGCGTCGAGCGCTTGCTCAAAGCCCTCGCTGTGCCGCTGCGGGCCTGGCGACGGAAGTAACACCTATATCCCCACCATGGAGACGCTGATGTCGCCGTAAGGCGCCGCGCACCCACTGGTTGCGCACCCCCCAACCCCCTGGGCGTTCTTGCAAGCCCCGTGGTCGAACCCCAATTCGACGCACGGGGCTTTTTCATGCCCAAAACAGGTCGCCACGGGTTCTTATTCATGCGTCCACCCCAGCCAGCGAACGCATGTTCGAGCGGCCTAGTACGCTCTAGCCGAGCGGGGACCTGGCGCACTCACACCGATTCGGGGTACGCGGGAAGCAGGTCCCCGCCCCTTCGCCAGCCACCCCGGAATAGCCGTCGCAGGCGGGTGTTGCGCCGCGACGGCCGGGGATCTGTCGAGGTTTACATCGCTAGGCTTTCGAGTTGCTGGAGTGCTTGCCATCGTCGGTGGTCGTCGCACATGGTGCGCCAGAGTTTCTCGGCGACTTGACGTTTGAGGCAGCGCATGGCTCACCGGCGGGTCATCCCGGCGTCCATTTTGGAGTGCAGGTAGGTGTATCCGGGACTGTTGGCGTTGATGCTTTGGCACACGGGTTTGCCCGATCAATCTCGCGGCTTCTTGGTGCCTGATGGCTCGAATGCTCGAACCCACTTGACGGTGTCAGTGGGACCGGCCGGGTGACCCTATCGGCGCACCTCCGAGGCCGGCCCGGTCCACACGGCTGTTGGACTGCCGCCAGGCGAGTTGATCGCCGGTTCGAGCTCGGGCCGCGCTTCCTAGGATGGTGACGGTGTGCCAACCCCGGTACACCGAGCCGCACACAGGAGGTCATCGTCATGGGTGGAATAGCCGACAAGTTCGACAAGGCATACGAGGAAAAGCCGATCAGTGAGCTCGCTGACGCCCCCGTCGAGGCACTCCAAGGTGTGAGCCCCGGAGATGCCCAGCACCTCAAAAATGCGTTCAACATCAAGACCGTGCGCGATCTGGGCACCAACAAGTACTTCCTCTGGGCTCAGGCAGTCGCCAAGCTCGCCGACTAGCCAACCCAGACAGCGAAAGCCGCGACCCTCCAACAGGGTCGCGGCTTTCTGCGTGTCGGTGTTTAAGAGTTGTGGGCCGGGTCGGGGTCAGGTTCCGCAGGCAGTCGCTGTCGGGGTGTTGCGTAACCGGATTGGCCCGGAAGCCCCCGCTGATTCGCGTGAACACTGTTTGCTGTTGAGGCTGCGCAATGACTAGGTGCTGGTTACGGTGACTTAGACAGGGGCCGTCGAGTGGGACGAGGGGCGTTTTGAGTGCAGACGACGCAACAGAACAGATCACCGCGTTGATCCGAGAGTTGCAGTCCCACTTTCCTTCCTCGCTCGATGCCCTTGAGGATTTGATCAGCGAGTTTGCGCAGACTATGCCTGGGGAGTGTGCCTGGTATTTTTGCCGTGTGCCGCAAGGGTTCGGTGGCAATTCTTCAGTTGCATAAGGAAAACGGGGAGAACGTTTCTTCACTCATTGCACATTTGTTGACCAGCGCTAGTCGCGGCCTATGCGGCGGATCCCGAGCAGCAAGATGGTGAGTATGACGGCACCTACAGTCGCTGCCCAGGCCCAGTTGTGTAGGTGTGGCCATCCGGGGTCGGTGATGTTGGGTGGGTGTGGTTGGCGGGTGTGGGCGACGTCGGTGGCGTAGGGGGCGGAGAGAACCAGACCCAAGGTGAAGGCGATTGTTGCCCCGGAGGCGACGACGAGTATTGAAAACCAGTGGGGTAGGCGTGTGGTGTGTGCCATGGCGGGTGGGCAGGCCTTTGGTCGTGGAGCAATCGAGTTTTGTCGAGGGAGCTTTCCCGAGGGGGCGAGTTCTTAGGAGCGCACTAGCCGGGCGATAGCGTCGGAGGCTTCTTTGAGTTTGAGGTCGGCCTGTGCGCCGCCTGTTTTGGCGGCGTCGACGACGCAGTGTTTGAGGTGGTCATCGAGCAGGCCGATGGCGACGCCTTCGAGCGCTTTGGTCAGCGCGGAGATCTGGGTGAGGATGTCGATGCAGTATTGCTCTTCATCGACCATGCGGTGTAGACCTCGGGCTTGCCCTTCGATGCGTTTGAGGCGAGCGAGATATTTTTTCTTGTCGTCGATGTATCCGTGGGGGACGGTGTGATCCGCGTCGTGGGTGGGGGTTTTGGCAGCCATGGGTGTCCTTTGTTGTCGGGCGTGTGCATTGTAGGTGGCTACCGGCTGATTGCGGTGGGCGCGCTGATCTCCGGTCGTAGGTCCAGTCGCCGCAGCAGCTGGGCGTTGAGCGCCACGACCACCGTCGACGCCGACATCAAGATTGCGCCGACGGACATGGGCAAGACGAATCCGATACCGGCAAGCACCCCAGCAGCAAGGGGAACCGAGATCAGGTTATAGCCGGCGGCCCACCAGAGGTTTTGCTTCATCTTGCGGTAGCTCGCCCGTGACAGCTCGATGACCGATAGCACCGACCGTGGGTCGTCGCTGGCCAAGATGACGCCGGCTGAACCAATTGCGACGTCGGTGCCGGCGCCGATGGCGATGCCGACATCGGCTTGGGCGAGCGCGGGGGCGTCGTTGACGCCGTCACCGACCATGGCTGTTTTTCGGCCCTCGCTTTGGAGCGCTTTGACTTTGGAGGCTTTGTCTTCGGGGCGGACGCCGGCGAACACGCGGTCAATACCGAGTTCGGTGGCCACCGACTGGGCCACAGCGTGCGCGTCGCCGGTGATCATGACCACTTGGACGCCAAGCTTGTGGAGTGCGGCGACGGCTTCCCGCGATTCGCCGCGTATCTCATCGGCGAGTTTTAGTGCTCCAATCAGGTTTCCGTCGGCCAGCACGTGCAGGATGATGGCGCCGTCGCTCCGCCAGTTGTCGGCGATGTCGAGTTCAGCATGGTGGTACTGCTCCAGCAGTCGTGGGCCACCGACTTGAATGCGGTGGCCGTCCACGAGGGCTGATACACCCACTGCCGGTGACGAACTGAACTCGCGTGCCCTGCTGAGGGGTAGAGCGCGCGTGCGGGCGGCGTGCACGATCGCTCTACCCAAAGGGTGTTCACTGTCGGCTTCGGCCGCGGCCGCGGCCGCGAGCACCTCATCTTCGGTGTGGCCTGCTGTGGCGTGCACGGCGGTCACGGTGGGCTCGCCTTTGGTCAGGGTGCCGGTCTTGTCGAACAACACGGTGTCCACGGTGCGCATACTTTCCAGCGCGAGGCGGTCTTTGATCAACACGCCACCGCGGGCGGCGCGTTCGGTCGCGATGGCCACCACCAGCGGGATCGCCAATCCCAGTGCGTGAGGGCAAGCGATGACCAGAACGGTGATGGTGCGCACGACCGCGTCATCCGGATAGCCAAGTACTGTCCAAACAATGGCGGTCAGTACCGCTGCACCCAGGGCGAACCAGAACAGCCAGGCAGCTGCGGTGTCGGCGAGCCGTTGGGCCCGAGACGACGAGTTCTGAGCTTCAGAGACCAGCCGTTGGATACCGGCCAGTGCGGTGTCGTCGCCGGTGGCGGTAACCTGCACGCGCACACCCGAGTCGGTAGCGACAGTGCCAGCAACGACTATGTCGTTGAAGTTGCGGCGCACCGTTTTTGATTCACCAGTCACCATCGACTCATCCATCTCGGCAGTGCCCTCGACGATCTTTCCGTCTGCGGGCACACTGGCCCCTGGACGGACGATGACCACGTCGCCGACCCGTAGTTGCGCAGGTGAGACGGTGACTGTGCTGTCACCCTCAACCCGCTCGGCCTCATCAGGCAACAGCGCGGCCAGCGAGTCCAGCGCGGAAGTGGTTTGGGCCAGCGACCGCATTTCGATCCAGTGCCCCAACAACATGATCACGATCAGCAGGGCCAGTTCCCACCAAAAATCGAGCTGGTGGTCAAGCAGGCCAATGCTCGCACCCCAAGACGCCACGAACGCCACCGTGATCGCCAGTGCGATAAGAAGCATCATGCCTGGAGTCCGTGATCGCACCTCGCTGCTGCGCCGACCAAGAAGGGGCGGCCGCCCCAGGCGAACATCACCGTACCCAGAATCGGCGAGATCCACGACACTGCTCCAGAGTCGGGCACGTCGTAGCCCACCAGCATGGCGAACATGCTCGAAAAACCGACCACGGGGATGGCCAGCAGCAGCATGATCCAGAACAGGCGGCGGAACTGGCCCGCATGGTCACCATGCCCGGAGTGGCCCTGATGGCTGCTGTGGTCATCGGTGTGGCCCTGATGGTCACCCGCGCCGTTATGGCCGGGGTGCGCATGGTCGGTATGGCCGTGCATCCCACGAGCTTCGGTGGTCTCGGTATGGCCGGGGCGCGATACGGGCGGGTGTGCACCAGCAGGTGTCGATGCCGGTGTGGGCATCGACTGTCCCTGGTGGTGGTGATGTGAACCGTTCATAACTACCATCCTATACCCCCAGAGGGTATTAGTCGAGGTGTACAGCTGTTGGTGGGTGGGTGGTTAGGCGTGCTGCAGCGACCGGGCGGGTGCGTCGGGCGTGAGCGAGGGGGTCGAGGTGGCCTGGGAGGTGAATGTGCGTAGTCGCAGGCTGTTGCTGACCACGAACACACTGGAAAAGGCCATGGCGGCACCGGCAAGCATGGGGTTGAGCAATCCAAGAGCGGCCAGGGGTATTGCGGCAATGTTGTAGGCGAATGCCCAGAACAAGTTCATCTTGATGGTCCGTAGGGTTCTGCGGGCCAACCGGATGGCGTCTGCGGCCGAGCGCAGATCGCCGCGTACCAGGGTGATGTCGGCGGCTTCGATGGCCACGTCGGTGCCGGTACCCATCGCTAGGCCCAGATCGGCCTGGGCAAGGGCGGCGGCGTCATTGACCCCATCGCCCACCATGGCCACTGTTTTGCCCTTTTTCTGCAGGTCGGCGATGACGGTGAGTTTGTCCTGGGGCAGGACCTCGGCGATGACCTCGGTGATACCGACCTGGGCGGCGACATGATCGGCGGCGGCGCGGTTGTCCCCGGTCAGCAGGATGGGGGTCAGGCCCAGGGCAGTGAACTGCGCGATCGCGGCGGCGCTGGTCGGCTTCACCGTGTCGGCGACCACCAGCACACCTTGCACGTGCCCATCCCAGGCGACGACCACCGCAGTTTTACCGGTCTGCTCGGCTGCAGTCTTGGCTGCGGACAGGGTGTCGTCGAGATGGAGGGACCAGTCGGCTAGCAAGCTCTCACGGCCCACCAGTACAGCGTGACCGTCGATGACACCGTGCACGCCTTTACCGTCCACGCTGGTGAACGACTCCACCGACGGTAGCGGGCCGGCTTGTTCGGCCGCGGCGGCAATGGCCCGGGCGATCGGGTGTTCGGAGGCGTGCTCGAGCGCGCCGGCAAGACGCAAGATATCGTCGGAAGAGGTACCGGGGGTGGTGACGATGTCGTGCAGGGTCATCGTTCCGGTGGTCACCGTGCCGGTCTTGTCCAGGACGATGGTGTCCACAGCGCGGGTTGATTCGAGTACTTCGGGCCCTTTGATAAGGATTCCCAGTTGCGCGCCGCGGCCGGTGCCCACCAGCAATGCGGTCGGAGTGGCTAACCCCAGTGCGCAGGGGCAGGCGATGATCAGCACCGCTACGGCGGCGGTGAACGCGGCGCTGAGCGGGAACCCGGCACCGATCCAGCCTCCTAAAACGGCGACTGCGATAGCGATGACGATGGGGACGAAGATTCCGGAAATGCGATCAGCGAGTCGCTGGACCTGGGCTTTGCCCGATTGGGCGTCTTCGACGAGTTGGGCCATTCGCGCTAACTGGGTATCGGAGCCCACACGGGTGGCCCGCACGATGAGCCGGCCGCCAGCGTTGACGGTGGCACCGGTGACCGCATCACCTTCGCTGACTTCCACCGGCAGTGATTCACCGGTCAGCATGCTCGCATCGACCGCGGAGTTTCCTGTGGTGATGACGCCGTCGGTGGCGATCTTTTCTCCGGGTCGCACCACAAAGCTGTCGCCCACCTGCAACTGGGCGATCGGGATTTGCGTTTCGGTGCCGTTGCGCAGGACGGCCACCTCTTTGGCGCCGAGTTCAAGCAGGGCGCGCAGGGCCGCGCCGGCTTGGCGTTTGGATCGCTTTTCGAAGTAGCGGCCGGCCAAGACGAACATGGTGACTCCCGCGGCTACTTCCAGGTAGATGTTGCCGGCGCCGTCGGACGGAGAAACGGTCAGCTCAAAACCGTGGGTCATCCCCGGTTGCCCGGCAGTACCCCAGAACAGCGCGTAAATCGACCAGGCCAAGGCTGCCAGGGTGCCGACCGACACCAGGGTGTCCATGGTGGCCGCTCCGTGGCGCAGGTTCGTCCATGCCGCGGTGTGAAACGGCCAAGCCCCCCACACGATTACCGGTGCGGCCAGGGTGAGTGAGGCCCATTGCCAATAGGTGAATTGCAACGCCGGAATCATCGCCAGTGCAATGACCGGGACGGTGAGGGCCACCGACACCCATAGACGCTGACGTAATGCGACGAGCTCGCGATCAGGGCGCGCCTGCTCGTCGTCGGCGCCGCTGCCATCGGCGGGGCCGGAGGTAGGAAGTGCTGCGGTGTAGCCAGCCTCCTCGACGGCGGCAATCAGGGTGTGCGGATCCAGGTCCGGGGAGGCTGCGGTGACCTTCGCCTTTTCGGTCGCGTAGTTCACTGTCGCGGTCACCCCGGGCAGTTTATTGAGTTTGCGTTCGATCCGGTTGGCGCATGACGCGCAGGTCATGCCGCCGATCTCGAGTTCGATCTCAGCCTCGGGCTGGGATGCAGGTGCGGTGACCATGGATGCTCCTCGGGAATGGTTAGCGCTGGCGTGTGGGCGCCGAGCGGCGGTGGGTTAATGGCCACCGTGGGCGTCGGTGGGCGCAGACGGGTTCGGGGTGGGTTGTCCTGCCGGTGGCGCCGTGGGTTGCGCCCCGGTGGTCTGCAGGACGAACTCGGCGGTGTGGACTTGGCCATCCACCTGAAAATCGAAATACAGCAGATACCGGCCCGGGGTGGGTGCGCTCGTCGCGAACTGCACGTGCGGACCTGAAAGTTGGTCCGGGCCACTGGGGGCCGCGCCTTCGGGGTGCACATGCAGGTAGGCCAGATCGCCCTCACGGAGGGCAACGAGGTGTCCGTAGGCGCCCAGGTAAGGCTGCAGGGTCGTCACAGGGTTGCCGTCGCGGCTGATGCGGGCCGTGACCATCGAGGTGCCCGCGGTGCTGAGGCTTCCCTGGAGGCTAACCTGAAAGCCAGCCACGTCATCGGTCGCGCTTACTGGCCGCGGCAACGATGGTGCTACCTCACCGGCCACGGTCACCGTGCTGGTGAGCGTGAGGTCGGTTCCGGTGGCCGCGGGCACGAAATCAGCGAAGACGCGATAGCTGCCGGCAGCGGGCCACTGCCACGGCAACGACCACCGCCCACCGGTGTCCATCGTGGGGTGCACGTGCCGATAGTGGCTGCCATCTGTGGCGACGATGATCGCGTGCAGCTGTTTGTCGTGGGACGTGGCAAACGAGGTGACGGGGCGACCGTTGGGGCCGGTGATGGTGAATGCCAGCTCGCCGCTCTCACCGACGCGGGTGGGGGCTGCCAGGGCGGTCAAGGCAAAGCCGTCAGCGGTGATCGACACTCCGCGTACCGGTGCGGCCTCGGGTGCAGGGGCAGTAGCGGCGTCCGTGGTGGGGGTATGGGCGGTGTGGTCGGCTGAAGTGGTCCAGTCGCTCGCGACCCGATCAGGCACCACAGCACCGGCCGCGATGAAGGCGGCGACAAAGACGGCCACCAGACCCGCACCGTACAGAGCTAACCGGGTCGCGGTGTTCACAATCGTTCTCCTCGCTCATGTAACGGGTAAGGGGCAGATACCCAGCGCCGCACCGACATTCGTCCGGCGCCGGGGGTCTGCCGTTTTCACTCGGCTACCTGGTACCCCGCCTCAGCCACCGCTGCCTTGACCGCCGACGGCTCGATGGTGTCGGTGCTGGTGATGGTCACTTTGCCGGTGCTCAGGTCAACATCGACATCGCTCACGCCCGCCAGGGCGCCGACCTCTTCCCGGACCGATGAAGCGCAATGTCCGCAGGTCATTCCGGTGACGGTGACAGTGGACGTACTCATGACAACCCCATTTCTTTTCCAGTGCCGCACGGGTCGTGCCCTGCGCGGAGACCCCCAATCAAGGCCCACCTCATGTCTACCATACCCCCCTAGGGTATTCAAGTGAGGGGTTGGAGAACCCACAACTGGGTGGTCGACGCCGCGTAGGCAAGGCCGTCGGGCGCGACGGTGAGTGCGTGCGGAGCACCGATCCACGAATGCTTGAGCCACGGCCGGTTTTCGAAGTGTTGCCAGGCGTACCCGTCGGCATCGATCGCCCACAGCGCGCTGCCGCTGCCTGCCAGAAGCGCTATGGTCGGTGCGGCGATGCGGGCAAAAGAGCGCCCGCCGTCGGTGCTACGCCACACGATCCCGTCGTCGGTGGCTGCCCAGATACCGTCGGCGCTGATCGCCAGCGTTCGTGGCACCAACTGCGCTCCAGCACCCCAGGTGTGGCCGGCGTCAGTGGAGATCAGCAGGCGTGCACCCCCGTCAGAGCCGATCAGGAGGCCCTCGTCGGCGGCAAGCACATGAAAGTCGACCTCGCCCACTAGCGAGCGATCCTGCCAGGTGTGTCCGCCGTCGGTACTGGCCCGCAGCCCCAGTGGATTGGGGGCCGAGCTGGACCGGCCGGGATGCCCCGAGGCGAAGACCACATCAGTGCCCGGTATCCCGCTCAGACCCATCAGGTCGTCATCGGCGGTGCCCACGGCGGTGGTGGCGCCGGCGGGGGTGATCGCAGCCAGCCCGGTGTGGGTTCCGGCCAGCAGCGTGCGATCGGCGGACAGCTGCAGCCCATGCAGATGCGTCAGCTCCGGAGACAGTGTGATCGCCTCGGTGACGTCGCCGACACCAGCTGGGGGATTCTGGCGGGGGGCAGGGGCGGCGGAGGTGCACCCAGTCGCTACCGCCACCGCGCCCACCAGGAACACCACTGCTGCGGCCCTGCGTCGTTGGGCAGTGAATATCATTGCAGCGCACTACCATCGAGCCACTGGCCCCACGCCACACTCCAGTCACCGTTCTGCCAGAGCTCCAGTGGGGGGCCTCCGGTATTGCGGACTTCGACGATGTCGCCTGGTACCGAGAAGTCGTAAAACCAGCGCGCATTGTCCGGGTTGAGATTGAGGCATCCGGCGGACATGTTGGTATTGCCCTGCTGGGCGATGGTGTCGACAAGCTCGTGCAGGTAAATGCCGTCGTTGCTGATGCGGGTGGCGTAATTGATCGACTGGCGATAGCCCAGGCGAGAGTTCACCGGGAGTCCGTAAGTGGAGGAATCCATGATGACCGGGTTGGCCTTGTCCAGGACGGTATACGTGCCCGATTGAGTCCAGAAATGGATGGTGCGGCCATTGACCGTTTCGGTGCCGCCGCGACCCATCGAGGTAGGCATGGTGCGCACCAGCTGACCGTTGCTGAACACCGATACTTGTTTGGTGGTGTCATCGGCGATCGAGACGTGCGCATCACCAATGGTGAACGAGGTTGATACGTCCTCTTGCCCGAATAGGTTCTCTCCCAACTGAACCCCGTAGATGTTCGCGTTAACGGTCACGGTGGTCCCGGGGGCGTAGTACTCGCGAGGACGCCAGTGCACGTTTCGCTCGTCGACCCAGTTCCACGACCCGGTGACTGGGGGATCGGTGCGCACCTCGAGTGAACGTTCGGCGGCGGCCCGGTCGCCGATCGGCTCGTCGAACTGGGCGACCACCACCATCCCTACCCCGTAGGTGGCGCCGTCGGTGAGCAGGTTTCCGCCGGTGCTGACAAAGGTCGGTTTGGTCTGGTTACCCGGTGTGACCGTCGAGAACGACATGGTGCGTACGGTGCGTTGATTCTCGTGAACAGCGGTGGCGGTCAGCGTGTAAGTACGGCCATACCCCAAGGGAACAGCGGGTTTCCAATCTATTCGGTCTGGGGTGTAGAACCCGTCGATCTGGGCTCCGGTCTCGTTGGTCAGCACCACCGATTCCAAGGTGCCCATAGATGTTTGAACTTCAACCCGGTCGGTGGGCTTCACCGTGGTGGTGCCGTCGCCGGGGGTGATGGTCAATTGCGGCGCGTCGACCGCCGAGGTTGCTGCCGGTGAGGATGAACTCAACGTCGACGGTGAGGGGGAGGAACTACAGGCGGCCAGTGTCGCCATGGCGAGCACCAGCACCAGGAGCCCTCCGTGATGAGGGGTGCGCATGAAATCTCCGTAAGTCAAAGCTCAGCGGCCCCGCGCCCCCGGCCAGAGGGCCGGGGGAGGGAGCCGTTCCTGAGGTGAAGAAGGGTGAGGGGGCACCTGGTCGAGGGCGGAACCTACCGATGCGATCAGTAGGTTCCGGCCCTACGACAGTTGTTGAGAGGTCAGGACTGGGCCTGTAGCGACTTCATGGTGTCGATTTCGGCCTGCTGGGTTTGCACGATTGTGCGAGCCATCTGTTTGGCCTGCTCGTTAGAGCCGTCCGCGATTTCGGTGTTAGCCATCTCGATCGCACCGGTGTGGTGCTTGATCATCATTGTCAGCCACGCCTGATCGAACTCGGCGCCGTTTTTGGCTTCCAGCTCGGTCATATCTTGCTCAGACATCATGCCGCTCATGCCGTCGCTGCCGTGGTCCATGCTGCCCATATCGGCGCTCGGAGCAGGTTTACCCCACTGCTGCAGCCACTGCTGTAGTTGCGCCATTTCCGGGCCTTGAGCGGCTTTGATCGCCGCGGCCAGCTCGATGATCTGAGGATTGGTGGTGCGTCCCTGTACCAGCTCGGCCATCTCGACAGCCTGGGCGTGATGCGGGTACATCATCTGCGCGAACATCACATCGGCGTCGTTGAATTGGGCGGTGGCCCCCGTCGAAGTCGAGGGAGCGGTCGTGCTGGTGGATGCAGGCGTCGACATCGAGTCGCCACCCATCGAATCCATGTCGTGGCCACCGTCACCGCTACAGCCGGCCAACACCACGGCCGCAGCGACACCAGCACCGGATACAACAACTTTGAGTCGGGCAGAACGGGTCAAGAACATAATCGTCTCCTTGGAAAAGAAATGTGGATGTGGGGATCAGGAATTGCGACGCGCCGATAAGCACGTACAACGTCACAACGAAAGTGCCCAGGGCACTTCGTCTGTCAGATCCGCAACACTGACAACTTCTCCAACGAGGGTGTCGCCCACGGCGGTGCACGCGAGGTGTACCTGCCGGTCCACGTCATCTGGTGAGCCCCACCGACGGTGGGCAGATGCGCCACTAGCCGACGTGTCATCAGCAGGGTAGCCACCACACTGACCACCGCCATGCACATCGCCATCCCGGTGTGCGGCGAACAGCCGTCGCCGCAACCCATATCCATCACCACGCCGGCGCCGTCCATCCCAAGGGCAGTCAGATCGGCGAGGCCGGTGTGGGTATGGCTAGCCGGGTGCGTGACCGTAGCGGTGGAAACACCGGCCACACCGTGCCCGGCCGGAGGGTGCACCATAGGCACCGAATGCATCAACAACACGCCCACAAGTACAGCGAAAGCGGCGCACGCCATCGCCGCCGCGGTCAACCAGCGACCCCGAACCGGCCGATGACGCAGGACAACATCAGTGCTGCCATGACCGCCTACAAACCCTGACATCGTCCACCCCCTATGTGTCTGCGCTCGCTGTCGTCTTCTGGACTTACCCCTGGGAGGTATTGACCCTCATCGTAGTGGACAGTCCCGCCGATGACAGAAACTTATGTCTGCCACCCAGTGCCTACGCGGGGTCGCTCGTCCGCAGCCGCACTAAGTGCACCTCGCCGGAAACTTGCGTCGAACAGTGAGTGTGGACCAAATTTACGGGCACACAATCGATCTCACGCGCTGAGCCGACTCCTGTAATCACATCCTTGTGATTCAGATGAGGCTGCTGTTTCCTATGGTGCATCTGGGAGAGGAGTGCAATAGTGGGGTCTACGCCCCGGTGGTGGGACCCTGTCAAACTCGTGCGGTCCGCCCCTTCCCGACACCTCCAAAAGGAGCGTTGCCGTGCGCTTTGAAGTATTTGTTCGTTCCCGCAGACCGCGAACACGCCGCCGTTGGACAGCGGCAACCTCCACAGGCTGTGTGGTCGCCGCAGCCGGGGCGTTAGTTCTTGTCCACCCACAGCAAGAACAACAGCCGGCGTCAGCACCCGAGCTCTCCCTAATGAACGCCCATCAGCTCGTGTCCGACGAGGTCGCCGACGTGGCGTCGGGAGATCAACCCGTCGCCGACAGCACCCACATCCGACGAGAATTGCTGCAGCTGGCGGTAATGAACGCCCAGGCGATGATCACCGACAACGGCGTTGCTGCCCTGGCGGGAGTGGGCCGCGAGGTGGGCACATGCGTTGCCCAGTGGTCACTCGCCACCCTCGGTGCCCCCAACGCAGATGCCCAGGCCCTCGCCCAATGCCTGAGCCCCCTAGCCAATCTCGATCCCAGCGAGACCACCGAAGCAATGAGAGCGCTGCACTTCAGTGACATCGTTGCCACTCTCACCGCCGCCGGGACTCCGCACAGCCCGACCATCGTCCACACTCTGGCATCCTCTTTCGCACCTGCACCCGCATCACCCACACACACCGGGCAACCCAGCACCACCGCGCCTGCAACTCCTGAACTGACGCCGCCACCGCCATCGACAACCACCACACAGGCCACCGAGTCGACGACATCTATCGGGTCCGCGTCCCCCGTGCCCAGCGCCACCGCCGCACCGGCAACTCCGGCGGCGCCCGTCCCGTCGACCACGCCGCCGCTACCTCCGGACACCTCGACGAGCCCGCCGTCACCAGACGAGACCCCAACCGAGGTTTCGACCGTCGGCCGGCAGTACGTCGCGCCGACCTCGGGGACAATCACCTCCCCCTTCGGAGACGGCCGCAACCACCAAGGCATCGACATCGCCAACTCGACAGGAACACCCATCGTCGCCGTCGCCGACGGAGTGGTCATCAGCTCGGGCCCGGCACAGGGATTCGGCCTGTGGGTTCGCATCCAACACAACGACGGGACCATCACTACCTACGGGCACAACAACGAAAACACCGTCACGGTGGGACAATCGGTCACCGCCGGCCAGGAGATCGCCACCGTCGGTAACCGCGGTCAATCCACAGGACCCCACTTGCACTTCGAGGTGCAGGACCCCTCAGGACAGAACGTGGACCCAGTGGCGTGGCTCGCCGAGCGTGAGGCATCAATCCTGTGAGAACTGTGCACTGCGAGGGCACACGAAGTGTGAGCACCACATTCGCTCCGGTAGACGAGCGCGCAGGTTCACCCAGCGGGACGCCCGGCGTGGTTTGTATCCGTCCAATTGATGGCTCTAGCGTGGACGTTTGGACCGCTTAGACAGACTCTTACGCAACGCCTCTTGCTCTTCGGGGGTGACGGTTTGCGCGAAATGCATGAGCACCGCAGCAGGGTCTTCGCTACTGGCAAGGATGTCGCGCAGGGCTTGCGAGGTCGCCTCCTGGCGTGTCTGAACAGGCGAATAATGGTATGCGCGACTGACTTTGGTGCGCTCGAGGAAGCCTTTGGAGTGCAGATTGGTGACGACGGTCAAGATCGTGGTGTAGGCGTGCGTGCGGCCTGATAACGCGGCGAGAATGTCATGGACCGATTGTGGTTCCGGCGCTGCGTTCCACAGGACGTCCATCACGTCGGCTTCAAGGGTTCCCAACGACTTCATGACAGTATTGTCACCACTGCATGGGGCTGCGTCCAGCGACGACTCACTGGACTGAGACGCCGCGGCCCAGGAGCCATTGCGCCGGATCAAGATTGCTGCCGTCGTCCTGACGCACTTCGTAGTGCAGGTGCGATCCTGTCGAAATGCCGCGGTTCCCCATCGTGGCGATCTGCTGTCCGGCCTCCACACGCTCACCAGTAGTGACCAGAGCCTGGTCAATGTGCCCGTAGACGCCGATGGTGCCATCGTCCTAGCGGACTCGGATCCACAGCCCGAAGCCGTTCGCCGGGCCTGCTTCGAGTACTTCGCCAGCGGTCACTGACACCACAGGGGTGCCGATCGCGTTCGCGATATCAAGACCAAGATGGGTGCTACCCCAACGTGCGCCGAAGCCTGAGGTCAATATGCCGACGGTGGGTGCCACCGTGGGTGGAGCAGCCACCATGGCCGTGATGGGGGGTGGCGCGAGTGGAGTAGGAGAGGGGCTTGGGCGTGCCGGTCGTGCAGACGGAGCTGTCACAGATGCCACGTCGGTCGACGACGGGGGTGTTGTGGTCTGCGAGGTCGGTCCGGGCGCGTCGTTGACTACACCGGCATAGACCTGCCGTGGGGCATCGTCGCCCGCGGCAGGGTGTAAGAGGACCACCGCCGTGACAGCGGCAGCGGTAAGGGTCATCGCCCCGGCGGCCACTGATGCACTCCATGTGTCCGCGTTGGCCCGGCTAGACCGGCCAGTGCTCCCGGAGCCAGCGCGCAGTGACCCTTGACCGTACTGTGCGTCAAATAGGTCGCTAGCGCTCACCGCGACCCTGGAGCGGGCACCAATCTCGGTGCCCTGTGCGCATATTGCCCTCTCCCAGGGTGCCAGTAGCGGCACTGGCCTGGGCTCATCGAGTAGGTGAGGCGGTGTTTCCCGCACCCCTGTACCGGTGAGGGCGGCAGTAGAGGGGAGGTCAGTCTGCGCGACAGGCCATAGCTGTGTGTAGCTAAGCTCGCCCCGTCTTGTTCGCTGACGTGCAGACTCTCGCGGCCCGAACGAAGTGGGCGGGCTGGGGACAACACCATGAGCATGCTCAGTGTGCAGGCACTGCTTACGATGCCGACCTGCTCTGCCGGGCTGATCATCAGCGGTGTACGAGCCGACTACACGGGCCCGTGGGGAGGTGGGCAACGGACCCAGCGGCTCGGCTGGTGCGGAGCTCGCCAGACAACTTGTCGAGAAGGTCGCCTCAGGCAGGCGATGTCGTGCCACGTGGGTAGGTTCCTGTCGCGGGGGAGAGGGCGGGCGTTGGCCTCGCACAGATTACTACTATAGAGGTTAGTTGCTCAGGTAGGGTTGCCAGCGAGCCGTCTACTATGTGCAGTAGTAGTTGCGGCTGATTGGCCGTGCGCCGTCGGTAGACCGACGTGTCGGCGTCGGACTTCGGTCCGACGTGGTGCTGCGCGAACCTGAAAGTAGTTGGGCAGGAGGGGAAATAGTAGTGCGGCAGGGGTTTGGGCGCGGTGTCCTCATCATGGGTTTAGTGGTGGCGATTGTGGTGGCGGGGTGCGGCACCGGCGATGACGCGGTACGTCAAGGAGGGTCGTTCGAGTTCGTGTCACCTGGCGGCAAGACGGTGATTTTCTATGACCCGCCCCAGTCGCGGGGAGTGGTCGAGGAGTTGACTGGCCCGGATGTGATGAGGCAAGGCGCTACGGTACGGCTGAGCGACTTTGCGGGGCAGGTCGTAGTGGTCAATGTGTGGGGATCGTGGTGTGCGCCGTGTCGTATCGAGACGCCGGCTCTCGAGCAGGTCTACTCCGCGACGCAAGATCAGGGCGTGATGTTCTTAGGTATCGATTTCCGCGACAACAGGAGTTCGGCACGTGATTTCATATCTGACCGGTCGGTGACCTATCCCTCGATTTACGACTACAGCGGACGGACATTGGCCACATTGACCACACCAACATCGGTCGTTCCCACCACCGTGGTCCTTGACCGCAAGCATCGAGCTGCTGCTGTGTTCTTGCGTGCGGTGACCGCCAGTGAGTTGCAGCCTGTTGTTGAACGTCTAGCAGCAGAGGCGCCATGAGAACCTCCATGCGACGCTGGTACGCCTTGCTGTCAACGTCGGCGAAGGGGTGGTGGCCGCAGAATGCTCAGTGACACGGTGATCGGCCGCGTGCCGCCCACCACTGTTGCGAGGGTGGCGATTGGCAATGCCATCGCCGCCAATACAGCTGCAGTCGTGATAGCACTGATGGTGAGCAATGATGGAGCACCCGGACCGATTATCGCGGTGGTATGTGTGGCAGCTTTATTCGCTGCGCTGGCCTATGGCGCAGTGGCCGTATATCGGCGTCAGCAGTGACTATGGGGCTGCAGACCTTGAGCCGCCGCCGTCGAGGCGGTGACGCTGATCGTTGCAGAACTGTGCGATCGTCTCCACGACGTTGGTCTCGTTGCTAAACAATCCCCCGTGTGCGGCTCCGTCAATTTGTTTGAACTGTGAGTTCGGAATCTGTTGTGCGGTCTCATGCGAGGTGTGTGGTGGGAAAAACACATCGTGCTCGAAGGCCAGAACCAGTACCGGGGCAGAGATCTGAGCCAAGTGTTCGGGATGAGGCTCTTCGTTCATGATCCATTCAAACGACGCAGCGAGCTGCCCGTGCAGGCCTTTTCGATCGGACCAGAGACTATCGCCATCGGCGAGCAGTTGGCGCCATATTGACACTGTCTCGGGGTCCTGCAACATGGCAGGGCTCAGTGTGGTCATAAGTTGCTCGAAAACCCTTACCTGCGCAGGAATCTCCCCGAGCCGGCCAATGAGGTCGAGTTCCATCTGCCCAACCAGTGCGCCAATCGGAGATGGTTGTAAACCAGCTAAAAACACTGCGCCAGTGACCATATCGGGCCGTCGACGCACAAGGCACTGTGCGGTGTAACAGCCCAGCGAGTAGCCCACGACGAGTGCTTCGGTGATTCCGCATGCCTCCAGCAGGTGCTCGGCATCGCTGGCGAGTCCGTCCACGCTGTAGGGAGGTTCGGTCGCGGTGGACGGTGCCACGCCCCGTGCGTTGTAGGCGATGACCGAAAATCCTGCATCAACCAGGGCCGCCGTCAGCCCCGACAGCTCCCAGATTTGCGACGGCATGCCTAGTCCGCCAATGAGCAGCACGGGAGGGCCTGCGCCCATACGCTCCACACCCAACTGCACAGCGTCGGCGACCTCAATCAGTTCCATGCTTCCCCTTGTCGATGTGCACATTCGTGGTGCACCTGGCCCAGGTCGAGCCGGTGCCGCTGTGATCTCGGATCGCCGTGTCCGGGCGGACATCCAATCTCGTAGCGAGCACCACTTCTACCGTATTACTATGCACTATAGTAGTTAATGGGGGGTCGCATGGGTCCAGTGGCTGGAGTGAGCATGACGAAAGTAGACAGTGCGCTCGATGGGGCGGTTGCGCCTGCGTCGATGGGCAGCGTGCGCCGCGACCACGGGTGCCCGGCACCCGCGAAGCGTCGCTCCTCCCTGCACGTGTGGCGGGCTGTCGGAGTGGGGGTTCTGACCGCCATCATTGTGGGAGTGCCCACGGATGTGATCGACACGTCGTACTTCACCCGTATGACGCCGGTGCGATGGTGGGAGGTGCCGGTGGTTGTCCTCACCGTTGTCCTCGCTGCACTGTGGGCTGGGCTGCAGGCGCACCGCGCGCGCGGCGGCATGATGCAGTCGGCGTCACGAGTGTGGTGGTTACAGCGCTGGCGGTGGGCTGCCCGGTGTGCAACAAGATTGCCGTTGCCTTGCTTGGTGTCTCCGGCGCCCTGACTGTGTGGTCTCCGATTCAACCGGTACTGGCCCTGGGCTCGCTCGCTGTGCTGGGCGCAGCAGTGCTGGCGCGGTGGCGAGCCACAGCGCGGTGTGCCACCTGTGAACGACCGGCGACGCGCCCGCTGGGCGCCGATCACGTCGGGGATCAACTCTGACAGGCTGGAGCGGCATCGGAATACACTGTCCGCACACGGCAGGGCGAGACAGGAGGTCGCGATGTGGGCAGCCGCTGAGCGTGGGCAGACGCTGACCTTGTGGTCTGCACAGATGCCGACCGCCACACGCACTGGTGCGCTGGTGCGCTGGGTAGGTGGCAGTCAGCCGAATCGCAGCGACTATGACCGTCGAACGGATCGGCGATGAATCTGGCCCTCACGCTTTTGGCTAGTGCGGGCACGCTGGGATGGATGTGGCCTCGCTTCTTCGCGCGCATCAGACACCGACTACGCCCCCATACTGCTCTTACTCTGTGGCCGGTAACTCAGAGCCTCTTTGTATTGCTGGTTGTCGCTGCAGCAATCGCCCTGGCGCTGCCGGCCCGCACCGCCGAACACCTCGCCTCCCTGCTGGGAAGTTGCTGGGAACTCCTTGCGCACGGATCCCCTCAGGCCAGCGAGACAATCGCCGGTGCCAGCGCAGGGTTGCTGGTAGGAGTTGTGCTGGTACGAATCTTCTACCTGGCGCGACGCGAACGCGTCCGGCAAAAGACACTGCGGGACAAATACGTTGGGGCACTACACCTGGCCGGCACCCAAAAGCCGGAGCACCCTGGCGTGTGGTGGTTAGAGACCGATACGCCCGTTGCCTTCTGCGTGGCGGGCAAAAATCCGACCGTGGGAGCATCGACCGGATTGTTCAACCACCTCACCGCCGACGAGGTGGGCGCGGTCTTGGCCCATGAGCGTGCGCACGCCCGATTTCGACACCACACCCTGATCCTGTGGGCCGAATCAGTCGGACGCACGCTGCCCTGGATGCCGCTGTTCGCCCACAGTCCCAGCATGGTCCGTGAACTCGCTGAACAGGCCGCAGACGCAGAGGCAGCACTAGACCACGGGCACCTTGTTGTCGCCTCGGCCCTGCGCACCATGTCCGCAATTCCCGCGCCCGCGCCCGCTCCCAGTCAGATCCTGGAAATGGTCAGTGGAACCGTGACCACACGACTCGAGCGGCTGTGCGCCGAAGCTAATCGTCACCCCCGTCGTCACAGCGTGCAAGTAGGAACGCTCCTTGGATGCGCCATGGCTGTCCCCCTCGTAGGCGGGTGCGTCGCTGCCTTGGCTATGTATGCCTTCAGCTGCACATAACTGGCGCGGCTTCCACCACGCCGATAAAGCGGCGAACCGCTCGACCATGCACCCTTCCGTTGTCTGTGACCGCTCGAGCCTTGAGTGCCATTGATCTCTGAGTAACACCTGTCACCTCAATTACTACCCACAATAGTAATTTCAACTACTATCGTGCATAGTAGTTGAGCGGCTGCCTTCCGCTCGCACCACACCAAGGTTTGAGGGCCGCTGTTATGAGCAAGAAGACCAAACGAAAGAGCCACCAGCGCACCGCTGGTCGTTCCAAACGCCGGGCTAGCGGCACTGACGGATCTGCTGGAGCACGCGGCCAATGGTTGACGTCCAACGCGAGTGACGCGGCCGCGGTAGCCCCAGACGCCGAGGCCAATGTTGTCGCACTCAGAGCCCGCGCGCGGTCTCAGCAAAGCCCGCCAGGTGGTGAGAGGCGTACACACGTTGAAGCCCCGAGCGGTGAGGCTACTCTCTCGCCGGCGCCAGACCCGGTTCCGTTGACCGAACCGCCGCACGTGAGTGAACCCGTCGCGGCGCGCGGCTGTGCAGCGGCGATCGAGGAGATGGAGCCGCAGGGATTGGTAGCGACCTATGAGCTACCACGCGACCGAGACCGGTCGTCCTCTGTCGCGTTTGTGGGTGCCCGCATGGGGGCGGAGGGGGCCGAACATCCAGGGGACAGCTTTGGGCGTGTGGTGTCCTTCGACCAGATTCCTGCCACTGGACGCGCCACAGTGTCTGTACGGGTCAGCGGTATCACCAAGGGAACCTGGCGGGTGGTCGGAAAACCGGTGGGCGATGACGACGCGGCATCGAGGCAGACGGTGACCACCACGACCCGTCTCGCGCCTCTGGCAGTGGGCCCAGGTGTCCGCGTTCTGGCGTGGCCGATATTGGTAGGAATGGGCGCTGTTACCGCCCTTGTTGCTCAGGCGCTGCTCTTCGCTCGCGTCGACTCTCGGTGGTGGGTGGCAACGCTGTTGTCAGTGCTGGGGTGCCTTGTCGGTGTGCTCGGTGCCAAGATGTGGTTTCTTGTTCTGCACCGCGAACGCCGCCGGTCTCTGCGTACCGCCGGCGCATGCATCCAGGGATTCATCGTCGCTGCAGTGGGGACGGTGATTGTCGGTGCACTCGCGGTGGGGCTACCGGTCGGCGAGCTGCTCGACGCCACTGCGCCGGGCTTGTTCCTGGGTATGGCGATTGGCCGTCCGGGTTGCTTTCTGTCCGGATGCTGCGCCGGCCGGGCTACCAGTTCACGCTGGGGAATGTGGTCGTCCGATCGCCAGCTGGGAGTTCGTCGCTACCCTGTACAGCTCATTGAAGCGGTCGGGGCACTGGTGCTTGCGGCCATCAGCTTGGTTCTGGTGCTGACGGTGTCGGCGCCCTGGCCGGGCTCCCTGTTCGTGGCAACCCTTCTGGGCTATGTCCTACTGCGACAACTCTTGTTCCCACTGCGCAGCGACCCCCACACCGCCCGGGGACGTACCTGGACCACTCTCGCCAGCCTTGCTCTGCTGACGGTGGACCTCATGGTAGTCGCTGCCTAAAACAATCGGGGGTCGGTGAGCGCCTTCAACCCGCTTCGGGTCAGCCCGACCCCGTGAACTACTATGGCGAGTAGTAGTAAACCTGGTCGCTGTGCCGGACGGGCGAGCGCAATCGCCCACCGCCAGCCGGGGCCGCCTAAACGATCGGCGGCTGACCTCCACAAATCGCACCCTGGCAGCGCTGAGTAAGGATCTTGAGTGACGGTATGGGCGAGCACTGACACTGTGGGCACGAGTTTTCAATCAGTCGCCGCGACCGGGCCGATCCTGCTCGCGCTGGCGGTGGCAGCGCTGGCAGGATTGGTCTCTTTCACCTCACCCTGCTGCATTCCTCTCGTGCCGGGATACCTGTCATATCTAGCGGCAGTGGCTGGGGCCGAAGGGACTTCGAGCAGCGGAGGTGATGCAGTGACCTCCAGAACGCGCCACCGTTGGCGGGTGACCGGCGCGGCAGCGCTGTTCGTCGGAGGCTTCACGGTGGTCTTTGTGCTGGGCACGGTATCGGTCTTTGGAGTGATCGGGCTGCTGCAGGTCAATCGCGACGTGCTCCAACGCATCGGTGGTGTCGTGACCATTGTGATGGGGCTGGTGTTCCTAGGGTTCATGCCTGCACTGCAGAGAGATACGCGCGCGAAGCCTCGGCTCATCCCGTCGCTGGCTGGAGCGCCATTGCTCGGTGCCGTGTTCGGGTTGGGGTGGACGCCCTGCCTTGGCCCAGCGCTAGCGGGTGTCTTGTCTGTGGCGGCCGGAACCGAGGGAGCTACAGCCGCCCGCGGGGCGCTACTGATCGTGGCGTACTGCCTTCGTCTTGGGTTGCCCTTTATTCTATTGGCTTTCGGCTCGTCACGCGTGATGCGCGGTGTGGGGTTCCTGCGGCGCCATACCCGCAGGATCCAGGTTGCCGGAGGCGTCATGCTCGTAGTGGTGGGCAGTGCGCTGGTGACGGGGGCCTGGGATGTTTTTGTCGTATGGCTCCGAGATGCATTTGTGAGCAACGTCGTACTGCCCATATAGAACGTTGGCGTACTTGCCGTCGTCGTTGCGCCGAAGTGACCTCCGGTGACGGCAGATTTGGGTCAATAGCCCAGTGCCGCAACGCCAAAGGGGTAGCAGGTTTGCTGGAGCGGGCGTGGTCAAAGGGGTGCGCGCGACAACGCGTCCGTCGACCACCCGCCGTGCCGTGGGTTTATAAGTCGTGGGTCTGAAGAGTCTGGGTGAGGCGGCAAGCTCGCCGATGACGCACCCACGCCCACATAAGCCCCAGCACGGTGAGCACCACCGCGATTCGCTCAGGCAACGGACCTACAGTGGTGGCGACGGTGCGTTCTGTGTGCAGCGCGATGGTCTGGACCATGATGCCGGGTTCGAAGATGCCGGTGCTGGCCGTAATCTGACCGTCGGGATTGATCACGGCACTGACACCACTGGTGGCCGAGACCACCACACTGCGACCATGCTCCACCGCGCGCACCTGAGACATCGCTAGTTGTTGATAGGTCATCTCTGTGCGACCAAACGTAGCGTTGTTGGTCGGTACCGATAGCAGCTGCGCACCTGCGCGAACCGCCTTTCGCGCCGACCGGTCAAAGGCCACTTCCCAGCACGTCGAGATTCCTACGGTGAGGTCGTTGCCGGGCGCAGTGGACACTGTGACCACCCCAGGTCCCACACCGGGCCTGAAGTTGCCTGCTTGCTCGGCATACGGTGAGAAGTACTCGAAAAAGCCGCGCCAGGGCAAATATTCGCCAAAAGGTTGAATGATCTGCTTGTCGTAGCGGCCCCGAACCGGCAGCTTCTGCATCGCGGTGCGGCCATCCCACACCAGGACAGAATTGGTGGGCCGCCCGTCAGAATGTTGTAGCACTGTACCCACCATGATCGGTGCGCCCACTGCCTTCGACGCCGCTGTGATCTGCTCGGCGGCATCCGGATTGAGGGTGGGGTCAATATCTGAGGCATTCTCCGGCCACAACACCACGCTGGGCTGCCGCACCTCTTGAGCTTGGATCTTCTGTGCTAACAACAGGGTTTGGCGTACGTGGTTGTCTAGAACAGCGCGCCGTTGCTCATTGAAGTTCAATCCCAAACGGGGCACGTTCCCCTGAATCACGGCGACGGTGACTTCCTCACCGGTGTTGACTGACTCCACTGACGGCCACAATGCGCCAGCCAAGGCAGGCATGATCAGCACCACAACAGCGCGGCGCATGACTACCTGCCGCTGCCGCGGACCGGTCAGTAGGGTGCGGGTCAACGCGGCCAGCGCGCCACCGGTGAAAGCGACGGCGAACGAGACTGCCGGCGCCCCACCGGTTGATGCTATCGATAGCAAGGGTCCCTCAGCTTGGGTAAAAGCCGCTCTCCCCCAGGGGAACCCGCCAAATGGGAAGGTGGACCGGACCCACTCGAAACCCACCCATGCCAAGGCAAACCATAAGGGCCACCACGGCAACGCCGTGACGCGGGCAGCCACTATCGCCAGTAGCCCTGCGTACAACGCCATCACCACTGCAAGGGCCACCCACGGTAGTGGTCCGACATAGATCCCCACCCACGGCAACAACGGAAGAAAGTAGGCAAGACCAAACACAAACCCGCACCAGAACGCGGTTCGGGCCCGGGCTACCCCGTGCAGTTGCAGTGCCAGCACTGCCAGTGACAGGACGGCCAGGAACCACAGATTGCGTGGCGGAAACGACGCCCACATGAGAATGCCACTTGCAGCGCACCCTGCTGTTCGCGTCACCCAGGACACCAATCGGGTCCGCTTCCTGCCCGCTGTCGGCGGTGCCGCGGACTGAGTCGCTGTCGCAGTCATCGGCAGAACCGCCCACACCCCAGGACCGTGGCGCGGGGAGAGTGCCGGGACTGCTCGGACAGATGCCCACCACGAACGGGCTGCAATGCCACGGCATCAGTGACCGAGCAGTGCTGCGTGGGGCGTAGCAACCGGATCCGAAACCGCCGTTCCATTCAGCTACTATAGTGCATAGTATTTGGCGAACGTGTTGTTGCATCTCGGTTGCAGCCGACGAGGGTCGACTGCCTGGACCAAGGTGGTGTCAACTGGGAAGTGTGTATGAGTGGACCGACGCGAGGGCTCGCTGGATTGTCGGTATCGGCACGGTGGACGAGTGGTGCTCTTGTGGTGACAGTCGCCCTCATCGTGGCCATTTGGCCTCGGGGGAGCGTTGCGTTTGACCCTGACGCGAGCACGGAACCACCGCCCGGGAACGCAGTATCAGCGGGATCGGGCGATGCAGTGTCGCAAGAAGAGCTCACTCGCGCACGGCAGAATGCTGCTCTCGATTCCTGCCCGGTGTCGGGTCTGGCTGACCCGATCACCTCACCCATGGCGGGCATCTCATTGCCCTGCTTGGCAGATGGCCGGCTGATCGAGATGGCGGGCGTGACCGCGGGTATGCCGCTGGTGCTCAATGTCTGGGCCTACTGGTGCGGGCCGTGTCGAAAAGAACTGCCGGTCGTCGCGGAGTTCGCGGCGACTGCCACGGGCAAGGTGCAGGTGCTGACGGTCCATGGACAAGATGGCGCCCAAGATCCCACCCGCGCGCTCACCATGTTGGCCGACATCGGCGTCAGGTTGCCAGCTGTTGTCGATATCGACGCCCAGCTCGCCCGCGTTCTCCGCATCCCGCGGGTCTACCCGTGCACCGTCCTTATCCGGGCTGACGGGTCGGTCGCCGCGGTGTTGCCGCAAGTTTTTGACACGCGGACTGAACTAGCGGCCGCCGTCGAGAAGCACCTTGAGGTTGCGGTATGAGCTGCTCGAAAAGCACGCGCCCTGCGGCGGTGAACGAATTGACCTCTAGCGGTAAGGAACTGGCCTGATGCCTACAATGTCCGGCTTCGAATCGGCGTTCTGCCGCAGTGCGCCCTGGCGGTTGACAACGCGCCGCCTTGTGGTCCCGTGGGCACTTCAGGGTGCGAATCTTCTGGGGAACGTTCTGGAAATCGGTGCTGGCAGCGGAGCGATGGCGGCTGAAGTCCTCGCCAGGTTTCCCGGAATACGGATGACTGTCACCGATTTCGACGACACGATGGTGACCGCGGCCGCTCAGCGTCTGGCCGGGGAGTCGAACAGAACCACCATCCGACAAGCGGATGCCAGCGCCCTGCCGTTCAACGAGAGCGCGTTCGATGCAGTGCTGTCTTTCCTCATGCTCCACCACACCGTAGCGTGGGAAGACGCTCTCGCCGAAGCCGTTAGGGTTCTTGCGCCCGGTGGCACCTTGGTTGGCTACGACTTGCTGCCCAGCTGGCCAGCTCGAGCTCTCCATCGCCTGGAAGGTGCCCCCCATCGGCTCATCGACCACCACGAGCTCGAACCACTCTTAAAACGCCTGCCACTAAACGACGTTCGGGTGAGAAGAGGACCAGCAGGTGCCGTCGTACGATTCTCGGCCATGAAGAAGAAGGCGACATAGCTCGTCGGGTGAAGACAGCTCCAGGGCCACCTGGCCCCGGCAGCAGGGCCGCCGAAGTCTCCACCAACAGGCGCTGATGTACTACTACCTATGCTAGTAATTCCAGGTGGGGCGGTCCAGGGCATCGGACTGTAGATCGGGGTCCGGAAACTACGGGCAATGATCTCGCATCTAGTGCTGTAGCGGGGAAGCGACACTGGTCGACCGCAACCACGTGAGATCGGATGTTCCTCTGACGTCGCCTAGCCCCTGTGTGAAAGGAAGTTTCGCCGTGAATACCGCGACGATCACCATCGGCACCATTGCTGCTCTGGCAAGCCTGGTGTGCTGGGCACTGTTTTTCCGCGGGGTGTGGACGATGCTCCGCACCATCGCCAAGGGGCAGAAGGACAACACCCGGTTCACGCCGGTGCTCCCTCGCTTCAAGCAGATGATGATCGAGTTCATCGCCCACACGCGGATGGCGAAGTTCCGAACCGTCGGCTGGGCCCACTGGCTGGTGATGATCGGGTTCCTGCTCGGTTCGCTGCTGTGGTTCGAGGCCTATGGCCAGACGTTCGACGCCAAGTTTTCTTGGCCGTACTTCGGCGACACCTTCGCCTGGCATCTACTCGATGAGCTCCTGGGCATTGGCACCGTGGTCGGCATCGTCACCCTGATCATCATTCGTCAGCTCAACCACCCGCGGGTTCCCGAGCGGCTCTCCCGGTTCTCCGGCTCGCGCTTCGGCGCCGCGTACTTCGTCGAGGTGGTCGTGCTGCTCGAGGGCCTGGGCATGATCATGGTGAAGGCCGGCAAGATCGCCACCTACGGCCACGCACATGCCGGCTCGGACTTCTTCACCATGCAGGTCGCCAAGCTGCTCCCGGCCAGCCCGACCATGGTCTCGGTCTTCGCGCTGATCAAGCTGATGTCGGGCATGATCTGGCTCGCCGTCATCGGCCGCAACATCACGTGGGGCGTGGCGTGGCACCGCTTCTCGGCCTTCTTCAACATCTACTTCAAGCGTGAGGACGACGGCGGGGTCGCGCTCGGCGCGGCCAGGCCGATGACATCGGGCGGCAAGGTCCTCGACATGGAGACCGCCGACCCGGACGTGGACGCATTCGGTGCCGGCAAGATCGAGGACTTCACCTGGAAGGGCTGGCTCGACTTCACCACCTGTACCGAGTGTGGTCGCTGCCAGAGCCAGTGCCCGGCATGGAACACGGGCAAGCCGCTCTCCCCCAAGCTCCTCATCACCTCACTGCGTGACCACGGTTACGCCAAGGCGCCCTACCTCCTCGCCGGCGGTAAGAAAGACATCAGCGGCGACGAGATCGGTCTGGTCGACGCCGACGGAAACGTGCTGCAGGACAAGCTCGATGCGATCCCCGAGGCTGCCCGCAACGAGGCCGAGCGCAAGCTGGTCGGCGAGAGCGAAGGCACCACGGGCGCGGTCATCGACACCGAGACCCTGTGGAGCTGCACCAACTGCGGTGCCTGCGTCGAACAGTGCCCGGTCGACATCGAGCACGTGGACCACATCATCGACATGCGCCGCTACCAGGTGCTCATCGAGTCGGACTTCCCGTCCGAGCTCGCGGGCCTGTTCAAGAACCTGGAGAACAAGGGCAATCCGTGGGGCCAGAACTCCAAGGACCGCACCAAGTGGATCGATGAGATGGACATCGAGATCCCGGTGTACGGCCAGGATGTCGAGAGCTTCGAAGGCTTTGAGTACCTGTTCTGGGTCGGTTGCGCCGGCGCCTACGAGGACCGTGCGAAGAAGACCACCAAGGCCGTTGCCGAACTGCTCGACATCGCCGCCGTGGACTTCCTCGTCCTGGGTGAGGGCGAAACGTGTAACGGTGACTCCGCTCGCCGAGCAGGCAACGAGTTCCTGTTCCAGATGCTGGCGCAGCAGAACATCGAGACCCTCGATGAGATGTTCGGTACCGCTCCCGCGCAGGCCAAGAAGATCGTTGTGACCTGCCCGCACTGCTTCAACACCCTGGGTAACGAGTACCCGCAGGTCGGCGGTAAGTACGAGGTGGTCCACCACACCCAGCTGCTCAACCGGCTGGTCCGCGACAAGCGGCTCATCCCGGTGGCCCCGGTCAACAAGGACATCACCTACCACGACCCCTGCTTCCTGGGCCGTCACAACAAGGTCTACGACGCCCCGCGTGAGCTGATGGACGCTTCCGGCGCCAACCTGACCGAGATGCCGCGTCACGGCGAGCGGTCGATGTGCTGTGGCGCCGGTGGTGCCCGGATGTGGATGGAAGAGACCATCGGCAAGCGCATCAACCTCGACCGGGTCGATGAAGCACTCGGCACCTCACCGGAGAAGGTGGCCACCGGCTGCCCGTTCTGCCGCGTGATGCTGACCGACGGCGTGACCGCGAAGACCTCGGGCACCGAGCTCGAGAACAAGGTCGAGGTGCTCGACGTCGCTCAGCTGATCCTCGACTCCGTCAGGCGCGGTGCCCCGGAGATCAAGCGCGGCGGCCGTTTCCTCGGCGCAGCGTCGCTGGGGTTGTCCGCACCGGTGGCCGAACCCGAGGCCAAGCCGGTCGAGAAGAAGGAACCGGCAGCCGAGCCCGCGAAGGCGGCAGCGGCGACAGCCACCGACACCAAGGAAAAGCCGAAGGTCGGCGGCGGACTGGGCATCGGCGGCGGCGCGAAGAA